>NZ_JBEORW010000002.1:0-356853 GCF_040302565.1 Streptomyces sp. NPDC097981
CATCCACCGGAGTGGACGGGGTATCAACTTCTGGCGTTGATTTTTGGCACGCTGTTGAGTTCTCAAGGAACGGACGCTTCCTTTGTACTCACCCTCTCGGGCTTTCCTCCGGGCTTTCGTTCTTGCGTTTCCGACTCTATCAGACTCTTTCGGGCCTGACCCCCAGTCAGCGGGGTTTGTCTTCCGGGCTGTTGGGCCCTTCCGACTCCCAGAACTCTAGTGGATTTCCCGGTCGATTCATAATCGGCCTTCGGGAATTAATTCGGGCATGCCAAATTCGTTCCCGGTGGGAGATCGTGCTGAGTTGGGTGCCGCAACGAGGCGGCGGGATGTGTCGTCGCCAAAACCTTCCGGCTCTGGGGCAACTCGAAGAACCTTACGGATCCGCGGGGCCGGTGTCAACCCCACGACTCGCGGCAGGTCAGCTCCGCGACTGGAGGTCCTCCACGCGGTCCAGGAGCCGGGTGAGCATGTCGCCCAGCACGCCGCGTTCCGCCGTGGAGAGGTCCTGGAGGAGGTCCTCCTCGAAGACCGTGGCCGCGCGCATCGCGTCGAGCCACTTGCTGCGGCCCTCGTCCGTGAGCTCCACGATGACGCGGACCCGGTTGGACTCGTCCCGCTCGCGGGTCACCAGTCCCTCTGCCGTCATGCGGTCGATCCGGTGGGTCATCGCCGCCGGCGTGAGGCCCAGCTGCTTCGCGAGCTCGCTCGGGCCCATCCGGTACGGAGCTCCGGAGATGACGAGGGCCTTGAGGACCTCCCACTCCGCGTTGCTGATGCCCAGAGCGGCGGTCTGGCGTCCGTATGCGACGTTCATCCGGCGGTTCAGTCGGCTCAGCGCCGAGACCACCTTCTCGACCTGGGGGTCGAGGTCCTGGAACTCGCGCTGGTAGACGGCGATCTGCTCGTCGAGGGTCGGCTCGTGGACGGGCGCAATGCCGTCGGGGGTGTCACCCATGGTTCGAAGTATCGCATGTGCCCGTTGGCATCTAACTCCTTCGATGTGTAGAGTTAAGGATCAAAGTTTAGCTATGAAGTCTTCGGGCTTCAGTTCTCAAGGCAGGTGAGAAGTGACCAAGGTGATGGGCGCTGCGATGCGGCGGATCCAGGCCGGCAACGCGTTGACCGCGTTCGGCATCGGTTTCACGGTTCCGTTCCTCTACATCTACGTGGCGCAGGTGCGGGGTCTGGGTTCCATGGCGGCCACGAGCGTGTTCGTGGCCTTCGCCGTGAGTGCCCTGGTCGCGCTGCCCCTCACCGGTCGGGTCATCGACCGCCGAGGTCCCGTCCCCGTGGTCATCGGTGCGGCCGTCGCCGCCTCGGCCGGCGCCCTGTCGCTCGGGCTGTCCACCGGCATCGCGGCGATCCTGCTGTCCGCCCTGGCGCTCGGCGCCGGGCAGGCCGTCATGCAGCCCGCGCTGGCCACGATGATCGTGTGGTGCTCGACCCCGAGCACCCGGACGCGCGCCTTCGCCCTGCAGTTCTTCATGCAGAACCTGGGTCTGGGCATCGGCGGCCTCATCGGCGGCCAGATCGTGGACGAGAGCCGGCCCGCCAGCTTCACCCTGCTGTTCGGCATCGAGGCCGTGATGTTCCTGGTCCTGGCCGGGGTCATCCTCACCGTGCGGATGCCGCACGCGCCGAGCATCAGGGACGCCGTGCCGAAGGACCCGTCCCGGGCGGGCGGTGCCTGGAAGCGGCTGCTCGGGCACCGGGCCATGGTCGAGCTGCTGGTGCTGGGTTTCGTGATCTTCTTCGCCTGCTACGGGCAGTTCGAGTCCGGTCTCGCCGCCTTCGGTACCGAGGCCGCCGGGATCTCCCCCTCCACCCTCGGCTTCGCGCTGGCCGCCAACACCGGTGCAATTGTCGTGGCGCAGTTCGTCGTGCTGAAGCTGGTCGAGAAGCGCCGCCGGTCCCGCGTGATCGCGCTGGTCGGCCTGATCTGGACCGTCGCGTGGGTCATCGCCGGGTTCTCGGGCCTGGGGCACGGCAGCGCGATGATGGCCGCCGCCGCATTCGTCACGGCGTACGCGCTCTTCGGCATCGGCGAGGCGATGCTGTCCCCGACCCTGGCGCCGCTCGTGGCCGACCTGGCGCCCGAGGGTTCGGTGGGCCAGTACAACTCGGCCTTCGCGCTGGTCAAGCAGATGGCGCTGGCTCTGGGGCCGCTGGGCGTGCCGTTGGGTGCGGGTGTGCCGATGCTCTACGTCGGGGTGTTCATCGCGGTCTCGCTGGGCATCGCGTGGTTGGCGCTGCGGCTCGGCAAGCAGCTGAGCGCGGTGCAGGACAAGCCGTCGCTGCTGAAGGGCGGTGCGGTGCCGGCCGTGGCAGTGAAGGCCGCCGAGCCGGAGCGTGTGCCCGCGTAGCAGCCGGCCGTGCGCCCGTACGGGTGTGGGCACAAGGCCCGGTCCTCCTGGACCGGGCCTTCGTCGTGTCCGTACGCGGCTACTTGTCCGGCAGGGCGAACTCGCACCAGACGGCCTTGCCGCCGCCCGGGGTGCGGCGGGAGCCCCAGGAGGAGGCGATGGTCGCGACGATCGAGATGCCGCGGCCGGTCTCGTCGGCCGGTTCGGCGCGGCGGCGGCGCGGGAGGTGGTCGTCCCCGTCGGTGACCTCGATGATCAGGCGGCGGTCGGTGCGGCGGAGCCTCAGCCGCATGGGCGGGGTGCCGTGCTGGAGGGAGTTCGCGACGAGCTCGCTCGCGGCCAGGACGCCCAGGTCGCACAGTTCGACCGGGAAGCGCCAGGAGGCGAGGACTCCGGACGCGAAGGCGCGGGCGCGCGGGGCGGCCTCGACGCCGCCGAGGAGTTCCAGGGCGGCGTTGTGGAACAGCTCGGCGTCCGCACCGATGCGATGCGGCTGCTGGAGGACCATGACGGCGACGTCGTCGTCGTGGTCGGCGTCCACGCCGAGGGCGCGCATCAGGCGGTCGCAGATGACCGCCGGGGTGCCCTGGGCGCCGGAGAGGGCGCGCTCCAGGGCGGCGACGCCCTCGTCGATGTCCTCGCCGCGCCGTTCGACCAGGCCGTCGGTGTAGAGGACGGCGGTGGAGCCGGGGCCCAGGGCGATGGTGCCCGAGGTGTGCAGCCAGCCGCCGGTGCCGAGCGGCGGGCCGGTCGGGTCGGCTGCGCGGCGTACGGTGCCGTCCTCGTCGCGGACCAGGATCGGGAGGTGGCCGGCGGAGGCGTACGCGAGCAGGCCCTCGTTGGGGTCGTGGACGGCGTAGACGCAGGTGGCGATCTGGCTGGCGTCGATCTCGGCGGCGAGGCCGTCGAGGAGCTGGAGCACCTCGTGCGGGGGCAGGTCGAGGCGGGCGTAGGCGCGGACTGCGGTGCGCAGCTGGCCCATGACGGCTGCGGCGCGCACTCCGCGCCCCATGACGTCGCCGATGACGAGGGCGGTGCGGCCGGCGCCGAGGGTGATGACGTCGTACCAGTCGCCTCCGACGGCGGCTTCGGTGCCGCCGGGCTGGTAGGTGGCGGCGATGCGGAGGTCGTCGGGCTGTTCGAGTTCCTGGGGGAGGAGTGAGCGCTGGAGGGTGACGGCGGCTTCGCGCTGCCTGCGCTCGCTGGCGCGCAGCCGTTCGACGGCTTCGGCGTGGTCGGTGACGTCGGCGAGGTGGATCAGGACCCCGGTGTGGTGGGGGTCGAGGTCGCCTTCGGCGGGGGCCTTGGGGAAGTCGACGGGGGTGCAGGTGACCGTGTACGAGCTGGCGCCGCCGGGGGTGGTGCGGTTCTTGGCGGTTCGGGGCTTGCCGCTGCGCTGGACCTGGTCGAGGAGCGGGAGGAGGCCGAGTTCGCCGAGTTCGGGGAGGGCCTCGTGGGCGGGTGCGCCGGTGGGGCGGGGGCCGAAGCCGGCGGTGTAGGCGTCGTTGACGTAGGCGACGCGGTGTTCGGGGCCGTGGACGAGGGCGACGAGGGCCGGGAGCCGGCCGAGGACCTCCCGTACGGAGAGTTCGTCGAGGGAGGGCACGGCGGCGAGGACGCTGCTGCCGGTGCCCGGGGCGGTGCCCGTGCCGGAGACCGTGGGGTCCGTGGGGATGACGGGGCTGCCGTCCGGCGCCGTGGCCGGTCGGGCGGCGGCGCCGCGGGCTGCCGGGACGGCCCCTTCACCCCGCTTGGCATGGGCGGCGGCGTGTTCGGACCGGGCGGCGGCGCGGCGCTGCGTTCCGGGAAAACGGGCGCTCCAGCGCGTGAAGTTCACTGCGTTCAAGCCTCGTGGTGTCGCAAGTGGTCGCTGTTCCCCCAGCTACCGCTGGGCGGTACCCCCAAGGTGGTCGGTCGCTGGCCGGTGTCGCTCGGTGAATGTCACTGTGTGCAGGTGTGAGCCCACCTATGGTCACACGCCCAGTGTGGCCGACCGCACTGACAACGTCAGCCCTGGTCGTCCTGCGGGGGGTTGGGAGGGGGCGGGGGCGGGGTGTGTCTGTGGCCGTGTCCGGCGGCGAGTTCGAATTCTGCCCTGGGGTGTTCGAGGGAGCCGAGGGAGACGATCTCACGTTTGAAGAGGCCCGAGAGGGTCCATTCGGCGAGCACCCGCATTTTGCGATTGAACGTGGGGATCCGGCTGAGGTGGTAAGTGCGGTGCATCAGCCAGGCGGGGTAGGCCTTGAGCTTGCGGCCGTAGATGTGGGCGACGCCCTTGTGGAGGCCGAGGGAGGCCACGGAGCCGGCGTATTTGTGGGCGTACTCGGTCAGGAGCTCGCCGCGCAGGGAGGCCAGCAGGTTGTCGGCGAGGACCTTGGCCTGGCGGACGGCGTGCTGCGCGTTGGGGGCGCATTCGCCGCCGGGTTGGTCGGCGGTGATGTCGGGGACCGCGGCGGCGTCGCCGGCGGCCCAGGCGTGTTCGACTCCGTCGACGGTGAGGAAGGCGGTGCAGACGAGGCGGCCGCGCTCGTTGCGCGGGAGGCCGGAGGCGGCGAGGACCGGGTGGGGTTTGACGCCGGCGGTCCACACGACGGTGCGGGTGGGGAAGCGGGCGCCGTCGCTGAGGACTGCGACGCGGTTCTCGCAGGATTCGAGCCGGGTCTCCAGGCGCACGTCGATGTTCCGGCGGCGCAGTTCACGGACGGTGTAGACGCCCAGTTCGGGGCCGACCTCGGGGAGGATGTGGTCGCTGGCCTCGACCAGCACCCACTTCATGTCCTCGGGTTTGACGTTGTGGTAGTACCGGGTCGCGTAGCGGGCCATGTCCTCCAGTTCGCCGAGGGCTTCGACGCCCGCGTAGCCGCCGCCGACGAAGACGAAGGTGAGGGCGGCGTCACGGAGGGCGGGGTCACGGGTGGAGGAGGCGATGTCCATCTGTTCGATGACGTGGTTGCGCAGGCCGATGGCTTCTTCCACGGTCTTGAACCCGATGGCGTAGTCGGCGAGTCCTGGGATGGGCAGGGTGCGGGAGACGGATCCGGGGGCGAGGACTAGTTCGTCGTACTCGATCTCCAGGGCGCCGGTGCCCTCGTCGGCGGTGGCGAGGGTGGTGACGGTCGCGGTCCGCTTGGCGTGGTCGATGCTGCGGGCCTCGCCGGCGACGATGCGGCACTTGTCGAGGACGCGGCGGAGCGGGACGACGACGTGGCGTGGGGAGATCGAGCCGGCGGCCGCCTCGGGGAGGAAGGGCTGGTACGTCATGTAGGGCTCGGGGCTGACCACCGTGACCTCGGCTTCGCCGGATCTGAGTTTTCGCTGGAGCCGGAGGGCCGTGTACATGCCGACGTAGCCGCCGCCGACGACGAGGATGCGCGTGCGGGGCGGGGTACCGGGGGCCGTGCCCCGCGAGTTAGCAGCCTTCACCATCCCATGACGCAACGTGGCCGGGAGTTTGTCCACAGGCCTGACACATTGTGTGACCGGAGAGGGTGCCGGTACGGGGCTGCTGGATGGCCTGAGTGGGGGTGGAGTTCCGCAGGTCAGGCAGTGCGGAAGGGGTGATTCCGGAGACTTGGGTCGGAAAAGTGGGGGTGAATGCTCCGATCGGGCGGTGGTCCGTCGGGGGCTGCCTCTTCTGAATTGACTCTGGCTCAACTATGTTCGTATCTCGTCGAGGAGTAAGACCGGGGCCCACCTGACCGTGGCCCACCTCGGCGCGAAGGCGGGGAATGTCTCCGGGGGGAGACAAATGATTACCGGGGGATACATATGCATATTTCCGATTTCCATGGTTCCGCGACCGCACTCTCGGGTGAGAGCAACGGGCGCCTGATGACAGGCGGCACCACGCACGGCGTGGGGCGCTCCACGCCGCTGCGCGTCGACGCCCAGCGCAACCTGGAGCACGTGCTGCGCGCGGCCCGCGAGGTCTTCGGCGAGCTGGGCTACGGAGCTCCGATGGAGGACGTGGCGCGGCGCGCACGGGTCGGCGTCGGCACCGTGTACCGGCGCTTCCCGAGCAAGGACGTCCTGGTCCGCCGAATAGCCGAGGAGGAGACTGCCCGGCTGACCGAGCAGGCCGAGGCGGCCCTGGGCCAGGAGGAGGAGCCGTGGCAGGCGCTGTCGCGCTTCCTGCGCACCTCCGTGGCCTCGGGCGCCGGGCGGCTGCTGCCGCCGCAGGTGCTGCGCGTCGGGTCGGCGGGCGAGGACGGCGTCGACGAGGCGGAGACGGCGCGGGTTCCGCAGCAGCGCCAGGCCGGCGTGACCGGTGGCGGGGCTCCCGAGCTGCGGGTCGTGGGCGGGCGGATGCCCGTCGAGGACGAGCCCTCGGAGGACGCGGGCGCGGGCGCACTGCTCGAAGTGGTCGGCCGGCTGGTGGACCGCGCCAGGGAGGCCGGTGAGCTGCGCGGCGATGTCACGGTGGCCGATGTGCTGCTGGTGATAGCGACGGCCGCTCCGGCGCTGCCGGACGCGGCGCAGCAGGCGGCGGCTTCGTCCCGGCTGCTCGACATCCTGCTCGAAGGGCTGCGGTCCCGGACGGCCTGAGCCGTACGGGAGGCAGTCCTCGCGGACGCCCCTGCAGGGGTGCGCGCGGCTGCCCGTTCCACCCGTTCCACCCGTCCACCGGCCCGCCCGGTTCGTCGACCTGTTCGTCGAACGGTGCCCCGAACGGCTGCTCGCTCGAAAGAGTGAGGATCGGTACGGGGTTTGACCGGATGCTGCCCGGACGGGTGGATGGTGTGGAGTGGGGTCCGGCACGCGCCCCCCGTGTGACAGGCTTCGACGGTGTACCGGTTGAGTCTGTCCTGCGGGGGCTTCCGCGATGAGCGTTGACGGTCGGGAAGAGCCGCTCGGTGGTCCCGGCGGCGAGGTCGAGGCGGACAGCCCGGCCGTACGGCAGGTCCCGGCGCAGCGCCAGCCGCGCCGGCGGCACGCGGCCTCCGGATACTCCGGTGCCGAGCTGCCGCCGTCCGACGGGGACCTGATCGCCCGGATGCGCGGGGGCGACGACGGTGCGTACGAGGAGCTGTTCCTGCGGCACGCCGATTCCGTTCGGCGCTACGCGCGTACCTGCTGCCGGGACGCGCACACGGCCGACGACCTGACCGCCGAGGTGTTCGCCCGGACGCTGAAGGCAGTACGGGGCGGGGCCGGGCCGGACCAGTCGGTGCGCGCGTACCTGCTGACCACGGTGCGGCGGGTCGCGGCGGCGTGGGCGAAGACGTCCCGGCGGGAGCACCTCGTCGAGGACTTCGCGGTGTTCGCGGAGCAGGCGGCCTCGGGGACCGAGGTCGGCAGCGGGCTGTCCGGCCTGTCCGGGGACGACACCCTCGAACTGGGTGCGGATGTCCGGGCGATGCGCGAGGCCGAGCAGTCGCTGGCGATGCAGGCCTTCCGGAGCCTGCCCGAGCGGTGGCAGGCCGTGCTGTGGCACACCACCGTCGAGGACGCCTCGCCGAGTGCGGTCGCCCCGCTGTTCGGGCTGAGCGCCAACGCGACGGCGGTGCTGGCCGGCCGGGCCCGGGAGGGGCTCAAGCAGGCCTACCTGCAGGCGCACGTGAGCTCCGCGCTGAGTGCGGGCGGGGATTGCGCCCGGTATGCGGACCGGCTGGGCGCGTATGCCCGGGGCGGGCTGCGGATGCGGGCCGAGCGGGGGCTGCGCAGGCATCTGGAGGAATGCGTGAAGTGCCGGCTGGCCGCCGGGGAGCTCAAGGACGTCAACGCGGGCATTCCCGCGCTGCTGCCGGTCGCGGTCATCGGGTGGCTCTCTGCCGGGTACGCGGCGAAGGCGGCCGGTGTGCTGGCCGGCGGAGCCGTCGTCGGGGGCGCGGGGGCTGCGGCTGCGGGCGCAGGTGGATCGGGCGCGGGAACAGGTGCCGGGGCCGGTGGAGGGACCGCGGGGGCCGGTGGATCGGCCGCGGGGGCCGGTGGAGGGACCGCGGGGGCGGGTGCCGGGGCCGGGGCCGCCGGGTCTGGTGCCGGAGGGGCCGGGTCCGGGCTCGGGAGTGTGGCGGTGTCCGAGGGGCTCGGGCTGCCGGCCAAGGCCGCCCTCGCCGCCGGGATCGCGGTCGCCACGGCCGCCGGGGTGGTGTTCGCACTGGCCGGGGACGATCCCGAGCCGGGCGTCCGGGCGCAGCCCGCGCCGAGTGTGGCGGCGCCGGCCGTGCCGCCGGCCCCGGCTCCGCGCACACCGGCGCCGGCCGATGCGGAGCCCCCGGCCGCGCAGGGCACCGCAGCGTCCGAGCCGGGCATGGCTCCCGCTTCGCCGGCTCCCTCCGCGCCGCAGCCGAAGGCCCCTGCCCCGGCCGTGTCCCGGGCACCGGAACCCGCGCCGACGGCGAGCCCCGTACCGAGCCCGAGCGCGAGCCGGGGCAAGCCGACTCCGGCCCCGTCGCCGTCCGCGCCGAAGCCGCCGCAGGAGTTCCGGCTGGCCGGGCTCGGACACTCGGCGTTCGGCGACCACAGCGGTCCCGAGCTCGACACCTGGCGCAGCAGCTGGGTGTGGCAGCGGTGGGGGCTGCGGATCGCGGACGGGCGGTTCACGCAGGGGATCACCGTGAACTCCCGTTCCTCGGTGGAGATCACCCTCAACCGGCAGTGCGCCGCGTTCTCGGCGCGGGCCGGGGTGGACGGCATGTCCCTGTTCACCAACGGCACGGTGCGGTTCTCCGTCTACGCCGACGGGCAGCGGCTGTGGCGGTCGGGCGCGCTCGGGTACCGCGATCCGGCCGCCGTCGTCGACGTCCCCCTGACCGGGCGCAAGACGTTGCGGCTGGTGGTGGAGCAGGCCGGGCAGGGCAGGGTGGCGACCCTGGCGAGCTGGGCCGACGGTGTGATCAGCTGCCGGTGAGGAGGGCGACGACGTCGGCCGGGGACAGTTCCGCGCCCGCCGTCTCCTCCTCCTCGTAGCGGTCGGGACCCAGTACGGCGCGGGCGTCGTCCGGGACCCCGCCGACGGCGCTCTGTTCCGGGACCGAGCGCGGGTGGCCCGCACGCCAGGCGGTGGCCGCCGCAAGCACCCGTACGGCCTCCGCGCTGCGGCCGGCGGCTGCCAGCAGCACGGCCGCGGTGTCGGCGAGCGAGGCCAGGACGCGCTCGGCGCAGTGTGCGGCGACGGCGGCGGCCAGAGCCGGTCCGAGCTTGGCGAGGCCGGCCTCCGGGACGTGTTCGCGGGCGGTGAGGGCGGCGTCGATGTTGTCGAGTCCTGCGGTGAGCTGTACGGGCACCGAGGTCTTTCGGGCTGCGGCCCGGGCGCGTTCGTACTCGGTACGGGCCCGCACGAGGTCCCCGCGGACGAGGGCGAGGAGCGCTGTGAGCATGCCGCCGTAGGCCCGGACGTCGTACACCCCGCCGTAGCGGTCGGCTTCGGCGCTCGCCTCCGCCAGCAGCTGCTCGGCGCGCGTGAAGTCCCCCGAGCAGAAGGTGGCCTCGGCGATGCGGGCGAGGGCCAACGGCGCCTCCATGTGGGCCCCGACCTCGCGGGCCAGGCGCAGGCACTCCTCGTACTCGGCGCGGGCCCGGTCGTACTGGCTGCGGGAGAGCGCGACCTCACCGGCGGCGCTCGCGACTTGGGAGCGGGTCCAGCGGTCGCCGACCCGGTGTGCGATCTCGTGCAGTTCCGCAAGGTCGGCGTCGACGGCGGGCAGGCCGCCGGTGATGTCGATGGCCACGTGGGTGCGGAGCATGAGGGTGACGCCCAGCTCCCAGTCGCCGCCGTGGCGGCGGCAGTTGTCGACCGCCTCGTCGAGCCCGTCGCGGAAGTCGAGGGCGTCGCCGGTGAGGAGGGCGGTCATCGGCCAGAGCATGCCGGGGAAGCAGGCGGCTTCGGGGCCGCCGCCGCGCAGGACCCGCCGGAGCCGGTCGGCGTGAGCGATGTTCTCGGGGGTGCGGAACTCCTCGGGCGAGTGGGCCTCGGCGAGCAGGAAGACGTGGAACATCTGGACGCGTATGAAGCGCCAGTACTCGGGAGTGCCCTCGGGCGGCTCCTCGGCGGGGCTGCACTCCAGGACCCGCCCGACCCATTCCGCGCCCTCGGTGCGGTAGTTGCGCAGCCACCAGAACCAGCCGAGGGCGAGGACGAACCGCTCGGCGGTCTCGGTGGCGCCGGTTTCGGTGGTGTGCAGGAGTGCGGCGCGGAGGTTGTCGAGCTCGGTCTCGATGCGCCGGATCCAGGGGAGCTGGACGGCGTGGCGCAGCAAGGGCTCGGCCTCCTCGGCGAGGGCCAGGAAGTGCGCGGCGTGACGGTGGGCGGCGGCGCTGCGGTCGGCCGGGTGCGCGGCCGCGCGCTCGGCGGCGTACTCGTGGATGGTCTCCAGCATGCGGTAGCGCATGCCGGTGCCGTCGGGGCCGGGGGCGGCGACGACGAGGGACTTGTCGACGAGGGAGCCGAGCAGGCCGAGGGTGTCGGGGTCGGCGCACACGGCTTCGGCGGCGGCCACGTCGCAGCCGCCGGCGAAGACGGACAGCCGGCGCAGTACCGCCCGCTCGGGTGCGTCGAGCAGGTCCCAGGACCAGTCGACGACGGCCCGCAGGGTCTGCTGGCGGGGCAGTACGGTACGGGATCCGCTGGTCAGCAGCCGGAAGCGGTCGTCGAGCCGGTCGGCGATCTGGCGCGGGGTGAGCAGCCGCAACCGGGCCGCGGCCAGCTCGATGGCGAGCGGCAGCCCGTCGAGGCGGGCGCAGATCTCGGCGACGGCGGCCGGGTCGGCGGCGGGGGTGAAGCCGGGGCGGACGGCGGCGGCGCGGTCGGCGAAGAGCCGCTGCGCGGGGTCGGGAGGCAGCGGGTCGACGGGGCGGACCGTTTCGCCGGGTACGCCGAGGGGTTCGCGGCTGGTGGCCAGGATCCGGATGCCGGGGCAGTGGGTGAGGAGGTGCTCGGCGAGTTCGGCGGCGGCGCCGATGACGTGCTCGCAGTTGTCGAGGACGAGGAGCAGGCGGCGGTTCGCGCAGTGTTCGACGAGCTGGGCAGCGGGGTCGGCTGTGGTGGTCTTCTCGCGGGCGACGAGGGTGTTCTCGCGCAGGCCGAGGGCGCTCAGGACGGCCCCGGGTACGGCGGCGGGGTGGTCGAGGCGGGCGAGTTCGACGAGCCAGCCGGGTTCGGGGTGGGCGCCGGCCGCGTGCTCCGCGAGGCGGGTCTTTCCGGAACCGCCGGGGCCGGTGAGGGTGACGAGGCGGAAGCGGGCCAGGTCGTCGTGGAGGGCGGCGAGTTCGGGCTCGCGGCCGACGAAGGAGGTGAGGCGGGGGCGCAGGTTGCCTTCGGGTGCCGCGGGCGCCGCTGCCGGCGGTGTGGGGGGCGCGGGCCGGAGCAGCTCCGCGTGCAGGGCGGCGAGTTCGGGCCCGGGGTCGGCGCCGAGGGCGTCGGCGAGGGTGCGGCGGGTGCGCTCGTACGCGGCGAGGGCGTCGGCGGGGCGGCCGGCCGCACGGAGGGCCCGGAGCTGCCGGGCGCGCATCGGCTCGTCGTACGGGTGCTCCCGGATCAGTGCCTCGATCTCCGGCAGGAGGGACGCCGGGTCGGCGGAGCCGCTCCGGAGCTCGGCGTCGATCCGGTCGCGGAGGGCGGCGGTGCGGTGCGCTTCGGGGGCGGCGGCGTGGTCGGTACGGGCCGGCTCGGCGAGGTCGGCGAGGGCCGGGCCGCGCCAGAGGGCGAGGGCGGCCCGGAGGGTTCCGGCGGCGGTGCCGGGATCGGCGGCCAGCTCACGGGCGCCTTGGCGGGCGAGCCGGGTGAAGCGGTGCAGGTCGACGTCGTCGCGGTCGGCGACGGCGAGGCGGTAGCCGCCGGCGGGGTCGGCGTGGACGGTGTCCCGCCCGCCGAGGGCCTTGCGGAGGCGGGCGACGAGGGCCTGGAGGGCGGCGGGTGCGTCCTGGGGCGGGTCGTCGCCCCAGATCTCGTCGACGAGATCGGCGACGGACGCGGCGGCCGGGCCGCCGGCGCGGAGCGCGAGGGCGGCGAGGAGCGCGCGCAGGCGGGCGCCGCCGATGGGGAGGGGGGCGCCCGTCTCGTCACGCGCCTGGGTGACGCCGAGGATGAGATACCGCACCGGTCAATTCTGCCTTGCCACCGGAGGGTTCAGGGCTGCCGGTGAAGGGCTCCCGCACCCCACCGCGCCCCCGCGCCTCAAAACGCCGGCAAGGCCGGCCGTGCCGGAGCGGCCCCGGACAGCCGACAGCGGGCGCGGGGACGGGCACGCCGGGCAGCGGACCCGCACACGGCCGCAGGCAGGAGGGCGCACACGGCCCCGGGGCGCGCGGCAGCCAGACACGGGACGGGCACAGCCGCAGGCAGGCGGCCGCAGGCGGGGTCTGCGCGCCCCGGCCGGGGGCGGGGGCACGGGGTCAGGAGAGGGCCGGGCGGCGGACCGGGACTCCTGTCGGGACCGCTCGGCGGCGGGGGGTGGAGGTACCCGTCCAGCAGGTGCCGCGGCGGGCGAGGAGGCGGCCGAGCCACAGCTCCATCGAGACGAGCTCGGCCAGGCCGTCCAGCGGGACCGGGCAGCCCTCCGCCGCGTCCAGCAGGGCCTGTTGGACGACGCGGGCCTCGATCAGCCCGGCGTCCGCGAGGAGCGGGGACGTGAAGAGGGCCAGCAGGGAGGTGAGCGCCGCGCGCAGGCCGACGCGGGTGGCCGTCTCGTTCGGGGTGTGCGCCGAGGCGCCCCAGCCCGGCGGGAGTTCGCGTACGCCCGCCGAGGACAGCACGCTGCGCAGGATCGCGGCCCGGGCGCCCGGCTGGACCCGCAGGGATTCCGGGAGGGCCCGGGCGGCCCGTACGACCTGGTTGTCCAGGAACGGGGCGTGCAGGCGCTGGCTGCGGACCTCGACGGCCTGTTCGAAGACCCGGTGGTCCGCCGCGTGGCGGGTCAGCGCGGCGCGGGCCCTGGCCTCGCCGGGACGCAGCGAGAGCGGGGGCCGGCCCGCGGCGGCCGCAAGGCGGATCGATACTTCCGCCAGGGCTTCGCCGGTGAGCCAGCCCGCCGCCGGGCCGGGGCGGGACCAGGTCAGGGCGGCCAGCGAAGCGTCGACCGGGTTCGACGCACCCCCTGCGACAGAGCCTTCGCGCAGCCGGGCCGCCGCCGCCTCCATGCCCGCACGGTACGGGGTACGGGCGAGCCGGCGGGCCGCCGAGTAGACGGAGAACGGGACCAGCAGGGAGAGGGCGGAGTCGCCCGGCGCCGAGCGGGCCAGTGCCGCGACGGGGCGCAGCAGGTGGCGTCGGCGGCGGTCCATCAGGAGGTCGGCGAGCCGGGCCGGGTGTGCGTCGAGGACCTGGCGGGCGCCGTGCCCGGTGAAGTGGTCCGCCGAGCCGGCCGCCAGCCGGCGCCGTTCGCGGGCGGCGGTGACGAGGGAGGGACCGGGTTCGTCGGTGAGGGGGCCGTCGAGTTCCGCGTACGGGAGGGCTTCCTCGGCGGCGGCCACGACCACGTGGTGCAGCCGGGGGCTGGCGGCGATGGCCCGGGCGCGTTCGAGTTCGGCTTCGCGGCCCTGTGGGGTGGCGAGGTCGTTGAAGGTGACGGCGAGGAGCCGTTCGCCGGTGCGGTTGACGATCGTGCCGGGGGCGCCCGGGAGGCCGGCGGCGAGCAGCGCGAGGGTCGCGGAGGCGCTGCCTCCGGAGAGGTCGGCGCCCACGCCGGGCACCGGCGCGGGTGCGCCCCGGGCCGCACGCCGGTCGGCGGGGCCCATTCCGGGCACGGGGCCGGGGTCGTGGGGCAGTGTGTCGGGGGCATGCCGCGGTGCCGTGAGCCGGGCGCGCACCGCGTCCACCAATGCTTCGCGTACGCCCTCCACCGCGGCCTCGGGATCGGCCGCGGGCGCCGCGACCGCGAGGGAGGCCACCGGTTCGTACCCGGTGATCTCGCGCGAGCCCTCGCGCAGGATCAGCGCGTGCCCGGGCGGGATGCGCCGCACGCCGACGTACGGTGTGCCGTCGCCCAGTGCCTCCGGGCTGTCGGGGCAGGCCAGCAGGGCCGCGAGGTGGCCGATGTCGAGCTGGGCCTCGATGAGGTCGGCGAGCGGCAGCGCGGCGGTGGCGTACGCCGTCCCGCCGGCCCAGGGCGTGTAGAAGACGGGCCGCGCGCCCGCGAGATCGCCGACGACGGTGATCCGGCGGCCGGTCTGGACGACGGCGGTGTAGCTGCCGGACCACTGGGTGAGGTGGCGCAGGGCGCCGCCGCGGGCGGCGAGGAGGGCGCTGCGCAGCTCGGCGTCGGTGGCGCCGCAGCAGCCGAGGACGGCGAGCCGGGTGAAGGGGTCGCCGGGGTCGGCGGCGAGGGTGCGGATCTCGTCGGGGCGCCAGTCGCCGACGGCCCAGAGGGGGTCGGGGTCTCCCCAGAGCAGTTGGGCGCCCACGGGCACGACGGTGCGTTCGGCGTCCTGGGCGGCCGGGTCGTCCGGATGGCCGGCGTCCGCGATGCCGCCGGTCAGGGGTCCGCCGGAGGAGCCGGAGGAGCCGGGTCCGCCGGGTCCGCCCTGGCCGGAGACGCGACCGGCCGTGCCGAAGCTCGCGGCGATACTGCTCCACCCCACCAACCAGCGCACCGCCGCCTCCCCAGCCCGTGGGCAATTGACCGGGGCATGAACGGCGTGGTCGGCGCTGAGGGCGCGGCCGAGGGGACCCCGGGTGGCTCGGGGTCCATGCTGCCACGAGACAGGCGTGCGAGAGTGACCGAGGAGGGCGCACATGCAAACGAACACACCCCGGCCACACGGTATTTGACGTTCCGTTCCCACCGTCCCATAGGTCGGTTTCGGCCATTCTTCGGCCGTACTGAGTGCCGTCGCACGCCCAGGGGCGCCCGGCCGCGGCGGTGCGCGTGGCGCGGTCCGAGAGGCGGGACTCGCCCCCCGGACCGTTCCGCCACCCGCGGGGATTGGGGCGGCGGCATCCCCCGGCCCGCCGGATCCACGCAGCGGGCCGACCCACGCACGGCACATCGAATCGCCGGGCCCGGTGACCGGCCAGAGCGCACGGACGGGCGCACGGCCACACGGACGGAGCACGGGAGGGGGCGTACGCCCTCGGCGCGGGCCCCTCCCCGACTGTGCATGCGGACAACAATCCCGCCATCCGGAAGTCGGGGCCTTAACGCTTGGGAGGCGGGGAACTACGCTGGGTTTACGAAATGCCGGGCAACTATGCCTCGGCGGCGTATGCGTTGTGTGCGTTCCGCGTGTGACGAGGGGTGGCGCATGTCCAGGGAGCTCCGCGAGCCCAATGAGAAGCTCGGCGCCGTCCTCGCCCTCGCCGGCATCAGCAACGCAGGGCTGGCCCGGCGGGTCAACGACCTCGGCGCACAGCGCGGCCTGACGCTTCGTTACGACAAGACGTCGGTGGCCCGGTGGGTGTCGAAGGGAATGGTGCCGCAGGGCGCGGCCCCGCATCTGATCGCCGCCGCGATCGGCGCGAAGCTGGGACGCCCGGTGCCGCTGCACGAGATCGGGCTGGCGGACGCGGACCCCGCGCCCGAGGTCGGCCTCGCCTTTCCGCGGGACGTGGGCGAGGCGGTGCGCTCGGCCACCGACCTCTACCGGCTCGACCTGGCCGGCCGCCGGGGCGGTGGCGGGATCTGGCAGTCGCTGGCCGGCTCCTTCGCCGTGTCCGCGTACGCAACGCCCGCCTCGCGCTGGCTGATATCTCCGGCCGACGGTTCGGTGGCGCGCGAGCCCGCTCCGTCCCGCGAGACCGTGGCGTCGCGCGAGCCGGTGGCGGACACGGCGTCCGCGGCCCCGGCGCAGGGGCCGACGGCGTCGCCGGCAGCGGCGTCTTCGTCAACGGGTCTGCCCGCACAGTCTTCGGGTGAAACACCGCACGCCCCGCCCGCAGCGGTGCCCGCGACCGCCCCCGTGGCCGTGCCCGTATCCGTGACCGTGCCGGCCGCCGTCGTGGGGCTGTCGGATCCGTCGCCGCAGCGGGTGGGCCACAGCGATGTGACCAAGCTGCGCGAGGCGGCCGAGGACGCGCGCCGCTGGGACTCCAAGTACGGCGGCGGGGACTGGCGTTCGTCGATGGTCCCCGAGTGCCTGCGCGTCGACGCGGCGCCGCTGCTGCTCGGCTCGTACAGCGACGAGGTGGGCCGCGCCCTGTTCGGAGCGACCGCCGAACTGACCCGGCTGGCCGGGTGGATGGCCTTCGACACCGGCCAGCAGGAGGCGGCCCAGCGCTACTACATCCAGGCGCTGCGCCTGGCCCGCGCGGCCGCGGACGTGCCGCTGGGCGGGTACGTGCTGGCCTCCATGTCGCTCCAGGCGACCTACCGGGACTTCCCGGACGAGGGCGTGGACCTCGCGCAGGCGGCCGTCGAGCGCAACCGCGGCCTGGCCACCGCCCGCACCATGAGCTTCTTCCGGCTCGTCGAGGCGCGGGCGCACGCGAAGGCGGGCGATTCGGCGGCCGCCGAGGCGGCGCTGCGGGCGGCGGAGGGCTGGCTGGAGCGGGCGCGGGCGGGTGATCCGGATCCGACCTGGCTTGGTTTCTACTCGTACGACCGTTTCGCGGCGGATGCTGCGGAATGCTACCGGGACCTCAAACTCCCCCGGCAGGTCCGGCGCTTCACCGAGCAGGCGCTGTCGCGGCCGACGGAGGAGTACGTACGCTCGCACGGGCTGCGGCTGGTGGTGAGCGCGGTCGCCGAGCTGGAGTCGGGCAACCTGGACGCGGCGTGCGCGGCCGGTACGCGGGCGGTGGAGGTCGCGGGCAGGATCTCCTCGGCGCGGACGACGGAGTACGTACGGGACCTGCTGCACCGGCTCGAACCGTACGGGGACGAGCCGCGCGTGGCGGAGCTGCGGGAGCGGGCACGACCGCTGTTGGTGGCCCCCGCGTAGCCCCTTTGTCAGTGGCGGGGTGCAGTATGCAGGGGTGGGAGGTGGCAGCTTGGGCGGCGGCATGGGCAGCGTGGGCAGGATGGACTGCGATGTTCTGGTGATCGGCGGTGGCATCGTCGGCCTGTCGACGGCGCATGCCCTGGCGCAGCTCGCCCCGGGGACGCGGGTGGTGGTGCTGGAGAAGGAGTCCGGCCCGGCCCGCCACCAGACGGGCCGCAACAGCGGGGTGATCCACAGCGGGATCTACTACCGGCCGGGGTCCCTCAAGGCGCGCTTCGCGGTGCGCGGGGCCGCGGAGATGGTGAAGTTCTGCGCCGAGCACGGGATCGCGCACGAGGTCACCGGGAAGCTGATCGTCGCCACCGGGCGGGACGAGCTGCCGCGGCTGCACGCGCTGGTGCAGCGGGGCCGGGAGAACGGCATCCCGGTGCGCGAGCTGGGCCCGGCGCAGATCTCGGAGTACGAGCCGGAGGTGCGCGGCCTGGCCGCGATCCACGTCGGCACCACCGGGATCGTCGACTACGGGCAGGTGGCGCAGCAGCTCGCGGAGTCCTCCGGGGCGGAGATCGTCTACGGCGGGGCGGTGGACCTGGTCTCCCGGCGGGCGAGCGGGGTCGCGGTCCGGACGACGGCGGGGCTCGTGGTGCGGGCGCGGGTGCTGGTGAACTGCGCGGGGCTCCAGTGCGACCGGGTCGCGCGGCTGGCCGGGGACGACCCCGGAATGCGGATCGTGCCGTTCCGTGGGGAGTACTACGACCTGGCGCGGCCCTCGCTGGTCCGGGGGCTGGTCTACCCGGTCCCGGATCCGGCGTTCCCCTTCCTCGGCGTGCACCTGACGCGCGGGATCGGGGGCGGTGTCCACGTCGGGCCCAACGCGGTGCCGGCGCTGGCCCGCGAGGGGTACGGGTGGGGCGTGGTCCGGCCGCGGGACGTCGCGGACGAGCTGGCCTGGCCGGGATCCTGGCGGATGGCCCGGCGGCACTGGCGGTACGGGGCGGGCGAGATCCACCGGTCGCTGTCGAAGCAGGCCTTCACGGAGGCGGTACGGCGGCTCCTGCCCGGGGTCTCGTCCTCGGACCTGGCCCCGGCCGGGTCGGGGGTCCGGGCGCAGGCCGTCCTGCGGGACGGGACTCTGGTGGACGACTTCCTGATCCGGGACGCCCCGCGTACGGTCCACGTCCTGAACGCGCCGTCCCCGGCGGCCACGGCCTCGCTCCCGATCGGCCGCGAGATCGCCCGCCGAGCCCTGAACACCCTCCGGGTGTCCTGACCCCTCCCGATCCGGAGCGCCTCAAACGCCAGCGGGGCTGAAGGAGCCGGGCCCCTGCCCCCGGTCCCCGGGCGGAGGCGGCGGGGGACGGGGGAGGGGTCGTAGAATCTGGGCATTGTGTCTGAGTCCCTCACCCCCCAGCCCAGCGCCCCGGAAACCGCTCCGGAGGCGAACTCCTACGTGCCCCCGAAGTGGCGGACCGAGCCCCGTTTCCCCGACGGGCCCTCCCCCGACCCGGCCGGCTCGCACCACGAGCGTCGGATCCGGAGCTTCCAGCCGCGGCGCAGCCGGGTGACCACCGGGCAGGGCGAAGCCCTGAAGCGGCTCTGGGGGACCTGGGGGCTCGACATCGACGGGAACTCCGTCATCGACCTCGAACAGCTCTTCGGCGGGCTGCCCGTCGTCCTGGAGATCGGGTTCGGGATGGGTGAGGCCACCGCGCAGATGGCCGCCGCCGACCCCGCGACCGGCATCCTCGCGGTCGACGTGCACACCCCCGGCCAGGGGAACCTGCTGGCGCTCGCCGAGCGCGGCGGTATGACCAATGTCCGCGTCGCCAACGGCGACGCGATCATCCTGCTCCGCGAGATGCTGCCGCCCGCCTCCCTCGCCGGGCTCCGCGTGTACTTCCCGGACCCGTGGCCCAAGGCCCGCCACCACAAGCGGCGGCTGATCCAGCCCGAGTTCCTCGACCTGGCCGCCACCCGGCTGGCCCCCGGGGCCGTGCTGCACTGCGCGACCGACTGGGAGCCGTACGCCGAGCAGATGCTCGAAGTGCTCACCGCGCACCCGGAGTTCGAGAACACCCAGGCGGACGGCGGCTACGCGCCGCGGCCCGCCTTCCGGCCGCTCACCCGCTTCGAGGGACAGGGCCTGGACAAGGGTCACGTGGTGCACGACCTGCTCTTCGCCCGCCGGGCGGCCCCGGACGCGTAGCGCTTACGGGCGGAGAAACGTCAACGTCACTCCCCGTGTCGGAACGACTCGCTAGAGTCATCGCGTGTTCCGAGCGCTCCCTGGTGTCCGTGCGTGCGTGTTCGCCGTGCTGTCGCTGTCGGGGCTGGCGATCCTCGAACTCGTGCGGGAGCAGACCGGCACCGCCGGGTTCTTCGCCGGCCTCGGTCTGGCCGTGCTGCCGGTGCCGCCGCTCATGGCGGCCTTCCGGTGGCTCGGCCGGGCCGCGCCCCGGCCCTGGGCGCAGTTGCTGTTCTGCTTCGGCTGGGGCGCCTGCACCGCGGCCCTGATCTCGATACTGGCCAACAACTTCGCCACTGAGTGGATAACCGCGGCCACCGCCGATGCCTCCGCCGCCGACCGGCTCGGCTCGGTGGCGGTCGCCCCGGTGGTCGAGGAGAGCGCCAAGGCCGCGGCCCTGCTGCTGCTGTTCGCGTTCCGAAGGCGCCAGTTCACCGGCCCCGCGGACGGATTCGTGGTGGCCGGGTTCACCGCCACCGGCTTCGCCTTCACCGAGAACATCCTCTATCTCGGCAACGCCTTCGACGAGGACGCCCAGAGCGGCGCCGCCGCGCTGGACTCGGTGACGGCCGCGACGTTCTTCGTGCGGATCATGGTCTCGCCTTTCGCGCACCCCCTGTTCACGGTGCTCACCGGGCTCGGGTTCGGCGCGGCGGCGCTCGGCACCGGCCGGGCGCGCAGGACCGGGCTGCCACTGCTCGGGCTGCTGGCCGCGATGGGCCTGCACGCGCTGTGGAACAGCTCCTCGCGATTCGGGGAGTACGGGTTCTACGTGGTCTACGGCTGCGTGATGGTCCCGGTGTTCGGGCTGCTGCTGTGGCTCGCCGTGCGGATAAGGCGGCACCGGCTGCGGGCCGTCGCCGGGGAGCTGGCGGTGTACGCGGCCGCCGGGTGGCTGCGTCCGGCGGAGGTGCCGGCCCTGGTGTCGATGCCGGCCCGGTCGCTGGCCCGCGCGCTGGCCCGGAGCACCGGGGGCCGGGCGGCGGGCAGGGCGGTCGCCCTGTACGAGGCGGATGCGGCCGCGCTGGCCCTGCTGCGGCACCGGGCGCGGCACGGGGGACCTGCGGGAGAGCCGGATTTCGCCTGCCGGGAACGGGAGTTGCTGCGCCGGCTGTGGCTGCGCAAGGCGACGGCGGGGCCCGCCCTGGCCCGGGCCGCGGTCCTGGAGGAGCTCCTTCCGCCGCGGCCGGTGCCGCTCGGGCCGCTCGAACCCCTGGAGCTGGTCTTCGTACCGCCCGCTAGACGCTCAGGCCCTTGGACTCCAGCCACGCCAGCGGGTCCGTCGTCGCACCGCCCACGCGCACTTCCAGGTGGAGATGGGGTCCGGTGACGTTGCCGGTGGCGCCGACGCGGCCGATGGTCTCGCCGGCGGAGACCGTGCCGGAGGTCACCGACATCGAGGACAGGTGGCAGTACCAGATCTCCGTACCGTCTTCGAGCTCCAGCACGATCCGGTAGCCGTACGCCCCGGACCAGCCGGCCGAGGTGATCTTCGCGCCGGCGACGGCCTTGACGGGGGTGCCGGTCGGGGCGGCGAAGTCGAGGCCGGTGTGGTAGCCGGAGGACCACATGGAGCCGGCGTCGCCGTAGTGCGAGGTGAGGGTGTAGGCGGAGGTGGGGAGGGAGTAGCTGCCGGCGGGCTGGGCGGGGCGCTCCTGCTCGGCCTTGGCGTCGGCGGCCTCCTTGGCGTCGGCGGCCTCCTTGGCCGCCTTCTCGGCGGCCAGGCGGGTGTCGTCGGCCTCCTTCTGCGCGGCCTCCCGACTGGCCTTGGCCTCCGCGGCGGCGGCTTCCTGCGCGGCGCGCTCGGCCTGGGCCCGGGTCTGGGCCTCGGCGGCGCTCTCCTGGGACTCGGCCTGCTGGAGGATGCGGCCCAGGAGCATCTCCCCGGCGTCGGTGTGCTGCCCCGCCTGCTGCGCGATGATGCCGGTCGACCGCGCGGAGGCTCCGGCGCCGTGCGCGGTGTCCGACGCGTTCGCGTGCTGCGCGTCGGCCTCGGTGTGGCCCAGGCCGAGGTCGGGCAACGAGGGCATGGATATGGCGACTTGGGGCCGGTCCTGTGCCGTGGCGATGCCGCCCGCGCCGACCGCCGCGATGACGCCGACGCCGAGCACGGTGGAGCTGCGGGCAAGTCCCCCGCGCTGCTTGGCGACCCGGTGCTTGCCGCGGGGCGGGCGGGCGGAGTCCTCGGTGGGGTTCCACTCGCCCCAGGCGCCCGCGGTGGGCTCTTCCTGGAGCTCGATGCCTTCGGGGGCAGGCGAGTTGGAGGCCACCGGGCCACACTCCTCATGGACGCGCACGCGCACGGTGCCGTCTCTTGCGACGGCTGGGACGACCGCGCTGCGTTATCGAACGGTAATAGACGGAGGGGAATGATTCCAAGCTGTTGCGATTGATCGTTAGCGGCAATCAGCCACTCCCTGCGGAACCTTGGCCATCACTAATGCCGTTTAAGCGGATCAATCAGGGCAAAAATCAAGCAAGATCCACATCTCTCCAGCCACACCCGTGCATTGACGGCCCGTCATAAACCTTGCGGAGCGCACTTTTTCAATTACAGACCGTCACGGAGCGACCGCGGGTACGGCATCCCGCCGCTCCGGCCGGCCCACCGCGAGCAGCGCCATGTCGTCGGTCGCCGCGCCGCCCGTGTGCCGGCGCACGTCGCTGCCGAGCGCCCCGAGCAGTTCGCCGGGCCCGCCGAAGACCCGCCCGCTCAGCCGGGCCGCCGGATCGTAGAAGACCCCCGCCGCGTCGCGGGCCTCCGTCAGCCCGTCCGTGTACAGCAGCAGGGTGGCCCCGGCCGGGAAGGCCCACTCCTGCGCCCGGACCGGCCAGGCCTCGGCCAGCTCGCCCATGCCGAGCGGCAGCGCGGGTTCCGCCGGGGCGAGGACCGCCAGGTGCCCGTCCGCGTGCAGCAGCAGCGGCTCGGGATGGCCCCGGTTGAGCAGGCGCAGCCGCTCCGCGCCCGCCGGGATCTCCCCGAGCACGCAGGTCGTGAACCCCTCCACCGAGTCCAGGCCCTCGCGCCGGTCACCCTCGCGGGCCAGGGACCGCTCCATCCGCCGTGCCAGACCCTCCAGCGTGGGCTCCGTCTCCGCCGCCTCCCGGAAGGCTCCGAGGACCACCGCCACCGCCTCCACCGCCCCGAGCCCCTTGCCCCGTACGTCGCCCACCGCCAGCCGCACTCCGTACGGGGTGTCCTGGACGGCGTACAGGTCCCCGCCGATGAAGGCGTCGGCCTGTGCGGCCTCGTACCGGGCGCAGACGTGCAGGCCGGCGATGCGCTCGGCGGGCGTCGGCAGCACGGCGCGCTGGGCGGCCTCGGCGATCCCGCGCGCCGAGGCGAGCTGCTCGCCGCTGCGCCGTACGACCCGGTTGATCAGGACCGCGAGTCCGGAGACCGTCAGCACGGTCACCAGCTCGGTCAGCGCCTCCACCTTCCAGGTGGTGCTGTTGAGGATGTGCAGCAGGACCACCGCGAGCGAGGCCAGCACACCGGTGAGGACCGTGGCCACGAGGGAGGCCAGCGGGGCGGCGATCAGCGGGGCCGCGGAGAAGAGGGGGGACCCCGTGTAGCTGGGCGGGGTCAGCATGTCGAAGGCGAGGCCGAGCGCGATCAGTGCGACCGGGAGCGTCCGGACCACCTTCCGGGCCGTACCGCTGCCGGCGCCGGTGCCGCCCGTGCGCCCGCCGCTGCCCTGCTGCCCCAGCCCCACCACGCTGCTCTCCTGCCCGGTCCCTCACACGGGTGCGGGCCGCTGCCGCATCGCCCCTCAAGGCTGGGGGCGGCAGGGGCGGTACGGCGACCCGGCCCGGGCCGATCGGGTGAGGGTGCACCAGGGAACGACGAAGGCCCGGTTCCCAAGGGAACCGGGCCTCGTACTGAGTAGCGGGGACAGGATTTGAACCTGCGACCTCTGGGTTATGAGCCCAGCGAGCTACCGAGCTGCTCCACCCCGCGTCGGTAGACACAACTCTACGTCATCGGTGGGACCAGTCGCGCCAATTAACCTCCCGGCCACCCTCAGGACCGACATATGTGCAGGTCAGAGCCGTCCAGACCGGTGAAATCCCGGTTCCGTCAGCCGGTGATCATGCGGAGCAGGGCCAGGGATCCGATGCCGAAAGCGATCGTGAGGTAGAAGTTCCGGGTGTGCCGGGCCAGCAGCAGGGTCGGCACGGCCAGCCAGAGTCCGTAGTTGCCGGGACCGAGGTCCAGCGTGCCGGCGGGCGCGAACAGGGACGGGGCGAGCAGGGCGGCGATCACTGCGGGCGGTACCTGCCGCAGCCAGACCACGACGGGCCGGGGCAGCGCCGCCGCCGCGAGGAAGAGCGTGGGCACCAGGCGGGGGCCGAAGGTGACAGCGGCCATGCCGACGATGGTCAGGGCGAGCGTGAGGCCGCTCATCGGACCGGCCCTCCTTCCGGGCCGGGGTTCTCCGAACCGGGGGCTGCCGTCCCGTCTGCCGCAGTTCCGGCGTGTCCCTCACGGGGTGCGATGACCAGTCCGAAGGTGGCCGCGGCGGCCGCCGCGGCCAGGACGGCCCAGTACTGGAGGCTCAGCAGGGTCAGCCCCACCGCGCCGGCGCCCGCGACGACGGCGACGGCGAGCCCGCGCCGGTCGGTGATGATCCCGGCCGCCAGCAGGGCCATGAACATGGCGGGCAGGGCGTAGTCGAGGCCCAGCGCCTCGACGTCGGTGACGAGGTCACCCGCCAGCACGCCCACGAGCGTCCCCGCCACCCAGGAGCCGTGCACGGCGGTGTTGAAGGTGAAGACCTCGGCCTTGGGGCGCTCCGCGCGGTCCGCGTACTGGGCGGAGTGCACCGCAAAGGCCTCGTCGGTGAGTTCGTACGCGAAGAGCGCCTGCTCCCGGCGCCGCCATCCGGCGAGCCGGGGGGCGATCGCGGCGGACAGCAGCAGGTGGCGCAGGTTGACCACGAAGGTGGTCAGGACAACGGCGTACGGGGCGGCGCCGACGGCCAGCAGCTGGAGGGCCGCGAACTGGGAGGAACCGCCGTACACGAAGGCCGACATGGCGACCAACGCCCACCACGGCAGTCCGGCGGTGTGGCCCAGCACGCCGAAGGCGAAGGCCACCGGCACGTATCCGAGCATGACGGGGACGGCCTGCCCGAATCCCGCCGCACCGGCGGCCCGGGCCCGGCCGGCCGGAGCGGGGGCGGCCGGTCGGGCGGCCCCCGCCCCGGGGGCCCCGGCCGCGGCGTGGTGCGCCGGGGCCGGGGGGTCGGTCGCTACAGATCGCACTCGAAGGTCCTCTCTCCGAGGGCCGGACGGAATCCCACGCCCGTCCAGAGGGCGGTCGCGGCCTCGTTCCCGTCGAGGACGGCGAGGAAGATCCGGTTGACCCCGCGGCGGCGGAAGGCCGCCAGGGTGTCGACCGCCATCACCCGGGCCAGCCCGAGCCTGCGGTGGCCGGGGTCGACCACGGCGTGGCTGATGCTCCCCCGTACGCCGAACGAGCCGGCGAGCAGCGCCGCGACGACCCGGCCCGAGGGGGTGCGGACCACCCGGCACAGGTCGCAGGAGTGGGCGAGGTGCCCGGCGAGCAGCCTCTCGTCCTCCCATTCGCAGTACGCGGCCTGCGGCGCGGCCCGCAGCAGCTCGATGACCTGCGGGATGTCGGCCGCCGTCATCTCCGCGGACACCGCTGTGGCGGCCGGTACGGCGGCGGGCGCCTGGGGCTCGTACGGCCCGACCAGTACGTGCGGCTCTTCGAGCGCCAGAGCTGCGGCGCTCATCAGACCAGCGTCTCGTACGGAGAGCCGGGCAGGGAGAAGGAGATCGCGAGGACGTCGCGGTAGCCGCCCTTGTCCTCGGCCGCGCTCAGGCCCGTGACGTGGTGCTTCATCGCGCGGTCCTCGAAGATCAGCGAGTCGAGCGGGGTGAGGAAGGTGCCCTTGGCGAGCGGCTCCTCGTCCCAGGTGAAGACGGTGCTGTGGCCGCCCTCGACGTCGACGCGGGAGATGAGGTGCAGGCCGGCCCACGGGTAGCCGTCCGAGTGGATTCCCTCCGGGACGAGCTCGTTGTACCGGCCCGGGTTGATCTCGATGCGGATCTGGTGGATCTGGCAGACCCAGGCGCGGTCGCGGTACTCGTCCTCGATCGGCAGGTTGTCGAAGTCGTAGCGGACCAGGGCCTGGAAGAGCGGGTTGCGGTACGTGGCCTCCTCGACGTCGCCGAAGTGGCGCTCGATGCCGCCGACGAAGGCGTTCATGGCCTCGCTCTGGTAGTACGCGACGTGGTCGAGCGGGGCGAGCTCGCCGGTGGCGGGCACGTACGTGAAGTCGCTGTAGCGGCGGGTGCGTACGGCGCGGTCGCCGCCGCCGAAGTGGGTGTCGGGGGTGAGCCGGCCCCAGGACGCCTGAAGGCCGTCGAAGGCGGCGGCGAGTTCCGGGGACAGGGTCAGGTCGGCGGCCGCCACGAGGGCGTAGCGCTGCTCGCGCAGCGCGTCACGGAGGTCGGGGCCGACGGCGGTGATGGTGTCGGGGGCGGGCGTCCGGGCAACGGTGGTCATGGCCGTGTTCTCTCTGTGGAGGGGTCGGGATGCGGCGGGCAGGCCTCAGCGCAGGCCCAGCGATTCGTACGTGGCGTCGAGTTCGGCGACGTCGAGGCCGGCGGCCTGGCGGACGAGGCGGATGGCCCGGTAGATCTGGTTGATGTGGGCGATGTCGTGGCCGATGACCTTGCGGATCATGACCTCCATCGTTTCGCCGCCCTGCTCGCCGTGGCGTCCCGTGCGCTGCCAGTCCTCGGGCGGGAGCGCCGCGAGGAGGGCGACGTTGGAGGCGCGCAGGCCGGTCCAGGCGTCGAGCATCCGGCGGAACGGGAGCCGGGGCAGCGGGGCCCACAGCTGCTCGTCGTAGCCGGGGTAGACGGGGTTGTCCTCGGTGGCCACGAGGCGCCAGCGGAAGCCGTAGACGATGTCGACATCGAAGAGGTGGCCGACGATGAAGGCGGCGGGCCACTCGCCCGGCTCGGGGACGGTCTCGGCGAGGTCGGTCGGCAGGTCGGCGAAGAGCTGCGCCGCCCAGACGGGGGTCTTGGCGAGGACGTCGAACGCGTCGCGGTCGCCGGCGACTTCGAGGAGCGCGGCGACGTACGCGGCGGGGTCCTCGGTGGCGGAGGGGATGTCGATGCGGTGGACGTCGGCGCCGGCTGCGGTGGTCGTGGTCATGCGGATTGCCTTTCGGGTGGGCTTGTACAGGGGACGGGGTCGGGGCGGCTGCGCGGGATCTGTCAGGGGCTCCGCCCCCGGACCCCCGCGCCTCAGACGCCGGCGGAGCTGAAAGAGGTCAGGCCGCGGGGGCCGGTTCGGGGGTTTCGGACTGCTGCGGGGTGCTCGCCTCCCCCCGCGCGCCGGGGTCGGCACCCAGGATCAGGAGGGCGCCGAGGGCGGCGACGGCTGCGCAGACCGTCCAGTGCAGCGGCGGCGAGATGCTGTAGAGGAGGCCGCCGACGGCCGGGCCGAGGGCGCCGCCGAGGGTGTGGGCGATGCCCTCCGCGCCCTGGTAGCGGCCGCGCAGGTGCGCCGGTGAGAACTCTGCGGGGTAGGCGTTGGCGATCGGCGTGTAGACCGTCTCGGCGACCGTCCACACCACGACGGTCAGCGCGAGCAGCCAGACGGCGTGCATCACGCCGGTGAGGGCCATGCCGATGCCCAGCAGGGCCAGCCCGGCGGCGATCACCCGGCGCGGGTTGCGGCGCTCGGTGTGCTTGGTGAGCGGGAGTTCGACGACGACGCAGAGCAGGGCGTTGAGGCCGAGCAGCAGGCCGTAGACCTTGTTGTCGAAGCCCGCGTCGGTCACGTGCAGCGGCAGTGTCGCGGTGGACTGCCCGTACACGAAGGTCGCGGCGCCCATCGAGCCGAGGAAGAGCAGGTAGGGGCGGTCGGAGAGCACTTCGCGGTAGCCGCCCCTGTTCTTGCCCTTCGTCGTGTCCGGTGCGGGGGCTCCGGTGCGCGGGCGCCCGCCGGGCAGCGTGCACAGGGCGAGCACGCCGAACGCGAGGGAGAACAGTGCGTCGCCGAGGAAGACGTACGTGTACGAGGCCCCGCTGAGCAGGCCGCCGACGAGCGGGCCGACCGCCATGCCCACGTTGATGGCGAGCCGCAGCACGGCGAAGGCCGTCACCCGCTGCTTCTCGGGGACCACGTCGACCAGCAGCGCGCCGGCCGCGGGCCGGTAGAGCTGGGCGAAGACGCCGACGAGGCCGACGAGCGCGGTGGTCGCGAACAGCCCGTGGGTCAGCGGGACGAGGGCGGTGGCGGCGCTGCTGCCGGACATCGAGACGGCGATGGCGGTGCGCCGGCCGAAGCGGTCGGCGACGGCGCCGCCCACGGCGTTCCCGACGAAGGCGCCGACGCCGACCACGCCGAGGGCCGCGCCGGCCTGGAACGCGGAGAATCCCTGGGCGACCAGGAAGAGCACCAGGAATACGTTCAGGAAATTGCCGAATTTGATGAGGAACATTCCGGAGAAGATCACCCAGGCGCTTCTGGGCAGGTCCTGCAATCGTCGGCGCAAGGGGTCCTCGCCGGCCATGGGGGGCTCCTTCTCGATGGGGGGATGAGGTGGTGCCCACCATGAAACCCACCGGTCAAGGCCTTGCCCATAGCTGAGTGCTGGCACAAAAGAGGCTGGCACATTCCTGCCCGGACGCCCTCCCCCAGATCACCAACGGCCCTGTCCTGCGTCATTCGTGCCGGGCATTGTTGTGCCAGCCCGAATCCATTTCCCGGCCCGGAATTCTGCTGCAGAGTTCCGGCCATGACCGAACACAAGCTTCTCGTCGTCGGCGGACGGATACAGACGCTGCGCAAGGCGGCGGCCCTCGGAATCCGCTTCGTGCTGATCCAGCACAAGGACCAGTTCGTACCCGAGGCCGCCGAGCTCGCCGAGGCCGTCCTCATCGCCGACTACACCGACTGGGACGTCACCCGTCCGCTGGTCGAGGCCGCGCAGCGGGCGTACGGCTTCACCCGGGTCGCCTCGATCACCGAGCCGGGCCTGGTCCCGGCCGGCCGGATCAGCGACCACCTGGGGCTCGGCAACACCTCCGAGCAGGTCGCCGAGCTGCTGCGCGACAAGCACGCGATGCGCCGCCACCTGGCCGCGTCCCCCTCCCCCGAGGTGCGGGCCCTGTCGGTGGCCGCCGCCGAGGTCGACAGCGCCGAGGCGCTGACCGCCTTCGGCACCGAGCACGGCTACCCGATCGTGCTCAAGCCCGTGGACGCGACCGCCAGCCTGGGCGTCGTACGGATCGACGGGCCGGGGCAGGCCGCCGAGGCCTGGGCCGAGGCGCGGGCCCTGCGGGCCCGCACCGACCTCCAGTGGGGTGCGTTCTTCACCATCGGCCGCTTCATCGCCGAGCAGTACATCCCCGGCCCCGAGTACAGCGTCGAGAGCTTTTCGTTCGGCGGCCGGCACATCGTCCTGGCGGTGACCGAGAAGCTCACCGGCGAAGGGTTCGTCGAGCTCGGCCACGCCCTGCCGGCCCGCCTCGACGCGGCCGACGAGCGGAGCATCGAGGAGGCCGTCGCCCGCTTCCTGGACGCGATGGGGCTCACCGACGGGGCCGCCCACACCGAGCTGCGGCTGTCCCCGGCCGGCCCGCAGATCATCGAGAGCCACAACCGCATGGGCGGGGACCGGATCTTCGACCTGCTGCGCTCCGCCTACGGCATCGACCTCGAAGAGTGGATCGTGGCCTGGCAGTTCGGGCTGATCCCGGCCCTCACCGGGCGCCCCGCCCCCCGCCACGCGGCGGCCACCCGCTTCCTGTCCGCCGAGCCGGGCACGGTCGTGGAGATCCAGGGCGCGGACGAGGCCAGGGCCCTCGACGACGTCATCGACGTGGAGACCACCGTGCGGCCCGGCGACACCGTCGAAAAGCTGCGCGGCAACTGGGACCGGGTCGGCCAGGTGCTGGTCACCGGGGCGGACACCGAGGCGGCCGTCGCCGCCGCCGAGCGGCTCACCCAGAAGGTCACCGTCGTCACCACCCCCTCCTCCAGCAACGGAAAGACCGCGTCATGAAGATCCTGCTGATCATGCGGAACACGTACGCGTGGCACCGCGAGCACATCGAGACCCTGGAGCGGATGGGTCTGGAGATCCACCTGGCGACCCGGGTCGCGCAGGCCGCGGACGACGGCCGGTTCGCGAACGTCGTGCCGCTCCCGGAGGAGCTGGAGGGCACGGAGCTCGCCGAGTACTGCGCCGCCGCGGCCCGCCGGCTCGGCATCGCCTCGGCGATCACCTTCTACGACAGCGACATCGCCGTCACCTCCAGGGTCAACCAGCTGCTCGGGCACACCTGGCCGCGGCCCGAGGCCGACCTGGTCTCCCGTGACAAGCAGCTCCAGCGGTCCTTCCTGGAGCGGCACGGGCTGCCGGGGCCGCAGTTCGCGGGCGTCACCGGCGTCGAGGCCGGTCTCGCCGCCGCGGAGGCCTTCACGTACCCGTTCATCGTCAAGCCGAGCGCGCTGGCCGCCAGCATCGGTGTCAGCCTGGTCCGCGACCGCGCCGAGCTGGAGCGGGCGCTGACCGACGTCGCGCGGCTCGCCGAGGAGTGGGGCGGCTACTTCCCCAGCGACGGCCCGGAGATCGCGCTGCTGGAGGAGTTCCTGCCGGGCAAGGAGGTCACCCTCGACGGGGTGGTCCTGAACGGGACGTTCCACCTGGTGGGCGTGACCAACAAGATGCAGATGCCCGGCCCGTACTTCGAGGAGGACTTCTACACCCTTCCCTTCCGCACCCCGGAGGAGGAGCCGGAGCTGGTCGCGGTCGCCGAGGGCATCGTGGCGGGCCTGGGCGTGCGCCACTGCCTGTTCAACGCCGAGTTCCGGCAGGACTCCGAGGGCCGCTACCGGGTCGTGGAGTTCGCCACCCGGATGAGCGGCGGACAGAACTACCGGAACCTGCGCGAGGTCCACGGCATCGACGCGGTCCGCCTCTACGCCAAGGCCGTGCTCGCCGGGGACGACGCGTACGCCCTCGCCGCGCTCCTGGACGGCGAGGTGCTGCGGGCCGCGGTCCCGCGCGCCGCCACCTGCATCAAGTTCGCGTACCGGACCGGGACCCTCGTCCGCAACAACCCCGGCGACGCGACGCACTCCCCGTACTTCCGCTCGTACATCCCCGCCTCGAAGCCGGGCGACCGGCTGCGGCGCGCTCCCGAGGGCTGGTACGAGATCGCCGGCTCGCTCGCGGTGGCCGCGCCCTACCGGAGCGCCGCCGACATCGACCGGGTGGAGCGGATCGCCGCCGACCTCGACGAGCGGCTCGACGTGGTCGTCGTACCGGCCTGACCTGTCACCCCACCCGGCGCGCTGTTTCACGTGAAACATCGCCCGCCGCCCCTTCACTCCACACTCCGCCGACCACGGAAAGAGCCCCACGTGCACGCCAACGACCCCGTGTTCCGGATGGGAATCACGGAGCCCACCGCCATCGACCCGTACAAGGCCCAGGAAGGAGAGGGGATCCTCGTCTGCAAGGCGCTGTTCACCGGGCTCCTCGCCCTCGACGCGGACGGCGCCCTCGTCCCGGCCACCGCCCGGTCCTGGGAGAGCGACCCGACCGCCACGACCTGGACCTTCACGCTGCGCGCAGGCACGGTGTTCAGCAACGGGGAGCCGGTCACCGCGCACAGCTTCGTGCGGGGCTGGGCGCGGGCCCTGGACCCCGAGGCCAACACGGAGACCGCGTACCACCTGGCGGGCGTGCGCTCCTTCACCGCGGTCGACGACACCACGCTGGTGGTGCGGCTCTCCGAGCCCGACGTGCAGTTCGACCTGAAGACCCTCCAGCCGATCTTCAGCCCGGTGCCGGAGTGCGCCGGTCCGGCGCTGAACCCGGCGTACAACGACCTCCCCGTCGGCAACGGCCCCTTCAAGATGGCCGGTCCCTGGGAGCACGGGGTCGCGATCCGGCTGGAGCGCAACGAGCTGTGGGCGGGGCCCGCGCCCGAGGTGCGCGAGGTGCACATCGACATCCTCGACGCGGTCACCGGCCTGGACGACGAGTACGAGCGGTTCCTGGCCGGCACCTACGACTACGCCCGGATCCCCCCGGCGCGCACCGCCGAGGCGGCTGCCCAAGGCGGCTTCCTCGAACAGGAGGGCGCGGGCCTCTTCTACCTGATCCCCTTCTGCCACCAGGCGCCCATGGACTCGCTGGACGCCCGCCGTGCCCTGTCCGCGGCCATCGACCGCCAGGCCCTGATCGACACGTACTTCCAGGGGCGGCGCAGCGCGGCCCACTCCCTGCTCTCCCCCTGGTTCGGCAAGGCACACACCCCGTACGCGGAGCCCGGCGACGGCCCGGACGGCGGCTGGACGGCGTACGACCCGGAGCGGGCCCGCGCGGCGGCCCTGAGGGCGGGCCTGGGGCCCGGCAGCCGCGTCGAGTTCGCGTACAACACCGGCGCCGGGCACGACGACTGGGTCCAGGCCCTCGCGCGGGGCCTGGAGGAGGTCCTGGGCTGGCGGGTCGAGCTGCTGCGCACCGACGCCCGCGGGCTGGTCGACCACCGCACCTCGATCGCGGCGGCCGGTTTCTGCCGGGCCGGCTGGGCCTGCGACTATCCGACCCCCGACAACATGCTCTTCCCGCTGCTGCACTCCTCGTGCACGGCGCCCGACGCCGAGGGCACGGCCCACGGCGACAACGAAGGCCGGTACGCGAACCAGGAGTTCGACGCCCTCGTGGCCCGCGCCCGGGCCTCGACGGACCCGGCCGAACGCGCCGACGCCTGGCGCCGCGCGGACCGCGCCGCGATGGCGGACCTGGCGCTGATCCCGCTCTGGTACCGGACCGACCAGCGGGTCCACGCCGCCGGCCGGATCACGGACCTGCGCATCGACTTCGACGGAAACCCCACCCTCACCACTGTCAAGGCAAGGAAGACCACCCGATGAGTGCGAGCACGACTCCCGTCCACGACATCCTCGGCATCGGCTTCGGCCCGGCGAACCTGGCCCTTGCCATCGCCCTGGAGGAGCGCGAGTCGCCCCTCACGGCCCGCTTCCTGGAGGCCCGCCCGAGCCCCGAGTGGCAGCCCGGGATGCTGCTGGACGGCTCCGACATCCAGAACCACCCGAGCCGCGACCTGGTGACCCTGCGCAACCCGCGCAGCCGCTACACCTTCCTGAACTACCTGCACGAGCAGGGCCGGCTGCTGCGCCACCTCAACCTCCCCTCGGAGTTCCCGCTCCGCAAGGAGTACGCGGGCTACATCCGCTGGGCCGCCGGCTTCTTCTCGCACCTGGTCGACTGCAACCAGCGGGCCGCACGCGTCGAGATCGTCGAGGAATCCGGCGAGCGCGTCTACGAGGTCACCACCATGTCCGGCAGCCGCTACCTGGGCCGCACGCTGGTGATGGGCCCGGGCCGCACCCCGTACGTCCCCGCCCCGTACGACACGCTGCGCACCCCGCGGATCTTCCACCTGACCCAGTACCTGCCGAAGCTGGCGGAGCTGACCGGCCAGGGCCGCGCACCGGAGTCGGTGGCCGTCATCGGCGGCAGCCAGAGCGCCGTCGAGCTCGCTCTCGACCTGCACCGCCGCTTCCCGCGCACCAAGGTCACCACGTACACCCGCTCGCACTCGCTGCGCCTGAAGGACACCAGCCCGTTCAGCGAGGAGGGCTACTTCCCCGAGTTCACCGACTACTACTTCCGGGCGTCCCGCGAGGGCAAGAAGGCCCTCGACGCGTACATGCACGGCACGAACTACTCCTCCGCCGACGGCGACGTGCTGCGCGATCTGTACATGACCATCTACGAGCAGGAACTCGACGGCGACCAGAAGGTGTTCGTCCGCGGCAACCACGAGGCCGTGGGCGTGGCCCCGGAGACCGGGGACCGGATCGCCCTGGACTTCGTCGAACGCACCACCGGCGAGCGGATCAGCGAGGTGGTGGACTTCGCGGTCCTCGCCACCGGCTTCCGCAACATGGGTCCCGGCCCGCACGAGGAGCTGTGCCCGCCGCTGATGGCCCCGCTCACGCAGCTCTTCGCCGCCGAGCCGGACGGCCGTCTCCGGGTGGCCGCCGACTACGCGCTCGAACCGGTCGCCGACGGCACCCCGCCGCTCTTCCTGAACGGCCTGTGCGAGTCCAGCCACGGCATCGGCGACGCGGGCTCCTTCAGCCTGCTGTCGCTGCGCGCCGCGACCCTCACCGACGCCCTCACCGCCCGCCTGACCGCCACCGCCACCGCCACCGCCACCGCCACCGCCACCGCCACCGCCGACCGCAGCACCGTACTCGCCGCCGCCTGACCGGAAAGGTCCACGTTCCCATGACTGCCACCATCGACCCCCCGGTCTCCGCCCCGCGGGTCTACAGCGCCCCCGTGATCACCGGCCCGCTGCCCGGTCCGCGCAGCGCCGAGCTGCTGGAGCGCCAGGCCGGCCGCGAGTCCAACTCCCGCTCGTACCCGCGCAAACTGCCGATGGCGATCCGCCGCGGCAAGGGCAGTTACGTGGAGGACCTCGACGGGAACGTCTTCCTCGACTTCCTCAGCGGCGCCGGGGTGCTGTCGCTCGGCCACAACCACCCCGAGCCGCTCGCCGCCGCCCACCGCCAGCTCGACGAGTTCGTGCACGGGCTGGACTTCCCCACCCCGGTCAAGGACGAGTTCACCGACCTGACCATCGGGATGCTGCCGGAGCCGATGCGCGAGCGCACCCGGATCCACTTCTGCGGGCCGACCGGAGCCAACGCCGTCGACGCCGCCCTCAAGCTCTGCAAGACCGCCACCGGCCGCGAGGAGGTCATCACCTTCCAGGGCGGGTTCCACGGGGCGACCCTGGCCGCGCTGAGCGTCACCGGCCTCGTCGAGCAGAAGGAGCCGGTCCGCGGCCGGATGCCGGGCGTGCACTTCTTCCCGTACTCCAACTGCCACAACTGCCCGCTCGGCCTCAAGCGCGACAGCTGCCAGGTCAACTGCGCCGCGTTCCTGGAGAAGGCGCTGACCGACGTCAACGGCGGGATCACCCTGCCCGCCGCCGTGATCATGGAGCTGGTGCAGGGCGAGGGCGGGGTCATCCCGGCCGAGGTCGAGTTCGTCCAGCGGATCCGCGAGGTCACCAGGCGGCTCGGCATCCCGCTCATCGTCGACGAGGTGCAGAGCGGCTGCGGCCGCACCGGGACCTGGTTCGCCTTCGAGCAGTACGGCATCGAGCCCGATGTCGTGTGCGCCTCCAAGGCCCTGTCCGGCATGGGCCTGCCGGCCTCCGTGATCCTCTACGACGAGAAGCTGGACGTCTGGAAGCCCGGCGCCCATTCCGGCACGTTCCGCGGCAACCAGCCCGCCTTCGCCGCCGGCGTCGCCACCATGAAGGTCGTCAGGCGCGAGCGCGTCCTGGAGAACGTCCGGGCCCGCGCCGACCAGCTGATGGTCCACCTCCAGGGCCTGCGCGAGCTCACCCCTTACGTGGCCGACGTACGCGGCCTCGGCCTGATGACCGGCGTCGAACTGACCGACCCGGACACCGGTCTGCCCGCCGAGAAGCTCGCCAAGCGGGTGCAGTGGGAGGCGGTCAGCCGCGGCCTGATCATCGAGCTCGGCGGCCGCGACGACTGCGTGGTGCGCATGCTGCCGCCGCTGAACTGCTCGGCCCGCGAGATCGACCAGGCCGGCCGGATCATCCGCGAGTCCCTGGCCGCCGCCCTGGCCGCCCTCGGCCTGCCGACGGCGGGTGCCTGATGACGACGCACGACACCGCCGTCCAGGACCTGGTGGTCGCCGGCTTCGGCCCCTCCGGCATCGCCCTGGCCGCCGCGGTCGAGGACCACGACGACGCCACCGGCGCGGCCCCGCTGGCCGCGCGCTACCTGGAGAAGGCCGCCGACTCCGCGTGGCAGCCCAATCTGGTCCTGCCCGGCACCGACATCCAGCACCACTTCCTGCGCGACTTCGCCACGCCGCGCGACGCCCGCTCCCGCTTCACCTTCCCGCACTACCTCCGGCAGAGCGGCCGCTTCTACCCGTTCACACTGCTGGGCGGCTACGTCAGCCGGCTGGAGTGGTCGGACTACGTGCAGTGGGCCGCCCGCCAGGTCCGCGGCACCGTCGACTACCACCGCGAAGTGCTGAGCGTCGAGCCCGTCACCGCCGCCGACGGCCGCGTCCGCACCGCCCGCGTACTGTCCCGGGACACCCGCGACGGCTCCCTCCACACCGTGGAGGGCCGCAACGTCGCGCTGGCCACCGGCCACGAGGCGTACGTACCCGAGCTGTACCGCCCGCACCTGGGCGAGCGGGTCTTCCACGCCTCGAAGCTGCTGCCGGGCCTGGCCGCCCTCGGCGACCGGCCGCTGCGCAGCATCGCGGTCATCGGAGCCGGGCAGACCGCGGGCGAGATCGTCCTGCACCTGGCCGCGCAGCACCCGGACGCCGAGATCCACTCGGTGGTACGGCACGCGGGCTTCCGGATGTACGAACTCGGCCACTTCAGCAACGAGGTGTACTTCCCCGACGAGACCGACTACTTCTACGGGCTCGAAGGCGACCAGCGCGAACGCGCCCTGGACCAGGCCCGGGCCACCAACTACGCGGCCGTGGACCCCGACGTGTCCACCGCCCTCTACCAGGCGGTCTACCAGGACCGGTTCACCGGCCGGCAGCGCCTGCACATGCACAAGCGCACCGACGTCACCGACGTCGGCGAGGCCCCGGACGGGCGGGTGCTGCTGTACACCGGCGAGGTGTTCACCGGCGAACGCGGCCTGATCGAGGCCGACGTGGTGATCGTCTGCACCGGCTACCGCGAGGCCGCCCTCCCCCGCCAGCTCTCCGCGTTCGTCCCCCACCTGCGCCTGGACGTCCAGGGCCGGCCAGAGGTCACCCGCGCCTACCGCGCCCTGACCACCGACGACTGCGAGGTCGGGATCTACCTCGACGGACTCACCGAGTGGCGGCACGGCATCGGCAGCGCCACCTCCTTCAGCCAGATGGCCGCCAAGGCCGACACCATCCACCGCGACCTGCGCGCCCGCCTGCGCCGGCCCGTCGCCGCCTGATTGGACCCGTACGCGATGCACATCTTCACCGCCCACGAGGACGACATGGTCTTCGAAGAGCCGTACAACGTCAGCGGCCGCCGGATCTTCCCCTGGCCCGAGGCCGTCGAGGAGCCCAACTGGGGCGGCGCCTGGGTCGACGTGGCGCCCGGCGCCACCTCCACCCCGCACGACCACGACGAGAACGAGATGTTCTTCATCGTCGAGGGCAGCGGAGTGATGCGGATCGGCGAGGAGACCCGCCGGGTCCGCGCCGGCGAGACCGTGTTCATCACCCCGTTCCAGGACCACGACCTGACCAACGACGGCGACGTCCGGCTGCGCTTCGTCACCATCTGGTGGGGCGGCTCGGACGCCGTCGCCCGGGACCGGGCCAAGTGGGCCGCCGAGTTCGGCATCACGGACCCGGGCGCCCCCGCGGCGGACCGGACGGTGGACGCATGAGCCCCATCGTCCACGCACACGCCGACGCGATCGTCGTCGGCGGCGGGGTGATCGGCGCGGCCATCGCGCACCAGCTCGCCCTCGCCGGCGTCGGCCGCATCGTCCTGTGCGACCAGGGCCGGGTCAACGCCCAGGGCGCCACCTCCCGCTCCGGCGGCCTGCTGCGGCTGCACCACACGGCCGTCGCCGACACCCGGCTCGCCGCCCGCAGCCTGCCCGTCTTCGAGCAGTGGTCGGACATCATCGGCGGCTGCTGCGGCTACCGCCGCACCGGATTCGTCATGATCGTCGGTGAGAACCATGCCGACGACCTGCGCTTCAACGCCGCCGCCGCGGGCGAGGCCGCCGGATACCGGCGGGTCGAGGTCATCGACGCGGCCGAGCTGAAGGAGCTCTACCCCGGCCTGCGCACCGACGACGTGGCCCTGGCCGCGTACGAGCCGGAGGGCGGCTACGCCGACCCGATGCGCGCCTCCAACTCCCTGCTCACCGCCGCCTACCGGCTCGGGGTCTCTCCCTCGGAGGGCATCCGGGCGGTGAAGGTGCTGGAGAAGGGCGGCACCGTCACCGGCGTCCTCACCTCCATCGGCCGCATCGACGCCCCGCTGGTCGTCCTCGCCGGCGGCGCCTGGGGCTCCGCCCCCGCCGAGCACCTCGGCATCCACATCCCGGTCACCGCGCGCCGGATCGGGCTGGCCCAGGCCGAGCTGCCGGGCGCCGGCCGGCGCGGGTCGCCGTCCTCCGTACCGACCTGCATCGACGACACCACCGGCAGCTACTTCCGGCCCGACGGCCTCGACCGCTTCTACTTCGGCGTCCCCAGCAAGCCCGACACCGAACTGGGCCGCGACGTGGAGCCGCTGACCGAGACCGAGCTGGAGTCCGCGATCGCCGCGATCGCGAACCGGGTCCCGGCCGCCGCCACCGCCCCGCTCGCGGGCACCCGCTCCGGCCTCGACGGCTACACCCCCGACAAGCGCCCCGTCGTGGGCGCGGCCGGCCCCGACGGCCTGTACCTGGCCCTCGGCTTCAGCGGCGGCGGCTTCAAGCTGGCGCCCGCCGTCGCCGAACTCGCCGCCAAGGAGATCGTCGAAGGCGGGGCCGTCCCCGGCAAGGCCGTCCAGGAGCTGCTGGAGCCCTACCGGCCGCAGCGCTTCCTCGCGGGCCGCCCGATCCGTCCGGAGGCCCCCTATGACCACATGTGACACCGAACCGGAGGCGGAGGCCGGGCGCCCGCTGCGGGAGGTACTGCGCGAGGACGTGCGGACCGTCCTCGCCAAGGACCCGGCCGCCACCTCCCGCGCCGAGGTGCTGCTCTACCCGCACATCCACGCCCTGTGGACGTACCGGGTCGCGCACTGGCTGTGGGGCCGCGGCCACCGGGTCCTGCCCCGCGCCCTGTCCCTGCTGGCCCGCGCCGTCTCCGGCATCGAGATCCACCCCGGGGCGCGGATCGGGCGCCGCTTCTTCATCGACCACGGCACGGCCGTGGTGATCGGCGAAACCGTCCGGATCGGCGACGACGTGATGCTCTACCACCAGGTCACGCTCGGCTCGGTGGGCTGGTGGAAGGACCTGCGCCGGCCCTCCGGATCCCGCCGCCACCCCGTCGTCGGCGACCGCGTCGTCATCGGCACCGGAGCCAGCGTCCTCGGCCCGGTCACCATCGGCGCCGACTCCCGGATCGGCGCGCACTCGGTCGTCCTCGACGACCTGCCGCCCCGCAGCCGGGTCGTCGCCGCCGCCTCCGCCGCCCTGCCGCCGCTCGACACCGCCGCCCCGGCGGACGCCGCGGCCCTCGACACCTCCTCCCTGATCCTCCCCGAAGGAACCCACGCGTCATGACCTCCTACGTCGTCACCAGCGCCCCGCCGAACCCGAACGGCGACCTCCACCTCGGTCACCTCTCCGGCCCCTTCCTCGGGGCCGACGTCCTGACCCGCCACCTGCGCCAGCGCGGCCACGACGTGCACTACGTCGGCTACTCCGACGAGCACTCCTGCTACGTACCGCGCCGGGCCGCCGAGATCGGCTCCACCGCGTACCCGACCGCGAAGCTCTTCGGCGACCGCATGGAGGAGACGCTCTCGCTGGGCGCCATGCACCACGACTGGTTCACCCGCCCGCTCACCGACTCCGCCCACACCGAGTTCGTCCAGCGCTTCTTCCTCGAACTGTGGGAGTCCGGCGCCCTTGAGGTCCAGGAGCTGCCCGTCTTCCGCTGCGCCCCCTGCGAGCGGTACCTGTACGAGGCCGAGGTGCGCGGCGAGTGCCAGTTCTGCGCCGAGCCCTCCGACGGCGTGTACTGCGAGGCCTGCGGCCTGCCCCAGGACCCGGCCGGGCTCGCCGCCCCCCGGTGCACCTCATGCCGGAACACCCCCGAGACGACGACCATGCGGCGCATCGTCTTCCCGCTGGAGCGCTGGCGCGACCACCTGCAGGCGTACTACGCCGAAGCCCAGGCCAAGGCCGAGTGGCGGCCCCGGCTGATCTCGTACCTGGACGGCCTGTTCGAGCGGGCCCTGCCCGACACCGCGATCAGCCGTGAGGCGGACTACGGCGTCCCCGTCCCGCTGCCCGGCTGGGAGGGGCACATCCTCGACACCTGGTTCAGCGGCATCTGGGGCTACGCGGCCGGCACCGCGCGCCTCGCCGAGGCGAACGGCGACCGCTCGCAGTGGGAGCGGCTGTGGACCGACCCCGAGACCCGGATCGTCAACTTCATCGGCTTCGACTGCTCGTTCTCGCACGCCGTGCTGTGGCCGGCGCTGCTGCTCGCCCAGGGTGAACTGACCCTGCCCGCCCAGGTGGTCATCAACGAGTTCTACCGGCTGGAGGGCGACAAGTTCTCCACCAGCCGCGGCCACGCCATCTGGGGCGGCGAGTTCCTGCGCCGGGTCAACGCGGACGCCCTGCGCTTCCACCTGTGCCTGACCGGCCCGGAGCGGGCCCAGAACAACTTCTCCATGAAGGAGTTCGCCGACACCCTCAGCACCGTCCTCGCCGGCGGCCTGGAGCGGTGGACCGACACCGTACTGGACCTGCTCGCCCAGGACTTCGACTCCGTCGTGCCGGCCGCCGGGCCCGCCGGCGGCCCGCCGGCCGCCGACCGCGCCGCGCTGCCGGGGCAGACGGCCGCCGCCCTCGGCGCGGAGGCGTTCTCCCCGCAGCGCGCAGCCGAGGTCCTGGCCGCCGTGATCGAGCGGGCCGACGCCGACCTCCGGGACCTCGCCCTGCTGCGGGCCTCGGGGCCCCGCGGGCAGTACGCGGCCCGACTCGCCGCGCACGTGGAGCTGCTGGCCGCGGTCGCGGTCACCGCGGCGCCGCTGATGCCGGGCTGGTCCGCCTTCCTCGCCGGGCACCTGGGGCTGCCGGTGGACCTCGCCACGCGGATGCCCGAATGGGCCGGCGTGGAGGGACGGCTCCTGGCGGAGGGCGCGACGCTGCCGGCCGCGGTCCCGCTGTTCTTCCACGAGTTGTCGTGACCCCGGATCCCGCTCGTACTCCTGCCGCGGCCGGCGGCGACGGCTCGACCGCCGCAGCGGCGAAGACACTGGGTGCGGTCCTGGGGGCGGGAGCCCTGCTGCTCCCGGCCGCCTTCGCCCCGCAGCCCGGCCCCTGGACCGGGATCGCCCTGGCGGGGGTGCTGGCCGGCTGGTGCCTGCTGGTCGCCGCCGCGGGCGGTACGCAGGACTCCGGGCCCGTGGCCTTCGTACGGGACCGGCTCGGCCCGGGACCGGCCCGGGCGGCCACCGCGCTCTACTTCGGCGGTTTCGCCACCGGGCAGGCGGGAGTGGCCCTGGGGGCCGCCGGGTTCGCGCTCGGCGACTCCGGCTGGCGCGCGTATCCCGTCGCCGCCGGGATCCTGTGCACGGCCGCCGCGTACGCCTGGTCCGCCCCGCGGGGGCTGTCCCCGGCGGGCCGGCGGCTGCGGCTCGCCGCGGTGCTGGCGCTGGCCGTCTCCTGGCGGGTGCTCGGCGGGCCGCTCCCGCATCCGGGGACCGCCGGCCGGGCCGCGCTCCTCCTCGCCGTGCCCCTGCTGTTCGGCTGGGTCGGCCTCGAAGGGGCGGTTCCCGCCCTGCCGCGGCGGCGGGCACTGGGCGGAACCCTGCTGGGCATCGCCCTGGCGGCCGCGCTGTACGCCGTACTGCAGGGTCCGCCGCCCGCCGCGCCGGCCCCGCCCGCGGCCGCGGCGGCCGCTCTCGGGCTCGGCTCCGCCGCCGTCTGCTGGACGTACTGCCGTACCAACCTCCAGGCCACGGCCGCCCGTTGGACCGAACTCACCGGGCGGTCCCGGCGCGGCGGCGTCCTGGCCGCGGCCGCGATCGCCCTCGGCGTCCTCGCCGCCGGGCGGGCCGCCCACTGGGACGTGCCCGTCCTGCTCCTCGGCCCCGGTGCAGCCACCGCGGCCCTGTACACCCTCATCGCCCTGGCGGCCGTACGCCGCCCCCGTCCTCAGGAGCCCACCGATCATGACCACGACCACGCAGACCGTGTCCCCGTCCTCGAAGGTGCTGCGCGTCCCGCCGGCTGACCCGGCGACCGCCGCGGCCCACTTCCACCGCCGCTTCACCTTCGAGGCCGACGTCGCCGACGTGCACGCGGACGTGGAATCCGCCGCCGGGGGCTTCGTCCTCGTCGACAGCCGCAGCGCCGAGGCCTGGGCCCAGGGCCACATCCCCGGCGCCGTGCACCTGCCCACCGACGAGATCCCGGCGCGGGCCGCCGAACTGGTGCCGCCCGGCAGCGTGGTGGTCACGTACTGCTGGGGCCCCGGCTGCAACGGTGCGACCCGCGCGGCGTACGCGTTCGCGAGCGCCGGGTACCCGGTCAAGGAGATGCTGGGCGGCTTCGAGTACTGGTCCCGGGAGGGCTTCCCGGTCGAGGACCCGGCCGGTATCCGCCAGTCGCCGCCGGACCCGCTGACGGCGCCCGTCGCGGCGGGCGCGGCCTGCGGCTGCTGAGCCGGGAGCGCGGGCCCGGCCACGGGCTCAGAGCAGGCCCTCCTCGACGGCCCGCTGCCCGAGCTGGAAGCGGCTCTGCGCGTCCAGCCTCTCCATCAGCTCCGAGATGAGCCGCCGCTCGCTGCGCAGGGAGATCCCCAGCCGGCGCGCGGCGGCCTCGTCCGTGTAGCCCTGGGCGAGCAGGCGCAGCAGCTCGCGCGGCTGCGAGCCGGGGTCTTCGAGGCTGCGCCGGGGCGGCTCGCCGAACGGGGCGGCCGTCTCCCACACCGAGTCGAACAGTGCGCAGAAGGCGGCGACCGCGCCCGGTTCGCGCAACAGCACGGCGCCGAGCGCGCTGTCCGCCGGGTCGATCGGCATCAGCGCGAACTCCCGGTCGGTGATGACCATGCGCATCGGCAGCGAGGGGACCGTCCGCACCTCGCCGCCCCGCTCGGTCAGCCAGCGCGCGTGCTCCAGGCTGCCGGGATCGTTGCGGATGGCGTCCTGGTAGATGGTCCGGATCTTCACGCCGCGCGCGATGAGGTCCTCGGTCAGCGGCTCACTGGCCTTGAACTGCGCCGCGGGGACCGGCCCGCCGGGATGGAAGCTGATCGACTCTCGGCGGGTCCGGGCCGACATCTCGCTCAGCTTGGCGCGGACCGCCTCGACGCCGAGGAACCGCTCGGCCTCGTGCGCGGGCTGGGCCGGGTGCAGTTCGGCGTACTGCACCAGCAGCGCACTGGCCGCGGCCTGGCTCTCGGCGAGGGCCCGGTGCCGCTGGGCGATCTCCGCCTGCTGATGGGCGAGCAGCGAATCGAGCGCGGCCTTCGGGTTCACCGCCCGGAGCCGGCCGTCGGTCCGCCAGGACGGTGCGAGGAGGGAGAGCCGGGTCAGCTCCTCCAGGTCCGCGCGTACGTCGTCCTCGGACCGCGCGAATTCGGCGGCGACATCGGAGACGGCGATGTCCGGCCGTCTGAGGATGAGGCGGTAGAGCGCGTCGGAACGCTCTGTCAGCCCAAGAGAAACCAACAAAGGGAGCCCCCCAGCTCGCGGTTCGGAGCGGCAGCACAGCTGTGAACCGACAACGCTGGCGGCATGCGGCCCTCCGAGGGCCGATCTTGCACCCTGGATTGTCCATACCGGCCATCTGCCGCACAAACAGCGTCCATCACGCGGACACGGCAGCCGGAAAACCGGCCGGCTGGCACGGATATGTCAGAGCGCTTTGTGCCAGCTCAAACCGGGGACACGGCCCGGCCCGGATCGGCACGATGGCGGCACGCCGGAACGCGAGATCCGGCCAACCACCCCGTCCCCAACGGCTCGATAAGAGGCATCCCCACCATGCGTCGCAAGCTTGTCACCCTCATCACCGTCACCGCCGCCGCCCTGATCGCCGTGATCGGCACGAGCACCTCCGGCCAGGCCCGCGAACTCGCCCCCGTGACCTCGGCGGCCCCCGCCCCGACCGCGACCCCGCTTGAGCCGGGCTGGTCGTAGAACGCCGAAGCGCCCCGCCCGGCAGGAACCGGACGGGGCGCTTCGCAAGCGGTAGGCCATGTCGGACTCGAACCGACAACCAACGGATTAAAAGTCCGCTGCTCTGCCAATTGAGCTAATGGCCCTCACGTGCTCACCCCAGAGCATAGCGGGAGACCACCGGCCCGCCGATCGAGTATCGACCGACCGGCCCCGTCACGGCTCGCCGGCGCCCTCGGCAAGACGCGGACAGGGCCCCCACGACGATGTCGTGGAGGCCCTGTCAGGCAGTCAGCTCAGTGCTTCGTGCGATCAGCCGTTGCGCTTCCAGCGGGGCTTGTCGTCACGGCGGCCGCCGAAGGAGCCCGTCGAGCCGGAGGGGCGGTGGTCGTCGCGGCGGCCGTACGGGCGGTCGCTGCCGCCGGAGCGGAAGCCGCCGGAGGGACGGTCGTCACGGCGGAAGCCACCACGGTCACCGCCGCGGTCGTCACGGTTGAAACCACCGGACGGACGGTCGTCGCGGCGGAAGCCGCCGGACGGACGGTCGCCGCCGGAGCGGAAGCCACCGGAGGGACGGTCGTCGCGGCGGAAGCCACCACGGTCACCGCCGCGGTCGTCACGGTTGAAGCCGCCCGAGGGACGGTCGTCACGGCGGAAGCCACCACGGTCACCGCCACGGTCGTCACGGCGGTCGCCGCCGGAGCGGAAGCCACCGGACGGGCGGTCGTCGCGGCGGAAGCCACCACGGTCGCCACCGCGGTCATCGCGGTTGAAGCCGCCCGAGGGACGGTCGTCACGGCGGAAGCCACCACGGTCACCGCCACGGTCGTCACGGCGGAAGCCACCACGGTCGCCACCGCGGTCGTCACGGCGGAAGCCGCCACGGTCGCCACCGCGGTCGTCCCGGCGGTCGTCGCGACGGTTGTCGCGGCGCTCGTAGTTGCCGCGCTCGTCGCGGGCCTGGAAGGCCGGGCGCTCGTCGGCGGCCGGCGTGGCCGCGACGGCGGCCGCGACCTCGGCCTCGGCGGCCTCGGCCACCTCGGCGACAGCGGCCTCCGGGTCCTCGCCGCGCTCACGGGCGGAGCGGGCGACCAGGCGGTCGGCCTCCTCGCGCAGCTCGGCGGCACGGCGCGTCAGGCGCTCCAGCTGCTTGGTGAGGTCGGCGACCTCGCGCTCGGCCTGCTTGGCGGCGTTGTTCGCGGAGTCGGCCTGGACCTCGGTCAGCGAACGCGCACCGGTGATCTCGGCGACCTCCGGGTCGAAGGCGCCGGCGCCCTGGACGATGTGGCGCGAGGCGTCGACGCCCGCGTCCTCCATCAGGCGGAAGATCTGGCGGCGCTGGTGCGGGAGCGCCAGGGAGACCACGACACCGGACTTGCCGGCGCGGGCGGTACGGCCCGAGCGGTGCAGGTAGTCCTTGTGGTCGCCGGCCGGGTCCACGTTCAGGACCAGGTCGATGCCGTCCACGTGGATGCCGCGGGCGGCGACGTCGGTCGCGACGAGCGCGTTGACGTAGCCGTCCTTGAAGTCCGCGAGGACGCGGGTGCGGGCGCCCTGCGTCATGCCGCCGTGCAGCGCGTCGGCCTTCACGCCGGCCTCGACGAGCTGCTCGGCGATGCGGTCGGCGCCCAGCTGGGTGCGGACGAAGATGATGGTGCGGCCCTTGCGGGCGGCGATGGCGGCCGTGACCGGCGCCTTGTCCTTCGGCTTCACGACGAGGACGTGGTGCGTCATGGTCGTGACGTTGCCCTGGGCGCTGTCGACCTCGTGGCTGACCGGGTTCGACAGGTAGCGCTTGACCAGGGTGCCGATCTCGTTCTCCATCGTGGCGGAGAAGAGCATGCGCTGGCCGCCGGCCGGGACCTGGTCGAGCAGCTCGGTGACCTCGGGCAGGAAGCCCAGGTCGGCCATCTGGTCGGCCTCGTCGAGGACCGCGACCTCGACGTTCTCCAGGGAGCAGGCGCCGCGGTTGATGATGTCGCGCAGACGGCCGGGGGTGGCGACGAGGACGTCGACACCGCGCTCCAGGGCGTAGATCTGGTTGCCCATGGAGGTACCGCCGCAGACGACCTTCATCTTCAGGCCGAGCACGTCGCCGTAGGGCTGGAGGGCGTCCGCGACCTGCATCGCGAGCTCGCGGGTCGGGGTGAGGATGACCGCGCGGGGCTTCTTCTTCTCGGTGTGGCCACCGGCCAGGCGGGCCAGGGTGGGCAGACCGAAGGAGAGGGTCTTGCCGGAGCCGGTGCGGCCGCGGCCGAGGATGTCCTTGCCGGCCAGGGCGTCCGGGATGGTCGCGGCCTGGATCGGGAAGGGGGTGGTGACGCCGTTCTGCGCGAGCTTGCGCACGACGCCCTCGGGCAGACCGAGGTCGCCGAAGGTGACGGTGGGCTCGGCGTCGTCCGACTCGGCGTCGATGGACTGGTCGGTCGTCACGTCGGCCTCAAGAGCCTCGATGATCTCGTTGGCCTCAGCGGCCTCGATCGCCTCGGTGACCACAAGGGCCTCGACGGCGTCGACGATCTCGTTCGAGTCGTTCTCGGACATGACGGCACGGTCAGAGCTGGAAATGGACATGCGAAATGCGAAACCTTCCGGAGTCTCGGCACGCGCCCAAACTCCGTGAATCGCAAATCGACCGCCTCAATGCGGTCAGCCACGGCTAGGGAGAGTACGCGCCACACGGCGCTCTTCGGATTCGGCGCCGGGCAATGGGATCAAACGATCTATAACCATACGCACCCTCCCCGGGGTCTGGCAAGTCGCTCCGGCCCGATCCGCCCTGACCTGCGACGATCCCTCCGGCCAAGGGGGCCGGCCGCGTCCGCGGGCCGCCCCCGGGAGCCGTCCTCGGCTACGGCGTGGACGTTGCGCTGGGCTCCGGGGCCGGGGGTGTCGGGGCGGGCGGAGTGGGCGAAGTCACGGGCGGTTCCGGGCTCGGCGACTGGGCGGGCGGAGTGACCTGCGTCCCACCGGGGCCACTGCTTCCGGATCCGCCCGAGGTGGGCTGCTGCGGACCCTGGCCGCCCGCGCCCCCGCCCGGACCGGCCGACGGCGAGGGGGCTCCGGGCCGCCCGGCGGGCGCACCCGGGCTGGGGGAGGCCCCGGTGGCACCGGACGCCTTGCCCTCCTCCGCCGGCTTGCCCTCCCCGCCCGCGACGCCCGCCTTCGAGCCGTGGCCGCTGCCGTGGATCCCCGGGCCCTTGCCGGAAACGGAGGCTCCGGCACCCTCGGCGGCCGCCTTGCGGTCCGCCGAGGAGGAGGGCCCGGGCTTCGCAGCGTTCTCGCCGACACTCATACAGCCCGCCGTGGCCGCGACCGCGAGCGCGGAGACGGCCAGTCGGAGGGAAGCGGACAACGGGCGCACGGGGCACCTCCTGGGGGTCCCCCCGGCGGCGGCCGGGGAAGGGCGGTCAGGGTCCGCGGTGAGCGGGTCAATGTGCCCAACTCCCTTTACCCCGTAAGAGACACGCCCTCGGTAACACCGCCCGTCCGCAATCCGCCGTGCCGGCCGCGCGCACACCCGCGGAACCGGCGGACGGTGCGGCGGCTCGTGCAGGGGACGGTCCGGCGGACGGCTCAGGCGAACAACTGCCGTGCCACCTGCGACCCCAGCGTCACCGCACCCAGCCCCGCCAGCACCGAGGCCCCCGCGTTCGCCGCCGCGAGGAACCTCCAGCCGCGCTCGTACAGCCGCAGCGTCTCGTACGAGAACGTCGAGTACGTGCTCAGCGCCCCGCACAGCCCGGTCCCCAGCAGCAGGTTCATCCGCGTCGGGGCCGCACCGGCCAGCACCGCCCCCGTCAGCGTCCCGAGCACCAGGCAGGCACCCACGTTCACCACGAGGGTCCCCCACGGGAACACCGAATCGTGCCGCGCCTGCACCGCACGGTCCGTCAGATAGCGCAGCGGCGCCCCCACGACCGCACCCGCCACCACCAGCACCCAGTTCACGCCCGCCTCCGCAGCCCGCCCCGCACCGCCAGGCCGGTCGCGAGGCGGGTCGCCGCGGCCCCCGCCCACACCGCGCCCATCGCCGCGGCCACCGTGAGCCCGGCGTACGCCAGCGCCGTGCCGGCCTCCCCGGCGTCCAGCAGCCGCGAGAACTCCACCGCGTACGTGGAGAACGTGGTGAACCCGCCGAGCACCCCGACCCCGGCGAACGGCCGCAGGAGCGGATGCGGCGCCGACCGGCCGCCCTCGCTGATCAGCACCATCAGCACGCCGATCAGCGCACAGCCGGTCACGTTGGTCCAGAAGGTCGCCCACGGGAAGCCGCCGGGCCCGGCCGGCCACAGCAGGCCCGCCCCGTACCGCGCGCAGGCCCCGAGGGCGCCGCCCGCCGCGATCGCGGCGAGCACCGGGCCGGGCCGTTCGGCGCGCTGCCCGGGCACATGGAGGTCGACGTCCGGATCGATCGCCTCGGCCTCCACACCGGACTGCGGGCGGCTCATCCGTAGCCCAGCGCGTGCAGCCGGTCGTCGTCGATCCCGAAGTGGTGGGCGATCTCGTGCACCACGGTGACCTCGGTCTCCGCGATCACGTCCTCCCGGTCCTCGCACATCCGCAGCGTGGGGTTGCGGTAGATGGTGATCCGGTCCGGCAGCACCCCGGCGTACCACTCACCGCGGTCCGTCAGCGGGGTTCCCTCGTACAGGCCCAGCAGATCGGGAACGTCCGCGGGCGGCTCGTCCTCGACGAACACCGCCACGTTGTCCATCAGCCGCGTCAGCTCCGGCGGGATGCGGTCCAGGGCCTCTGCGACGAGCTCCTCGAACTCCTCGCGCGTCATCTCCAACACGCGGCCATTGTCCCTCCGGGAGAAACCGTTTTGGCGATAGCTCCCCGGATCCCATATGCTTCTCACGTCCCCGACGCGCTGGAAAGTGCCCGGCGGGCCTTTAGCCCTCATCGTCTAGTGGCCCAGGACGCCGCCCTTTCAAGGCGGTAGCACGGGTTCGAATCCCGTTGGGGGTACGCATTACCGTGTGCAAGACTTGGTCTCGCACACTGCAAGGTCCTGTGGAGCAGTTGGTTAGCTCGCCACCCTGTCAAGGTGGAGGTCGCGGGTTCAAGTCCCGTCAGGATCGCTGAGGCCGGAAACGGTCTCGTGGCTGGGTAGCTCAGTTGGTACGAGCGATCGCCTGAAAAGCGATAGGTCGCCGGTTCGACCCCGGCCCCAGCCACAACAAGAAGGCCCCGTCCATCGGACGGGGCCTTCTGCGTTACCCGGCCCCGCCCTCGGGGCGGGAGCGGCGGCGCCACTGCGTCAGGCCGACCGCGGCCGCCCCCGCCGCCACCAGCCCGAGCAGCGCCCAGTCCGGGACGGCGGCCGCGACCGACCTGACCCGCTGCTCCACCGCGTACGAGTCGTCCACGTCGAGCAGCCCCGGCAGCGCGCTCGCCCCGTCGTACGCGAGGAACAGCGCGCCGAGGGCGATGAAGAACAGCCCCGAGAGCAGCGAGGTGGTGTGCAGTTCGAAGCGGCCCACCCGGACGGCCCGCCCGCGCAGCCAGCGCCGCCGGCCCAGGTCGAACCGCTCCCACAGCAGCGCCAGCACGAACAGCGGTACGGCCATCCCCAGCGCGTACACCGCCAGCAGCAGCCCCCCGTAGACCGGACTGCCGCTGACCGCGGCCACCGTCAGGACGCTGCCGAGGATCGGGCCGGCGCAGAACCCGGCCAGCCCGTAGACCGCGCCCAGCGCGTACACCGACAGGGCGGTGGTCGGCCGGATCCGCCCGGACAGCTCCGAGATCCGCTTCGAGGCGAAGCCCAGGCCCAGGATCTGCGCGAGCCCGAGCCCGATGATCAGCCAGCCCCCGGCCAGGACGAGCCCGTCGCGGTGGCCGTGGAAGAACCGCCCGGCGTACGAGCCCGCCGCGCCCAGCGGGACGAGGGTGCTCGCGAGTCCCGCGTAGAAGATCCCGGTCCGCGCCAGCAGCCGCGAGGCGGAGTCGATCGAGTACGCGAAGAAGGCGGGCAGGAGAAGCGCGCTGCACGGGCTGAGCAGCGCGAGGAGGCCGCCCAGCAGGGCGGCCAGGTAGCCGATGTCCGCGACGCCGGTCACTGCGCGGCCGCCTGGGCCCGGGCCTTGGCCTTGGCGATCGCCGCGGCGAAGGCCTCGAACGGCTGGGCGCCCGCGATCGGCTGTCCGCCCACCAGGAAGGACGGGGTGGAGCTGACGCCGATGCGGTAGCCCTCCTCCTGGTCCTTCTGCAGGGCGGCCGCGGCGGCCTCGCCGTCCATGTCCCGTTCGAAGCGCTCCGGGTCCGGGACCCCCGCCTCGCGGGCGAGCTCCAGCAGCCGCGCCCGGCCGAAGCCCTTCTGCTTGGCGCCGTCGGCGTACGCGGCCGTGTGGAACTGCGCGAACCGGTCCTGCTGCCCGGCGGCCCAGGCGGCCTTGGCGGCGGCCTCGGAGTCGGCGCCGAAGATCGGGAAGTTGCGCCACTCGATGCGCAGCGTGCCGTCCTCGACGTACTTCTTCACCAGTTCGGGCTCGGTGTCGCGGGCGAATTTGCCGCAGTAGCCGCACTTGAAGTCGGAGTACTCGATCAGCACGACGGGGGCGTCGGCCCGGCCGAGGGCGAGCTTGTCGCCGGACTCGCGCCGGGCGAGCTTCGCCAGCTCGGCGTGGGCGTCGGAACCCTTGGGCGCGGACGCGGCGGAGGAGGTCCCGGCGGGGGCCTCGTCGGGCGCGGTGGCCTGCCAGGACACGAGGCCGAGGGTGACGGCGGCGAGCGCGACCCCGGCGGAGATCAGCAGCGGCTTGCGCGCGGAAGAGGAGGAAGGGGAAGAGGAAGAGGGCATGCGGGTGCTCCAGGGCAACGGGTGGTGGATCGGACCGGCGGGCGGGGCCGGTCCTCTACACCCGCATCACGGACAGCTCCACCGGACCCGGCGCCGGCTGGTCCGGCCCGCGTACGAGGACCCGCACGGGCAGCGTCCGGGACGCCCAGGCCTGCTCCACCGCGGGCCGTCCGGCGGGTACGTGCGCCTGCTCCCCCGACCCGCGCGGCGGCACGACGGGCCCGTACGGCCGGTCCGGGGCACCGGGCGTACACCCGGCCCCCCGCCCACTCCCGGCGGCCGCGACGACGCCCCCGGGAGCCGGCCCGGCCCTGGAGGCCTGCACGGCCCGCCCGGCGGGCGCGGCGTGTGCGACCGGCGCAGCCTGGGAGGCCGGCATGGCCCGTGGGGCCCAAGCGGCAGGAACGGCCTGCACGCCCGGCACGGCCCGCGCGGCCCGGGAGGCCTGCTCGGCCGGCACCGCCTGCACCGCCCGGGCAGGGCGGACGGGTGCGGCGGCCGGGGCCGTCAGAGCTGCGGTCCGGCCGACGGCCTGAGCCACGGCTCCGGCTCCGGCCCCGGCCCCCGCCACCGTGACGACCCACACCGCCAGCGCAGCGACCACGCACCACACTCCACGGGCGCGGGACATGGCGGGCCTCTCACTCGGACGGCGGGTGGGTTCTGGCGATCTCGTCCCGAAATGGTACGGGGACGGTACACAAATGCGTTCGCCACCCGACGCTCCCGGGTGAGATCCTCGACCAGGTATGTCTACTTCCTTCGCCGCCCTGCAGACGCTTCTCGGTGAGATCTCCCTCCGCGACGCGCACCGCCTCGGCCGCCGCCTCGAAGGCGCCCGCCGCATCCGCAAACCCGAGGCCAAGCAGGCCGTGCTCGACGAGATCGCCGCGGAGGCCGAGAAGGCCGCCGCGCGACTGGCCGGCCGTGCCTCGCGGATGCCGGAGGTCACGTATCCCGAGAACCTGCCCGTCAGCCAGAAGAAGGACGAGATCGCCGAGGCGATACGCGACCACCAGGTCGTGATCGTCGCCGGTGAGACCGGCTCCGGCAAGACCACGCAGATCCCCAAGATCTGCATGGAGCTGGGCCGCGGCGTCCGGGGCATGATCGGGCACACCCAGCCCCGCCGGATCGCCGCCCGCACGGTCGCGGAGCGGATCGCCGAGGAGCTGAAGTCCGAGATCGGGCAGACGGTCGGATGGAAGGTCCGGTTCACCGACCAGGTGAACCAGGACGCGACCTTCGTGAAGCTGATGACCGACGGCATCCTGCTCGCCGAGATCCAGACGGACCGCGAGCTGCGCGCGTACGACACGATCATCATCGACGAGGCCCACGAGCGGTCCCTCAACATCGACTTCCTGCTGGGCTACCTGTCCCAGCTGCTGCCGAAGCGCCCCGACCTCAAGGTCGTGATCACCTCGGCGACGATCGACCCGGAGCGCTTCTCCCGGCACTTCGGCGACGCCCCGATCGTCGAGGTCAGCGGCCGTACGTACCCGGTGGAGGTCCGGTACCGCCCGCTCCTGGAGGGGGCCGATGAGGACGCAGCGGACAGCGACCGGGACCAGATCACCGCGATCTGCGACGCCGTGGACGAGCTCCAGGCCGAGGGGCAGGGCGACATCCTGGTCTTCCTCTCCGGCGAGCGGGAGATCCGCGACACCGCGGACGCCCTGATCAAGAAGAAGCTCCGGTTCACCGAGGTCCTGCCGCTCTACGCCCGCCTCTCGCACGCCGAGCAGCACCGGGTCTTCCAGCAGCACACCGGCCGCCGGATCGTCCTGGCCACCAACGTCGCCGAGACCTCCCTGACCGTGCCCGGCATCAAGTACGTGATCGATCCGGGCACCGCCCGGATCTCCCGCTACAGCCACCGCACCAAGGTGCAGCGCCTGCCCATCGAGCGGATCTCCCAGGCCAGCGCCAACCAGCGCAAGGGCCGCTGCGGCCGCACCAGCGACGGCATCTGCATCCGGCTCTACTCCGAGGACGACTTCAACGCCCGTCCCGAGTTCACGGACGCCGAGATCCTGCGCACGAACCTGGCCTCCGTCATCCTCCAGATGACCGCGGCCGGCCTCGGCGAGATCGAGAAGTTCCCCTTCATCGACCCGCCGGACCACCGCAACATCCGCGACGGCGTCCAGCTGCTCCAGGAGCTCGGGGCACTGGACCCGACGGAGAAGGACCCATCGAGGCGGCTCACCCAGATGGGCCGCCAGCTCTCCCAGCTCCCCGTGGACCCCCGCCTGGCCCGCATGGTCGTCGAGGCCGACAAGAACAACTGCGTCCGCGAGGTCATGGTCATCGCGGCGGCCCTGTCCATCCAGGACCCGCGCGAGCGGCCCTCGGACAAGCAGACCCAGGCCGACCAGAACCACGCCCGCTTCAAGGACGAGACGAGCGATTTCCTCTCGTTCCTGAACATGTGGCGCTACATCCGCGAGCAGCAGAAGGAGCGCGGCTCGTCCTCGTTCCGCCGGATGTGCAAGCAGGAGTACCTGAACTTCCTGCGGATCCGGGAGTGGCAGGACATCTACTCGCAGCTGCGTACGGTCGCCAAGGGCATGGGCATCCACGTCAACGAGACCGACGCGCCCGAGCAGCACGTCCACATCTCGCTGCTGGCCGGCCTGCTCTCGCACATCGGCCTGAAGGACACCGACAAGAACGAGTACCTGGGGGCCAGGTCCGCCAAGTTCGCGGTCTTCCCCGGCTCGGCGCTCTTCAAGAAGCAGCCGAAGTTCCTGATGTCGGCGGAGCTGGTGGAGACCTCGCGGCTGTGGGCCCGGGTCAACGCCAAGGTGGAGCCCGAGTGGGTCGAGCCGCTGGCCCAGCACCTGATCAAGCGCACGTACAGCGAGCCGCACTGGGAGAAGGACCAGGCGGCCGTCATGGCGTACGAGAAGGTGACGCTGTACGGCGTGCCGATCGTCGCCCAGCGGAAGATCAACTACGGCCGGATCGACGCCGAGGTCTCGCGCGAGCTGTTCATCCGCAACGCCCTGGTCGAGGGTGACTGGCGGACCCACCACAAGTTCTACGCCGACAACCGCAAGCTCCTCACCGAGGTCGAGGAGCTGGAGAACCGGGCGCGGCGCCGCGACATCGTGGTCGACGACGAGACCCTCTTCGACTTCTACGACCAGCGGATCCCCGAGCACGTGGTCTCCGGCGCGCACTTCGACTCCTGGTGGAAGCACAAGCGGCGCGAGGAGCCCGAACTCCTCGACTTCGAGCGCGAGATGCTGCTCACCGAGAAGGCGGCCGGGGTCACCAAGGCCGACTACCCGGACTCCTGGCGGCAGGGGCAGCTCACGTTCCGGGTGACCTACCAGTTCGAGCCCGGTGCGGACGCGGACGGCGTGACGGTCCACATCCCGCTCCAGGTGCTGAACCAGGTCACCGACGAGGGCTTCGACTGGCAGATCCCGGGCCTGCGGGAAGAGGTCGTCACCGAGCTGATCCGCTCCCTGCCGAAGCCGATCCGCCGGCACTACGTGCCCGCGCCGAACTTCGCGACCCGCTTCCTGGACACGGCCGTGCCCCTGCAGGAGCCGCTGCCGGTCACCCTGGCGCGCGAGCTCCAGCGGATGGTCGGGGTCCCGGTCTCCGCCGAGGACTTCGACCTCACCCGGATCCCGGACCACCTGAAGATCACCTTCCGGATCGTCGACGAGCGCCGCAGGAACCTCGCCGAGGACAAGGACCTGGAGGCCCTGCGGCTGAAGCTGAAGCCGAAGGCCCGCCAGGCCCTTTCCAAGGCCGCCGCGGCCACCGCCGAGCGGGCGGGCGGGGAGTCGGTGGAGCGCACCGGTCTGACCGACTGGACGATCGGCACGCTGACCAAGGTCTTCGAGACCCGGCGGGCGGGCCAGCCGGTGAAGGCGTACCCGGCGCTGGTCGACGAGGGCGCGAGTGTGTCCGTACGGCTCTTCGACACGGAGGCCGAGCAGCAGCAGGCGATGTGGCTGGGCACCCGGCGCCTCATCCTGCTGAACATCCCGGTGAACCCGGCGAAGTTCGCCTCCGACCACCTGACCAACCAGCAGAAGCTGGCCCTGTCCCGCAATCCGCACGGCTCCATCCAGGCGCTGTTCGACGACTGCGCGACCGCGGCGACCGACAGGCTGATCGCCGACCACGGCGGTCCGGCCTGGGACGAGACGGGCTTCCGCAAGCTCTACGAGGCCGTGCGCGCGGACCTGGTGGACACGACCGTGCGGACGGTGGGCCAGGTCCAGCAGGTGCTGGCCGCCTGGCAGGCCTGTGAGCGCCGTCTGAAGGCCGTGAACAGCCTGGCCCTGGTGGCGAACGTGCAGGACGTGAAGACGCAGCTGGCGGCCCTCGTGCCCGCCGGCTTCGTGACCCTGACGGGCCTGCGCCGGCTGCCGGACCTGATGCGCTACCTGGTGGCGGCGGACCGGCGGCTCCAGCAGATGCCGACGGGCGCCCAGCGCGACACCACGCGCATGGAGAAGGTCCACGAGATGCAGGACGAGTACGCGTGGCTGCTGGAGCAGCTGCCGAAGGGCCGGCCCGTGGCTTCCACGGTCACCGACATCCGCTGGATGATCGAGGAGCTCAGGGTCAGCTACTTCGCGCACGCCCTCGGGACGGCCTACCCGGTCTCCGACAAGCGGATCGTGAAGGCGGTGGACGCGGCCGCTCCGTGATCGGGTTCGACTGCACCCCCTGAGCTGCGGTACAGTCTGATTCGCAGCCGCCCAGCGGCAGCAAATCAAGGACCTGTGGAGCAGTTGGTTAGCTCGCCACCCTGTCAAGGTGGAGGTCGCGGGTTCAAGTCCCGTCAGGTTCGCAGCAACATCAGGGCCCGCATCCCCAGGGATGCGGGCCCTGATGCGTTGCGCTCTGCTGCGCTCCACTGCGCCCCGTTGCGCTCGGCTGCGCCGCATTGCGCGGGCCCGGACGCCGTTCTCCCACCCTCCGTCCCTACGGGCGCCCCTGAGGGCCTGCCAGAGGCCCCAGGAGGCCCCAGGAGACCCACCCGGGACATCTGCGGTGCATCTGCCGGTGCATCCGACGCGCGATGACCACCGCCTGCCGGGGTCGCCGTCACCCGGCTGCCCTCCCGGAACGGGTCCGTTCGGGAAAATCCCCCGTCCGCATGAGGCGCTCTGCGACGCACGTCCCCTTACGGGTGCATTGCGGGTTGGACAAGAGTCACAGCCTGTGACGGGAGTCACCACATGAGTTTTTGGGACTCACACATTTATCGCACCCATACGCGTGCTCGATTTAATATGTGCAATGGCACCCTCCTGCCGACGTCCCGCATCGGCCCGATTCCACCCCCGTCTCCGGGCATAAAAAGATCGCGCTGGACCCGGCGGAGTCCAGCGCGATCGAACGGCAAGCACCTGTTGGGGCAGGTCCGGCCGTTTGAAGCCATGTGGGTTTCATCGGATTGGGGGACCCGATTCAAGCCCGGTAAAGCGGGGGTGCTTGCGCGACCTCAGGCCTCGCTGCGCTGCTGCGGAATTCCCGCGAGCAGTGCGCGAACCTCGGCCTCGCGGTAACGGCGGTGTCCACCCAGGGTGCGGATGGACGTGAGCTTGCCGGCCTTGGCCCAGCGGGTCACCGTCTTCGGGTCCACGCGGAACATCGTGGCAACCTCAGCCGGGGTCAGCAGCGGCTCGGCATCAGGGGTGCGAGCGGTCATGAGCGGCCTCCTCGGGAGAACCGAACCATCTCGGTTCTTTCCTCTAAATTCTGCACCTTGGCCCGCGTTGCCCGAAATGGACATACGCGGGCCGAGTCGGTTATAGGACGAACGGCTTGTCCTCGGCACTACAACTACACCATCCGTCCAGCCTCGACGGCCAAACCGATGGAATTGCCCTCCGAGGTGTTCATCAGCGGCGGAAGCCGATGGACCGCCCCATAACGGACAGTCACCCCACTGTGACGATCAGTCACAGAGCGATCAGGAGTCGTCAGGACCCCCCGTAGAGTGCAATGCCGAGCATTCCGCCCTCAGTTGGGCGGAAGGAACCCTCCCCGGACTCCTTGTCCTATTTTGGCACGAGGGTAGGGGAAGGGCGCAAGGGTGTGGTTAGTGCGGTCCGTCACGCTTGGGCCAATGGCCCGTATCGGGACGTAGGTCCTGGCATCAAGGCCCGAATGGCCAGGTCATGCCTCTGATCAGCGGTTTATGGCCGATCGACCGATACGCACGGTACGCGGGGCTTTCGCCTGCGCGCCCCACCACCCGCCGGCCGGCTCCCGGCGATCAGTTCGCGAACAGTCTCTCCCGGACTTCCCGCCAGCGCTCAGCCAGCTCCTCGTACGCCTCCGCCGCCCCGGCCTCGTCCCCGGCCCGCAGCGCCGCGATCCCCACCGCCATGTCCCGGGCCGAGTGGTCGGCGCGGAGCCGGTCCGCCGACAGCGCGTGCACCAGCCCCCCGTAATCCAGTTCGACCATCGAGCGCGGGTGGAACTCCTCCAGCCAGCTGCCGACCTCCACCAGCCCCTCCGCGAGCCCCCCGTACCCCTCGGCCTCCCGAAGGGTCCGCAGTCCCCGTGCGAGGCGCCGCCGGGCCTGCACCATCGGCGTCCGGTAGCGCATCCGCTCGCCCGAAAGGTACTCCCGCTCGTCATCGGCCACCAGCACGAACCAGCGCAGCGGCACCTGCCACACCGCGGTGCGGATCCACGGGCGCGCATCCGGATTCCGCTCCCGCCAGCGCTCGTACTCCTCGGCCGCCCGCCGCCTCGCCGCCGGTGGGAGCGCCGCGTCCAGCACCGGGAGCGGGAACTGCCCGGCCAGCTCCTGGAGCGCCAGCCAGCCGCGCAGTCTGGTCCGCCACGGACAGACCAGCAGCACCCCGTCCACCTCCGCCGTGAAGGCGTCCGCGCTCTCGTGCGCCGGCACCCCGACCACCGGGACCCGGACCAGATCGGAGAGGGAGCGACGCAGTTCGTCCTGGGCGGTCGGCACCACCCCGCGCCGGGCGTACGCGGCCCAGTGCGTGCGCTCCGGCTCCGCGAAGACCGCCAGCGGCTCGTAGACGCGCAGGTAGGAGGCGTACGGGACGGTCGGCGCCGAGCGCGCGGAGGGCAGCCGGGGGTCGGAGGATTCGCTCACGCTCTCGTACTCCCCCGCACCGCCCGGTGATACTCCGCCGGGCGTCCGCCGACCCTCCAGGGCCGGGGGCAGTACTGCGGGAGTGTTCCGATCTCTGGACAGGTCGACTGCACACGCCCTGCAGGTCTTACGCTGCTCCCAGCGCGCCCTCCCCCCACCCGCAGGGCGGGCGTCATTCCGCCGCATCTCTTCCATGGGAGTCACCACCGTGACCGAAATGACCGACGGCGTCCTGCACACCCTGTTCCGCACGGAACAGGGCGGCCACGAGCAAGTCGTGCTGTGCCAGGACCGAGCCACTGGCCTGAAGGCCGTCATCGCCATCCACTCCACCGCCCTGGGTCCCGCCCTCGGCGGCACGCGCTTCCACGCGTACGCCTCCGACGAGGAGGCCGTCCAGGACGCGCTGAACCTCTCGCGGGGCATGTCGTACAAGAACGCCATGGCCGGGCTCGGCCTCGGCGGCGGCAAGGCCGTGATCATCGGCGACCCGGACGTCATCAAGACCGAGGAACTGCTGCTGGCCTACGGCCGGTTCGTCGAGTCCCTCGGCGGCCGCTACGTCACGGCCTGCGACGTCGGCACCTACGTCGCGGACATGGACGTCGTCGCCCGCGAGACCCGCTGGGCCACCGGCCGCTCCCCCGAGAACGGCGGCGCCGGCGACTCCTCCGTCCTGACCGCCTTCGGCGTCTTCCAGGGCATGCGCGCCAGCGCCCAGCACCTGTGGGGCGACCCGACCCTGCGCGGCCGCAAGGTCGCCGTGGCCGGTGTCGGCAAGGTCGGCCACTACCTGGTCGAGCACCTCCTGGAGGACGGCGCAGAGGTCGTCATCACGGACGTGCGCGAGGAGTCGGTGCGCCGCATCCTCGACAAGCACCCGCAGGTCACCGCCGTGGCCGACACGGACGCCCTGATCCGCACCGAGGGCCTGGACATCTACGCCCCCTGTGCCCTCGGCGGCGCCCTGAACGACGAGACCGTGCCCGCCCTCACCGCCTCGATCGTCTGCGGTGCGGCGAACAACCAGCTCGCCCACCCGGGCATCGAGAAGGACCTCGCGGACCGCGGCATCCTCTACGCCCCGGACTACGTGGTCAACGCGGGCGGCGTCATCCAGGTCGCCGACGAGCTGCACGGCTTCGACTTCGACCGCTGCAAGGCCAAGGCGACGAAGATCTTCGACACCACGCTGGAAATCTTCACTCGCGCAAAGTCGGACGGTATTCCGCCGGCCGCCGCGGCCGACCGGATCGCCGAGCAGCGGATGGCGGACGCCCGCGCCGCGAAGGCCGCGCAGGCGGCGACCCCGGCCGCAGACCCGTCGTAACGGCCCCTGACGTGCGCCCGCCGGGGTTGCGGCGAGACGGAACTCACTGCACTTCGGCGGGTCGCCCGCCAGGAAAGGGTTAAAATCGCAGCTGACCAGCGAGGACGGGGCGCCTCATTGGTCCTGCTCCGGGGCACGTCATGCGGGCGGCGTACCGTATGGCCGCGGAAGCAGGTACCGTTAAACCCCTACGGACGGTCTCTCCACGGAGAGCCCGCTCCGAACCATGAACGCGTGTCAGACTCTGGGGCCGTCGAGCCCCGTCACCGAGGGGGTCGAGCCATGGGGCGCGGCCGGGCCAAGGCCAAGCAGACAAAGGTCGCCCGCCAGCTGAAGTACAACAGCGGCGGGACTGACCTCTCGCGTCTGGCCAATGAGCTGGGCGCATCGCCGACGGAACCGCTGCTGCCTGTCAGCGAGCCGGTCGAAGTCGATGACGATCAGGACGACGACGACCCGTACGCCAGGTACGCGGATCTGTACAACAGCGATGATGACGACGACGAGGACGAAGAGTCCGGCCCGTCGGCACAGCGTCGCGGCGCTTGACGCTTTCGCGTCTGCACCACGCGGGTGGCAGCCAGTGGCTGACCCCGGCTGAGCAAACACAAACCCGGTCCAGGGCATCGCCCCGGACCGGGTTTCGGTGTTGTCTCAGCTCGCGTACGCGCCGGTCAGGGTCGCGCCCTCGGTGTGTGCGCCGCGGTCCAGGATCTCTCCCGCGACCCAGGCGTCCACGCCCCGGTCGGCCAGCGCGGTCAGGGCCACGTCCACCGACTCCTGCGGGACCACGGCCATCATGCCGACGCCCATGTTGAGCGTCTTCTCCAGCTCCAGCTGCTCGACCTGCCCGGCCTTGCCGACGAGGTCGAAGACGGCACCCGGGGTCCAGGTCGAACGGTCGACCGTGGCGTGCAGGTGGTCCGGGATGACCCGGGCCAGGTTCGCCGCGAGTCCGCCGCCCGTGATGTGCGAGTACGCGTGGACCTCGGCCGTACGGGTGAGAGCCATGCAGTCCAGCGAGTAGATCTTGGTCGGCTCCAGGAGCTCCTCGCCGAGGGTCCGGCCGAGCTCCTCCACGTGCTGGTCGAGCGACATCCCGGCGCGGTCGAAGAGGACGTGCCGGACCAGCGAGTACCCGTTCGAGTGAAGGCCGGACGACGCCATCGCGATGACGGCGTCACCCGTACGGATGCGATCCGCGCCGAGCAGGCGGTCGTACTCGACGACACCGGTGCCGGCGCCCGCCACGTCGAAGTCGTCCGGACCCAGCAGACCCGGGTGCTCGGCGGTCTCACCGCCCACCAGGGCGCAGCCGGCGAGGACACAGCCCTCGGCGATGCCCTTGACGATCGCCGCGACACGCTCCGGGTGGACCTTGCCCACGCAGATGTAGTCGGTCATGAAGAGCGGCTCGGCACCGCAGACGACGATGTCGTCCATGACCATCGCGACGAGGTCGTGGCCGATGGTGTCGTACACGCCCAGCTGGCGGGCGATGTCCACCTTCGTGCCGACCCCGTCGGTGGCCGAGGCCAGCAGCGGACGCTCGTAGCGCTTGAGGGCGGAGGCGTCGAAGAGGCCGGCGAATCCGCCGAGGCCGCCGAGGACCTCGGGGCGCTGCGTCTTCTTCACCCACTCCTTCATCAGCTCGACGGCGCGGTCTCCCGCTTCGATGTCGACGCCCGCGGCTGCGTAGCTGGCACCGGTGGTCTTCTCTGTCATGACAGGGAGAGCTTTCGTGTCGTTACTGCGTGTGGTGCCGGGCCCTGGGAAAAGCTTGAAAGGCAGGGCCCGGCGCAGGTGGAGCCGGTCTCGCGGGACCTACGGGCGACGGAGCGCGTCTGCGGCGTCGGCGCCGCCCGCGAGCTCGGTCTCCAGCAGCTGCTTGCCCAGGAGCTGCGGGTCGGGCAGCTCCATGGGGTACTCGCCGTCGAAGCAGGCGCGGCAGAGGTTGGGCTTCTGGATGGTCGTCGCCTCGATCATCGCGTCGAGCGAGATGTACGAGAGCGAGTCCGCGCCCAGCGACGTGGCGATCTCGTCGACCGTCATGCCGTTGGCGATGAGCTCGGCCCGGGTCGCGAAGTCGATGCCGAAGAAGCACGGCCACTTCACCGGCGGCGAGGAGATCCGGATGTGGACCTCGGCGGCGCCGGCCTCGCGGAGCATCTTGACGAGGGCTCGCTGGGTGTTGCCGCGGACGATCGAGTCGTCCACGACCACCAGGCGCTTGCCCCGGATGACTTCCTTGAGCGGGTTGAGCTTCAGGCGGATGCCCAGCTGGCGGATCGTCTGCGAGGGCTGGATGAAGGTCCGGCCGACGTAGGCGTTCTTGACCAGGCCGGAGCCGTACGGGATCCCGCTGGCCTCGGCGTATCCGACGGCGGCGGGCGTGCCGGATTCCGGCGTCGCTATCACCAGGTCGGCGTCGACCGGGGCTTCCTTGGCCAGGCGCCGGCCCATCTCGACACGCGAGAGGTAGACGTTGCGGCCTGCGATGTCGGTGTCCGGGCGCGCCAGGTAGACGTACTCGAAGACACAGCCCTTGGGCTTTGCTTCCGCGAAACGAGAGGTGCGCAGACCGTTCTCGTCGATCGCGATGAGCTCGCCCGGCTCGACCTCGCGGACGAAGCTGGCGCCGCAGATGTCGAGGGCGGCGGTCTCGCTCGCGACCACCCAGCCGCGCTCCAGGCGGCCGAGGACCAGCGGGCGGATGCCCTGCGGGTCACGGGCGGTGTAGAGGGTTCCCTCGTCCATGAACACGAGCGAGAACGCACCCTTGACCTGCGGGAGGACCTTGGCGGCCGACTCCTCGATGGTCAGGGGCTTGCCCTCGTCGTCCGTCTGGCCGGCCAGCAGGGCCGTGACCAGGTCGGTGTCGTTGGTGGCCGCCACCTGGGTGGCGCGGCCGTCCTGACGGGGGAGGTCGGCGACCATCTCGGCAAGCTCGGCGGTGTTCACCAGGTTGCCGTTGTGACCCAGGGCGATGGAGCCGTGGGCGGTCGCGCGGAAGGTGGGCTGAGCGTTCTCCCAGACGGAGGCTCCGGTGGTCGAGTAGCGGGCGTGACCGACCGCGATATGACCCTGGAGCGAGCCGAGAGAGGTTTCGTCGAAGACTTGGGAAACTAGTCCCATGTCCTTGAAGACGAGGATCTGGGAACCGTTGCTCACAGCGATTCCCGCGGACTCTTGTCCACGGTGCTGCAGCGCATACAGTCCGAAGTAGGTGAGCTTGGCGACCTCTTCACCCGGAGCCCAGACACCGAAGACGCCGCAAGCGTCCTGGGGGCCCTTTTCGCCGGGGAGCAGGTCGTGGTTGAGTCGTCCATCACCACGAGGCACGCTTCCGAGTGTAGGCGAGATCGACCACTGGTCCGAATTGGGGACGGCCGGGAAATGTCACAGCACAGAGGGTGACCGAATGCCTCCGTCTCGGTATCCGGATCGTTTGTTGACAGCTACAAGAGGATTCGTACGGGCTCTCGCCCCATGCAGCCTCTCGGTGACCGTGCCGTCACCCTCGTCGAGCGCCGCCACGTAGACCTGGTCCGTGTCGCGAGCGCCATCTGTCGCTGTTCCGCGTAGCCGCAACTCTTCTCCCCCCTTTCACATTTCCGCTTCGCCCTGCCCTGCCCTGCCGTGCCGCGCGCCGTCCCGCGCCCCGCCCGGGGCGGGTGGGTGAACCGTGCCTTGGAGTACCTGTGTCTTCGCACAACAGCAAGCTGTCCCGGCGTGCCTTCGGGGGCGCCGTCGGAGCGGCCGCGGCCGCCGCCTCGGTGGGTCTGCCGGCGGCCCCGGCACAGGCCGCCGACGCCCGGGAGCCCGCGTCCGCGCCGGCCGGCGGGGAGCGGGAGTTCCGGGCCGGTTCAACCTGGCGGGGGACCTGCGCGAGCAGGCCGACAAGGCGGCCGTGGAGCCGGCCCGGCTGGCGGAGCTCCGCGCGGCCTGGGAGAAGACGGACGCGGGGCTGCTTCCGTACCCGGGCTGAACCCCCTTGCCGTGATCACCACATGGCCGAACTCGGCGAGTACGCACGCCGGTTGCCGGTCGGCGAGCGGATACCGTCCGGTCTCATTCGGCGGCCGAGGCGGCCTTCGCGGTCAGGCCCTTGCCGTCGGGCGCGGTGAGGGTGAGGGTCCGGCCCTCGATGCTCCAGGTGAGCGGGGAGGCGGCGAAGAGCTCGGTCAGTGTCCGCTCGACCTCGCCCACCGGGCCCTCGCAGGCCATCCGGGTCGTGGTCAGCGGCCCGAAGGTGAGCTGGGCGCCGTCGCCGGTGGCCTTGGCGCTGAAGTGGTTGCAGCCGAGGCTGCCGCTCGCGGCGAGGTCGGCGGTCAGCAGGAACCGTGCCTTGCCCGCGGCCTCGGCGGGCAGCGGGGACACGCTGTCGCCGCTGATCAGGGACTCGACGGTCCACTCGGTGGCCGTGAGGGGGGCGTCCGGGACCGGGGGCTTCGTGCTCATCGCAATCGTGCTCCCGTCGGCGGTCTTGAGCGTGAGCCGGTCGGGCCCCCGGTCGATGGTCAGCCGGCCCTTGAAGAGCTTGGCGAACTCCTGCTCGAACTCGATGTCCGCGCAGGACGTGACGGTCGTGGGGCCGGGGGTGACGGTCACCGCGGAGGTGCCGGCGAAGGCGACCGCCGCCTTGAAGCGGTTGCAGCCGTAGTTGCCCGTGGCCTCCTTCTCCGCGAGGTCCAGGCGGGCGTTGTCGGGCGCGTGCAGGGTGCGGCCGCCGGTGGTCAGGGACTCGACGGCCCACGAACCCTTGGGGTTCGGAAGCACACGGGTCCCTCCCTCCCCGCCCTGGCTGCAGGCGCTGAGGACGAGCGCGAGTGCCGATGCGACGGCCAGGCTGGTCGGGACGTGCCGATGGGTACCCATGGCCATGGGACGGGCGGGTCCGGCGGGCGGTTCCACCTCAGCTCATCACGGGCAGCAGCGCCGCCAGGTCGGCCCGCTCGCCACTGGCCCTGACCTGCGCGTCCTCGACGGCCGCGGCCCAGTCCGTACGCCCGGTGGCCAGCCGGATCCAGGTCAGCGGGTCCGTCTCCACCACGTTCGGCGGGGTGCCGCGGGTGTGGCGGGGCCCCTCGATGCACTGGACCACCGCGAAGGGCGGGATCCGCACCTCCACCGAGCCGCCCGGGGCCTTGAGCGCGAGGGCGTCGGCGAGCAGCCGGGTGCACGCGGCCAGGGCCTGCCGCTCGATCGGGATGTCCACGCCGGCGGCCCGGTTCAGGTCGTCGGTGTGCACCACCAGCTCCACGGTCCGGGTGACGAGGAAGTCGGCCAGGGTCATGTCCCCGATCCACAGGTCCAGCACGCGGCTGCCGGGGTTCGCGGCCAGCTGCTCGGCCAGGCGGGCACCGGCGCGCTCGTACAGCTCGGGCAGCGGGGCGCCCCCGAGGGTCTCCTTGGCCGCCTCGGCGATCTTCCCGGCGAGGGAGGCCGTCGCGAAGGGCCATTCGATGGCCGCCAGCTCCGGCACCGCCGCCGGGGGCCGGGCGAGCCCGGCGGCCAGCGAATCGGCGATCCACGCGATGTGTCCGGCCAGATCGGCCACGGTCCAGTCGCCGAGGCCGCTGGGGCGGCCGAGCTGCTCGGGGGTCAGCTCCCGGACGGCTGCCGCGATGTGGCCGAACTGCGCGGTGACGGCCGAGCGGATCTTCGCGGCGTCGTACGTACGGGTGCGGGTCCTGGATGCCATGCGGCGAGTCTGCCGGATCAGTCGCCGCCGCCGCAGCCTCCCCCGCAGCTGCTGTGCGGATGCGCCCGACCGGGTCAGACGTCCTGCACGGGCACGGAACTGCTGCAACCGGCAGGCCGGGAAGCCCGCTCCGGATCCGGCACCGGCCGCCGCGGGCCCCGGAAAGGCCCGGGCCCCCGCCCGGAAGATCCGGACGGGGGCTCGGAAGCGGAAGCGGGATCAGGCCAGCAGCGCAGGGATCGTCGCCTCGTGAGCGGTACGCAGCTCCGCGAGCGGAATCGTGAACTCGCCCTGGACCTCGATCTCCTCGCCGTCCACCACGCCGATGCGGGTGGCGGGCAGGCCCCGCGCACCGCACATGTCGGTGAAGCGGAGCTCCTCGCTGCGCGGGACGGCCACGACGGCCCGGCCCGCGGACTCGGAGAACAGGAAGGTGAAGGCGTCCAGGCCCTCCGGGACCACGATCCGCGCGCCGTTGCCGCCGCGCAGGCAGGACTCGGTGAGCGCCTGGATCACGCCGCCGTCGGACAGGTCGTGCGCCGCGTCGACCATGCCGTCGCGGGACGCCGAGATCAGGATCTCGGCGAGCAGCTTCTCGCGGCCCAGGTCCACCTTGGGCGGCATGCCGCCGAGGTGGTCGTGCACGACCTGGGACCAGGCCGAGCCGCCGAACTCCTCGGCGGTGTCGCCGAGCAGGTACAGCAGCTGGCCGGCCTCCGCGAACGCCATCGGCGTGCGGCGGTTGACGTCGTCGATGACACCGAGGACCGCCACGACCGGGGTCGGGTGGATCGCGGTCTCACCGGTCTGGTTGTACAGCGAGACGTTGCCGCCGGTCACCGGGGTGCCCAGCGCCAGGCAGCCGTCCGCGAGACCGCGGGTGGCCTCGGCGAACTGCCACATGACGCCCGGGTCCTCGGGGGAGCCGAAGTTCAGGCAGTCGGAGATCGCGAGCGGCTTGGCGCCGGTCGCGGCAACGTTGCGGTACGCCTCCGCCAGCGCGAGCTGCGCGCCCGTGTACGGGTCGAGCTTCGCGTAGCGGCCGTTGCCGTCGGTGGCCATGGCGACGCCGAGGTTGGACTCCTCGTCGATGCGGACCATGCCGGCGTCCTCGGGCTGCGACAGGACGGTGTTGCCCTGCACGAAGCGGTCGTACTGGTCGGTGACCCAGGACTTCGAGGCCTGGTTCGGGGACGAGACCAGCGCCAGGACCTGCGCGCGGAGCTCCTCGGAGGTCTGCGGCCGCGGCAGCTTGCCCGCGTCGTCGGCCTGGAGGGCGTCCTGCCACTCGGGGCGCGCGTACGGGCGGTGGTACACCGGGCCCTCGTGGGCGACGGTGCCCGGCGGCACGTCCACGATCTGCTCGCCGTGCCAGAAGATCTCCAGGCGCTCGCCGTCGGTCACCTCACCGATGACGGTGGCGATGACGTCCCACTTCTCGCAGATCTCCATGAAGCGCCCGACGTGCTGCGGCTCGACGATCGCGCACATGCGCTCCTGCGACTCGCTCATGAGGATCTCCTCGGGCGAGAGCGTCGCATCGCGCAGCGGCACGGTGTCGAGCTCGACCCGCATGCCGCCGGAACCGGCGGAGGCGAGCTCGCTGGTGGCGCAGGAGAGCCCGGCACCGCCGAGGTCCTGGATGCCCGCGACGAGCTTCTCCTTGAAGATCTCCAGGGTGCACTCGATGAGGAGCTTCTCCTGGAAGGGGTCGCCGACCTGGACGGCGGGGCGCTTGGTGGGCTTGGAGTCGTCGAACGTCTCCGAGGCCAGCACGGACACGCCGCCGATGCCGTCGCCGCCCGTGCGGGCGCCGTAGAGGATGACCTTGTTGCCGGGGCCGGAGGCCTTGGCGAGGTGGATGTCCTCGTGCTTCATGACGCCGATGCAGCCGGCGTTGACGAGCGGGTTGCCCTGGTAGCAGGCGTCGAAGACGACCTCGCCGCCGATGTTCGGCAGGCCCAGGCAGTTGCCGTAGCCGCCGATGCCCGCGACGACGCCCGGCAGGACGCGCTTGGTGTCGGGGTGGTCGGCCGCGCCGAAGCGCAGCGGGTCGACGACCGCGACCGGGCGGGCACCCATGGCGAGGATGTCGCGGACGATGCCGCCGACGCCGGTGGCCGCGCCCTGGTAGGGCTCGATGTACGAGGGGTGGTTGTGCGACTCGACCTTGAAGGTGACCGCGTAGCCCTGGCCCACGTCGACGACGCCGGCGTTCTCGCCGATGCCGACGAGCATGGCGTCGTTCTCCGGGACCTTCTCGCCGAACTGCTTCAGGTGGACCTTGCTGCTCTTGTACGAGCAGTGCTCGGACCACATGACCGAGTACATGGCGAGCTCGGCGCCGGTCGGGCGGCGGCCGAGGATCTCCCGGATGCGGGCGTACTCGTCCTCCTTGAGGCCGAGCTCCTTCCAGGGCTGCGCCGAGTCCGGGGTTTCGGTGGCGTTCTTGACGGTGTCGAGGCTCATGCGGAGACCAGCTTCTTCAGGACCGAGGTGAAGAACGGGAGGCCGTCGGTGCGGCCCGTCCCGATCAGCGGCTCGACCGCGTGCTCCGGGTGCGGCATGAGGCCGACGACGTTGCCCGCGGCGTTGGTGATGCCGGCGATGTCGCGGAGCGACCCGTTCGGGTTCATGTCGACGTAGCGGAAGGCCACGCGGCCTTCGGCCTCCAGCTCGTCGAGCACACGCTCGTCGGCGACGTACCGGCCGTCCATGTTCTTGAGCGGTACGGAGATCTCCTGGCCGGCGGTGTAGTCGCCGGTCCACGCGGTCTCCGCGTTCTCCACCCGCAGCTTCTGGTCGCGGCAGATGAAGTGCAGGTGGTTGTTCCGGAGCATCGCCCCCGGCAGCAGGTGGGCCTCGGTGAGGATCTGGAAGCCGTTGCAGATGCCCAGGACGGGCATGCCCGCCTTGGCCTGCTCGATGATGGTCTCCATCACCGGCGAGAACCGGGAGATGGCCCCGGCGCGCAGGTAGTCCCCGTAGGAGAAGCCGCCCGCGAGGACGACCGCGTCGACCTGGTGCAGGTCCTTGTCGCGGTGCCACAGCGAGACCGGCTCGGCCCCCGCGAGGCGGACGGCGCGCAGCGAGTCACGGTCGTCGAGCGTTCCGGGGAACGTGACGACTCCGATGCGAGTGGTCACCGTCAGGCCTCGACCTTCACGGTGAAGTCTTCGATGACGGTATTGGCGAGGAACGTTTCGGCCATCTTGTGGATGCGGTCGAGGGCGGCCTGGTCGACCGGTCCCTCCACTTCCAGCTCGAAGCGCTTCCCCTGGCGGACGTCGGCGATGCCCTCGAAGCCCAGGCGCGGCAGTGCACGCTGCACCGCCTGGCCCTGGGGGTCGAGGATCTCCGGCTTGAGCATGACGTCGACTACGACGCGTGCCACTGGCACTCCCGATGAGGTGGTTGGTGCGAAGGCGGTTCCCTCAGCGTACCCGGCCAAAATTTCTACGCGGGTAGATATCCGGGGACCGTGATCGTCGGCCCGTTTCGGCTTCACCAACGCTTCGCAAAATCCACCGGAAAACCACGTACCCGGGATTGCGGCGGGACACGCGGAGACAATTAACTGGGCTTCGCAATTCAATGGGAATCGCGGTACAAAGGATTCCACCGGGATTCCGGCGGAATCATGCATTGATCCGAAACATCCACACAGGCGACATCACCGCACGTCCTACGGGTGGGCGGCGTCGCGCGAAGGGACCGATATCCGTGGCGCAGCGCGTAGTAGTCACGATCTCCGACGACATCGACGGCGGAGAAGCAGCGGAAACGGTCACGTTCGGCCTGGACGGTAAGTCGTACGAGATCGACCTGAATCTGACCAACGCAAAGAAACTGCGGACGAGCCTCGCGCCCTTCGTGGCCGCCGGCCGCCGGCAGGCCCGTTCCGGGAAGACCTACAAGCACACCTCGCTGGCCCCGGACCCGGCGGTCGTCCGCGCCTGGGCCCGGTCCAACAGCCTCGACGTGCCCCCGCGCGGCCGCATCCCCAAGCGGGTCTACGCGGCGTACAACGAGGCCCACTGAGGCCGATTTGGCATCCACCCCCTCCGATCGGCTAGTGTGTGGATCACGCCGAGGGGCCAGACCGCAGGTCAAAGCCCCGAAGGTCGTGCGGGTGTAGTTCAGTAGCAGAACATCCCCCTTCCAGGGGGAAGGCGCAGTGTGCGATCCCTGTCACCCGCTCTGCAGAGCTTTACCGACCACTCCGGTGGATCAGGTAGAGTGATGCACGCATCGCTCGGCAATAGCCATTGCGAGTATGCGGACGTAGCTCAGTTGGTAGAGCACCACCTTGCCAAGGTGGATGTCGCGCGTTCGAGTCGCGTCGTCCGCTCAGAGGACAAAGGCCCTGATCATTGATCAGGGCCTTTGTCGTATGCAGCCGCACGGACTCACATACATCGGCTTGCGCTGACAAATGTCATCGGTGGCGATGACGGTGCGCACTGGTGCCGCCCGCGGGCCGCCGCGAGGCTGGATTCGGGCCCGGCGGTGACCGCCGGAGGGTGATCGGGGGACTGGAACCGTGTCGAAGCTGACCGGGTGGTGGAGGAACCGCAGCAGCGCGGCGAAGGTCGAGCTGTACACACGCTGCTCGTTCCACTTCTTCATACTGATCGAGGTCATGTCGTTCGGGCTGCCCCTGGTCGGCTCGGCGGCGATGAGGACGTCCTCGCGTCCCGTGTCCGTCGCGTTCTTCCTGGCCCTGGCCGCGCACTCCGTGCTCGTCGCATTCCTCTCCTCCAGGGCGCTGGACTGGCTGGTGGGGGGCCGGGGGCGTCCGGTGCGGCTCGCGGTGGCCACGGCGGTCCTGACGGCCGTCGCGTGCCTCGCCGCCCTCGTCCTGCGCAAGACCGGGCACATCGACGCGTCGGTGACCCCGTCCCTGGTGATCGGCATGAGCTGCTTCGCCACGGGATCGGTGGTGCTGTGCCTGAGGAGGGTCCGGCGCATGTGGTGCGTCGCCCCGTCCGCGGCGGCCGGCACGGCCGCCGCGATGGTCGCCCTCGGCCTGCCCCTGGGCGAGGTCGTCGGCTACGCGTTCGGCGTCCTGCTGAGCGGCCTGTTCATGAGCCTGGCCTACGGGTTCTCCGGGTGGCTGCTGAACACCGTCTACGAGCTGGACCGCGCCCGTGAGCTCCAGGCGCAGCTGGCCGTCGCCGAGGAGCGGCTGCGCTTCGGGCGGGACCTGCACGACGTGATGGGCCGCAACCTGGCGGTGATCGCGCTCAAGAGCGAGCTGGCGGTCCAGCTGGCCCGCCGCGAACGCCCGGAGGCGGTGGACCAGATGATCGAGGTCCAGCGGATCGCCCGGGAGTCGCAGCGCGAGGTGCGGGACGTCGTACGCGGCTACCGCGAGGCGGATCTCACGGTGGAACTGGAGGGCGCCCGCGGGGTCCTCAGCGCGGCCGGGATGGACTGCCGCGTCGAGGTCGAGACCGGCCGCGAACTGCGCCCCGAGGTGCAGTCGGCGCTGGGCTGGGTCGTCCGCGAGGCGACCACGAACGTCCTGCGGCACGGCGACGCCCGCAGTTGTGTGATCCGGCTGACGGCGCCCGACGACGGCGCGCTGACGCTGGTGGTGGAGAACGACGGGGCCCCCGACGTGCCGGCCGGACCGCCGGGCTCCGGGCTGGCGGGGCTGCGGGAGCGGCTCTCGGTGCTGGACGGCACCTTGGAGGCCGGCCCGGTCGGCGGCGGCCGGTTCCGGCTGCGGGCGCGGATCCCGGGCGGACAACTGCGAGGACTGGAGGTGCGGGCGTGAGCCCCGTACGCGTACTGCTGGCCGACGACGAGCACCTGATCCGCGGTGCACTCGCCGCGCTGCTGGCCCTGGAAGACGATCTGCTGGTCGTCGCGGAGGCGGCCTCGGGGCCGGAGGCCCTCGCGATGGCGCGCGCCCACCGGCCGGACGTGGCGGTGCTGGACCTCCAGATGCCGGGGGCGGACGGTGTGAGCGTGGCCACATCGCTGCGGGCCGAACTCCCCGACTGCAAAGTCATGATCGTGACGAGCCACGGGCGTCCCGGGCACCTGAAGCGGGCCCTCGCGGCGGGGGTGCGGGCGTTCGCCCCGAAGACGGTTTCGGCGCAGCGGCTGGCAGAGCTGATCCGGACCGTGCACGCCGGAGGCCGTTACGTGGACCCGGAGTTGGCGGCCGACGCGATCAGTGCGGGGGACTCCCCGCTGACCGCGCGCGAGGCCGAAGTGCTCGAACTCGCGGGGGACGGGGCGCCGGTCGCGGAGATCGCGGAGCGGGCCCGGCTGTCGCAGGGGACGGTCCGGAACTACCTGTCCTCGGCGGCGACGAAGCTGGGTGCGGAGAACCGACACACGGCAGTGCGTCTCGCACGGGAGCGAGGTTGGGTATAGTAGGTCTCGCGTTACGGCGCATGCGGACATAGCTCAGTTGGTAGAGCACCACCTTGCCAAGGTGGATGTCGCGCGTTCGAGTCGCGTTGTCCGCTCCATCGAAGAAGCCCCCGGTCCTCGGACCGGGGGCTTCTTCGTGTCTCAGGCCCAGGTGAGGCCGGTGAGCCGCTCGTACGCCTCGATGTACTTGCCGCTGGTCTGCAGGGCGACCTCCTGCGGGAGGGCCGGCGGCGGGAGTTCGCTCTTCCTGTCCCAGCCTGAGGCCGGGGAGGTCAGCCAGTCGCGGACGTACTGCTTGTCGAACGAGGGCTGCGCGCGGCCCGGCTCCCACTGGTCCGCCGGCCAGAAGCGGGAGGAGTCCGGGGTCAGCACCTCGTCGCCGGCGACGAGAGTGCCGTCCGCGTCGAAGCCGAACTCGAACTTGGTGTCGGCCAGGATGATCCCGCGCTCGCGGGCGATGTCCCGGGCCCGGCCGTACACGGCCAGGGTGGTCTGCCGCAGCAGCGCCGCCGTCTCCGCGCCCGTGGTGCGCGCGACCTCCTCGTACGAGACGTTCTCGTCGTGCTCGCCGACCTCGGCCTTGGCGGCCGGGGTGAAGATCGGGGCGGGCAGCTCGGAGCCGTCCACGAGCCCCTCGGGGAGGGCGAGTCCGCAGACCGTACGGGTCTGCTCGTACTCGGCGAGGCCGGAGCCGGTGAGGTAGCCGCGGGCCACGCACTCGACCGGGACCATCGTGAGGTTCTTGCAGATCAGGGTGCGGCCGGCCCAGTCGGCGGGGGCGCCTTCGGGCAGGTCGGTGCCGATCACGTGGTTCGGGACGAGGTCCCTCAGCTGGTCGAACCACCAGAGGGAGAGCTGGGTCAGGACGCGGCCCTTGTCCGGGATCTCGGTGGGGAGCACCCAGTCGTACGCGGAAATGCGGTCGCTGGCGACCATGACGAGGTTGCCGTCGCCGTCGCGGTAGAGCTCGCGCACCTTGCCGGTGTGGAGGTGGACGAGGCCGGGCACCTGAACCGGCTCGGGCTTTTCGACGAATCCGGACACGGGGTCTCCCTGTGGTTCTGTACGAGCGCAGCCCCATTCTCCCGTACCGGGGCCGGTGCACGGCCCAGGGGGTGCCCGGCCGGGTCTCAGTCCCGCTTGCAGATCCGGTCGAGGAGGTTGGCGGTCGCCCGCTGGACCCGTTCGTCGACGTGGCCCGGGCGGTCCAGCGCCGGGGACCAGGCGAAGGTGCCCGACGCGAAGACCAGGGCGCCGCTCGGGGCCCGGTACAGGGAGGTCTCCTGGTGGCGCTTCGCGCCCTCGCTGTCGAGGTACGGGGAGTGCGCGAGCAGGATCCGGTCCTGGTGCTCGGGGAGCTGGGTGCGCGGGAAGTACCGGTCGGCCTCGCCGGCGACCAGGCCGGGGAGCTCGTCGTTCTCCGCGGCGCCGGTCGAGTCCCAGAGCCAGTGCGTGGCGTTGCGCACGATCAGGGGCGCGGGCTCGGGGACCCGCCCCGCGTACTGGATGCCGAGCAGCTGCTGTTCGGGGCGGTCGACCTCGCGCCAGAGGCTGGGGCGGCCGGCGCCGCGGCGTTTTCGGCAGGTGAGGAGCCGGTCGTCGACCCCGGAGGGGGAGGGGCCCAGCTCGACCTGCCAGTACATGGTGTTGGCGGAGAGGAAGACGAGCGAGGTGCCGTGGTCGCGGGCGCGCTCGGCGGTGCGGCGCATGGGGGCCGACCAGTACTCGTCGTGGCCCGGGAAGACCAGGCCGCGGTAGCGGGTGGGGTCGACGTGGCCGGCGTGCAGATCGCGGGTGTCGGCGTAGGCGAGGTCGTAGCCGTAGCGCTCGGCCCAGCGGATGAAGTCGTAGGCATGGCCGACGTGCAGGGGCAGGCCGGCGCCCGCGTAGGGGCGGTCGAAGGAGACGGTGACGGCCGCGTCCTGCGCGCCGAGCAGCCGGCCCTCATCGTCCCAGGCGTGGTAGAGGCTCGCGCCGGTCCGCCCGTCCTCCGGGTAGAGGTTGTAGGCCTGCCAGGTGATGTCGGGCAGCAGCAGGAGCAGGTCGGCGGGGTGGTCGTCGCGGACTGTGAACGGGATGTGGGACCGGTACCCGTCCGCGGTGGTGAGCACGGCGACGTACGCGCCGACACTCCAGTAGGAGGGGACCTGGAGCCGCCAGGACAGCCACCAGTGGTGGCAGGAGACGGTGCGGTCGGCGGTGAGGGGGGCCGGCTGGACGATGCCCGAGAGCCGGGGACTGGTGGTGATCTTGGAGGCGCCGTCGCCGCCGTAGTGGCCGATGCGGTAGACGTCGACGGAGAACTGCTGGGGCGGGTCCACGGTGATGTGGAAGTCGATGGCCTCGCCGGGTGCGACGCCCCCGGTGGACGCGAACCCCTTGATCTGCCGGTGCACGTCGTCGGCGGTGCGCGGGCCGCCGTTGCTGCGGGCCCGCGGATTCTGGCCGGGGGCCAGGGCCGGGTCCACGTACCAGGGCACGACCTGCCCGGTGTCGTCGAAGTACAGCTCGCTGCCCCGGAACCACGGCAGCGGCCCCTGGCCGAAGGGATCGTTCACCGCGTGCGCGAGCGCACCCGACTCCCAACGCCGGATCTGGTCCGCACCCATACCGCTCCCCCTCCCTCGCTCCCCCGAACGGCCCCTGCACCGCGTCCGCGCGGCGCGGTCGCGGCACATCGGACCGCGACCGGTCCCAGCACATCACATAACGCACTCATTCCGTCACCGTTCGCCATATCCGGAGTGCGCAGTGCGGATCGGCCCGGGTCCCGGGTCCTGACCCGGGTACGGCCAAAAGGGGCGTCTCACGGTCACGGCTGCGGCCGCCCGGCCGTCGGGTGCGCGGGCGCGGGCGCCGGCGCACGGTCACACCAGGCGGACCGGCTTCTCCGGGCGTACGCCGAGCTCCGCGAGCCAGTCCCGCAGGGGCTCCGGATCCCCGTCCTCCACCAGGCTCAGCACCCGGGGCGCGAGGTCCGCGCGCCTCTCGCCGCCGACCAGGAGGACCGGGCCGTCCAGCCAGTCCAGCCCGGGCGCGGCATCGGCCGAGTCCACGGCCGCGGCGCACACCATCGCCGTCACGTGGTCGGCGAGCAGGTCCCGCGCGCTGCGGGGCGGCTGGAGCGGGAACAGCGGCACGGTGTCCGCCCCGCGCGCCACTCCGGCGCCGCCGCCGGCCCCGGCGGCACTCGCGGAACGTTCCTCCCTGGCCACGTCACCGCTGAGCCGGCCGGCCAGCGTCTCTCCGGCCGCGCCCTCGCCGGCCGCGTCCGCGAGATATCCCAGCACCCGGTCGAGCGTCGGCCCCGGGCCGGCCGGCACGGCAAGGGCGTCCAGCGCCGCGTGCAGACGGGTCGATTCCGCACGCCACTTGCGGTCCACGACCTCCTCCGGATACGCCGCCCAGTCCACAGGCGACCAGTCCGGACCGGCCTCGGCCGGGCCGCCGTGGAAGAGCCGCGCGGCCAGCAGCGAAGCCGCCTCGTCGATCGCCCCCGGCCGCTCCAGCAGATCGCACGCGGGCCGTTCGCCCAGCCGCGAGGTGAAGCCCTCGGCCAGCCGGTCCCGCCGGGACAGCTCGGTCAGCGCGGACACGACCCCGGCGTCGAGGTGCGCCGGCCAGCGGCCCATCCGCCACGCGGGGAGCGCGACCCGGGTCAGCAGCCGGTCCCAGCCCGCGTAGGCGAGGCCGACCTGCTCCTGGGCGACGATGCGGAGCCCGTAGTCCACACCCTGTGCACGGTCGGAGGCGGCGGCGGCCACCCCGCGCTCCATCTCGGCTGCGTCCGCCTGGCACAGCCTCAGCAGCAGCCGGGCCGGCCGGCCGATCCAGCCGAGGCCGGGCCGGCTGCCCACGTCCACGGCGGCGTCGAGCCCGCGGACGAAGCTCCGGGCGTCGGCTATGTCCGGATGGGCGGAAGGACCCGTACCGGCGACGACCGGTGCCAGGACCGCCCGCAGCTCGGCGACCCGCATCCACCACAGGAACGGCGAGCCGATCACCAGCACGGGAGCCGCACCCGGCTCGGATGCGCGGCCACCGGATATGCCGCTGCGGCGGTGCGCCGCATGCGTGCGGTCCTCCAGCCAGCTGTCGCAGTCCGGCGTCAGGGCTATCGCGGAGGGCGCGGGCACGTCCATCCGATCGGCCAGGTCCCGCACCAGCCGGTAGAGGTCGGGCGCGGCGGACTCCGCCAGCGGCACCGTCGGCGTCACGGCCGGACCCGCCCGCAGCACCACCGCGGCGAACACCCCGCCGACGAGCAGCACCAGCACGGCGAGCACGCACACGACGAGCGTCACCAGCGGCCAGGGGCCCCCGGCGAGCCGGCCCGTCATCCGGGCGCTGAGCAGCACCACCGCGAGGGCGGCGGGCAGCACCCCGAGGGCCAGAGCCCGGCTGCGCACGCGCAGGACGGCCAGGGCCCGGGAGCGCGCGGACGGCGCGCCCACTTCCACGATCGAACCGGTTCCGGACACGGCCGGACCTCACCCCCTCTGCCCTGCGGCGGTTTTGCTCACTCCCCCACTGTGACACCCGCCACTGACATCGCAATGCCGGTGGGCCAAGTGCCGGAATGCTTGCGCCGCACCCTAGTTGGGGAGCGTGCGGCAGTCAGCCGGACCGGGTGACGATCACCCGATGGAATGGCTTTGGGTAAAGGTGGCTGCGTTCGAACGCGGCCGGATGCACTCGCACGCGGATACGCGCGCGGGCCCGGGCGCACCTGGGTGCGCACCGGGCCCGCGTCGCGGACGCCCTGCTCTTCAGCGGCCCTCGGCCGCCTTGGCGGCGATGTCCGTACGGTGCTGGGAGCCGTCCAGCCGGATCCGCGCGACGGCCTTATACGCCTTCTCGCGGGCCTGTGCCAGATCGGAACCGGTCGCCGTCACCGACAGCACGCGGCCGCCCGCGCTGACGACCGCGTCGCCCTCGCGCCGGGTCCCGGCGTGCAGCACGTACGCGTCGGGACCGTCCTCGGCGGCCACCTCGTCCAGGCCCTCGATCGGGTCTCCGGTACGCGGGGTCTCCGGGTAGTTGTGGGAGGCGATGACCACGGTGACGGCCGCGTCCTCGTCCCAGTGCAGCGGGGGCTCGGTGTCCAGGGTGCCCTTGGCGGAGTTCAGCAGCACGCTCGCGAGCGGGGTGCGCAGCCGGGCCAGGACCACCTGGGTCTCGGGGTCGCCGAAGCGGGCGTTGAACTCGATGACCCGGACGCCGCGCGAGGTGATCGCGAGGCCGGCGTAGAGCAGCCCGGAGAAGGGGGTGCCGCGGTGGCGCAGCTCGTCGACGGTCGGCTGGAGGACGGTCTCCATGACCTCGTCGACCAGCTTCGGGTCGGCCCAGGGCAGTGGCGAGTACGCGCCCATGCCGCCGGTGTTGGGGCCCTCGTCCCCGTCGAGCGCGCGCTTGAAGTCCTGGGCGGGCTGGAGCGGCAGCACGGTGACGCCGTCGGTGATGGCGAAGAGGGAGACCTCGGGGCCGTCGAGGTACTCCTCGATGACGACGCGGTCGCAGCCGAGCGCGTGCGCGCGGGCGGCGGCCCGGTCCTCGGTGACCACGACGCCCTTTCCGGCGGCGAGGCCGTCGTCCTTGACGACGTACGGGGCGCCGAAGGCGTCGAGGGCGGCGTCCACCTCTTCCGGGGTGGTGCACACGTAGCTGCGCGCGGTCGGGACGCCGGCCGCGGCCATCACGTCCTTCGCGAACGCCTTGGAGCCCTCCAGCTGCGCCGCTTCCGCGGACGGGCCGAAGACGGGGATGCCGACGGCGCGGACGGCGTCGGAGACGCCCGCGACGAGGGGCGCCTCCGGGCCGACGACGACCAGGTCGGCGCCGAGTTCGGTGGCGAGGCGGGCCACGGCCGCGCCGTCGAGGGCGTCGACCGGGCGCAGCTCCGCCACCTCGGCGATGCCGGCGTTGCCGGGAGCGCAGTACAGCGCGTTGACGTCGGGGTCGAGGGACAGAGAGCGGCACAGGGCATGTTCGCGGGCGCCGCCGCCGATGACGAGGACCTTCACGCCATGCAGCCTAGCCCGCTCGCGCGCCTGCCCTTCGTGCGGCCACCCAAGTACGCCCCCTTACTCGTTTGTGTATTCCTCTATGACGGTGGCTCCGAGCTCGCGCACGATGAGGTCGTGTCCGGTCAGGGCACTCTCGACGAGATCCGGATCGTCCTCCTCCGGTACGTCGTCCTCGGGAGCGACCGGCGGGGGCGCCTGCTGTACGGGAGGCTGCGGTGCGGAAGGGGCCTGCTGGGACTGCTGCGGCGGCTGATACGGCTGCTGCGGGGCGGGGGCCTGGGGCGCCGTGGCCGGGACGGCCGGCGGCGGGCTGTAGGCGGGCGCGGCCGGGGCGGAGTACGCGGACGACGGGGCCGCGGGCTGGCCGCCGCCCCCTCCCACCACGGCGTCGATCTTCCAGTTGACCTGGAACTGCTCGGCCAGGACGGCCTTCAGTACGTCCTCGCTGCCGCTGCTCGCGAAGTTGTCGCGGGCTCCGACGTTGGGGAAGCCGAGCTGGAGGGTCGTCCCGTCGAAGCCGGTGACCTGGGCGTTCTGGCTGAGCAGGATCCAGGTGAAGCGGCGGCGGTTCTTGACGGCCTCCAGGATGCCGGGCCACATCGCCTGGACCTGTCCGGCGCCGGCGGCCATGCCGGGTGCCGGGGCGGCCGGCACTGCCGTGGGCGCGGGGGCCGCCGGGGCCGGAGCCGGGGCGGGGGCCTGGGCAGGGGCCGCGGGCCGGCCCGACCCGGGCGCGGCGGCGCTGGGCCAGGCACCGGCCGCGGGGGCCGCCGGAGCGGGGGCGGCGGCTCCGGGCCAGGCGCCGGGGGCTCCGCCGCCGGGCTGCGCGGCCCCGGGCCAGGCGCCGGGCGCGGCGGCGGGGGCGGCGGCGGGGGCCGGGGCGACCGGGGCGGGGGCCTGCACGGGGGCGGGCTCGGCGGTGGGAGCCTGCACCGGAGCCGGAGCCGCGGCCGGGGCGGCCGCGGCCGCGGTGGCCGGCTCGGGAGCTCGTACGGCGGCAGCGGCGGCCCGCGCGGCGGCGACGCCCCCGCCGGGCCCGGCCGGGGCCATGGCATGCGCCTCGGGCCCGGGCACGTACCCCATGGCGGGCGCGCCGGCCGGGGCGGCGGCCAGGCCTGCGGCGAAGCCGCCCCGCTCCAGGCGGTCGAGCCTGGCCTGGAAGGACCGCTCGTCGTCGAAGGCGGCGGGCAGCAGCACCCGGGCGCAGATCAGTTCGAGCTGGAGCCGAGGGGAGGTCGCGCCGCGCATCTCGGTGAGCCCGGTGTTGACCAGGTCGGCGGCGCGGCTGAGCTCGGCGGCCCCGAACACCGACGCCTGGGCCTGCATCCGCTCGACGACGTCCGCGGGGGCGTCGATGAGCCCCTTCTCCCCGGCGTCGGGCACGGCGGCCAGGATCACCAGGTCCCGCAGCCGCTCCAAGAGGTCGGCGACGAAGCGGCGCGGGTCGTTGCCGCCCTCGACGACCCTGTCGACCACCTCGAAGGCAGCCGCCCCGTCACCGGCCGCGAAGGCGTCGACCACGGAGTCGAGCAGCGACCCCTCGGTGTACCCCAGCAGGGAGGTGGCCATGGCATACGTCACACCTTCCTCGCCGGCCCCGGCGAGGAGCTGGTCCATGACGGACATGGAGTCACGCACGGACCCGGCGCCGGCCCGCACGACGAGCGGCAGCACGCCGTCCTCGACGGCGGCCCCTTCGCGCCCGCAGACGTCGCCGAGGTACTCCCGCAGCGTCCCGGGCGGCACGAGCCGGAAGGGGTAGTGGTGGGTCCTGGACCGGATGGTCCCGATGACCTTCTCCGGCTCGGTGGTGGCGAAGATGAACTTGAGGTGCTCCGGCGGCTCCTCGACCACCTTCAGCAGGGCGTTGAAGCCCGCCGAGGTGACCATGTGGGCCTCGTCGATGATGTAGATCTTGTAGCGGCTGGAGGCGGGCCCGAAGAAGGCCTTCTCCCGCAGGTCACGGGCATCGTCCACACCACCGTGCGAGGCGGCGTCGATCTCGATGACGTCGATCGACCCCGGCCCGTTGCGCGCCAGGTCCCGGCAGGACTGGCACTCGCCGCAGGGGTCGGGAGTGGGACCCTGCTCACAGTTCAGGCAGCGCGCCAGAATCCGCGCACTGGTGGTCTTGCCACAGCCTCGGGGGCCGCTGAACAGGTACGCGTGATTGACCCGGTTGTTCCGCAGGGCCTGCATCAGGGGGACAGTGACATGCTCCTGCCCGATGACCTCGGCGAACGACTCGGGGCGGTAGCGGCGGTACAGCGCAAGGGACGACACGTCTACGAGGTTATCCGGGCCCACCGACAAAGACGGCCCGCCGACCGCACCGGGCCCGCCCGTCCCACCTGCCCGGGAACGCAAAGCGCCCCCCACGCACCCGCCAGAGCCCACTTACCCTTGCTGCCTTCCGGCCCTGGGGGAGTTGGGTGAGATAGCGCCACGTGAGGGGCTGGGCCCCACCCTAGCGGATGAAAGCCCCCGGAATCGAGCCGGACCCCGGACCGCCTCCCTGCCGGATCCCCCGCCGGCGATCACGTTCGCGAGCACCCCTCAACGTCTTGTATTGTTTGCGGCGGAGGATTCGCCTAGTGGCCTAGGGCGCACGCTTGGAAAGCGTGTTGGGGGCAACCCCTCACGAGTTCGAATCTCGTATCCTCCGCAGCCGCCCGAAAGGGCGAAACGAAGACCCCGGACCGCTCCAGCGGCCGGGGTCTTCGGCATGCTCTGGTTGCATTTCTGGCCGCGCTGACATCTCCACGATCATGGACATTTCAACATCTCTGGGAGTGGCGCCGATGGCGAGAGGCCGACGCTCACCGGGGAATCCGCCTACGAACGGCACTGGCGGCCAAGGCGAATGCGCCATGCTGTGAACCTGTGCCGGGGCGACCCTGGTGCTGTCGCGGCCCTGCCTCACGAGGTGCACCCTTATGAAGTCCCGATCAACGCTGACAGCATGGCTGGGCCGTCTCGACCCCCAGCGCCTGGCGCGCGTACTCGCGACGCGGAACGACGCGACGTCACCCCCGGAGCCGCGCACGGTGGGGGAGCTGGCGGACCGCCTCCAGCGCCCAGGGGCGGTGGCTCTCACCCTGCCCCGGCTCACGCTGCCGTGCCTGCAGGCAGCCGAGGCGCTGGCGGCGCTGGGAGGAGCTGCGACGCCTGATGCCCTGGCGAAGCTGCTGGGAGCGACAGACGGCCAAGCCGCCCGCGGACTGGACGCCGTGCTGGAGACACTGGCCGATCACGCGCTGGTCTGGCCGGACGGTAACGGGACACTCCGCATGACCGCGCCCCTGCGGCAGGCGTGGGACGCGCCCCTGGGGCTGGATGCTCCCCTGGAGGAGCTGCTGGCGGGCGCGACCTCGGACGAGCTGCGCGGCATGCTGGTGGCGCTGGACATCAAGCCGCCCGGCACCAAGCAGCAGCGGCTGGCCGCCTTGGCAGAACACCACAGCTACCCGGAAGCCATCGCCGAAGTGGTGGCACGGGCACCAGCGGTCACACAGAAGCTGCTGGCCCACCGAGCAGGGTCTGCGCCGAGGCAGCCGCAGGTCATCTTCTTCGGGTCCGCCGGCCCCGTCCTCGAACCGGGTGCGCGATGGGCACTCGACCGGGGACTCCTGATCCAGGACCGCCACAGGTACGGCGGTCCTGCGCGCATGCCCGTCGAAGTCGCGCTGGCGTTGCGCGGGCCCGGGTGGCACGCCCCCTTCGACCCGCTTCCGCCCTCCCCTCAACTGGTGTCCATCACCCCCGCCGAGGTGCAGCGGGAGGCCACAGCCGCGGCCACGGCGTTCGCGGCCCATGCCGCTTCGGTCCTCTCGGCCTGTTCCTCGGCTCCGCCGGCCAGACTCAAGTCCGGCGGAATCGGCGCACGTGAGCTGGCCCGGATCTGCAAGGCCGCCCAGGCCGACGATGCCGTGGTCCGCATCACTCTGGAGACCGCGTTCACGGCCGGGCTGCTCGCCCGGGACGGCGACCACGTGGCGCCGACCGGGGCATACGACGTCTGGGCGGAACAAGAGCCCGCGGAGCGGCTCGCCACGCTGCTCCAGGCATGGCGCGACCTGCCGCTCACCCCCACCCGGACACGCGACGAGGACAACAAGGCGCTCCCCGCCCTCGCGGGGGCACCGCCCTGCAACGGCTGCCGCCAGGCCCGCCACGGGCTGTTCGCCGCAGCGGTACAGCTTCCGGCCGGCCGGGCTGTGACGGCCGCCTCTGAACTCGGACCGACGGTGGCCTGGCACCGCCCGCTCGCCGACACCTCGCCCACGGACGCCACCCCGTTCGCCGCGGTGATCCGCGAGGCCGAACTGTTCGGAGTGATCGCCCGAGGGGCCCTGTCGGCTCTGGGTGCCCATCTGCTCGCCGACGACGTACAAGGACTGACCGCCGCCTGTCGGCGGCTGCTGCCCCCGGCCACCGGAACGGCCCGGATCGGCGCCGACCTGACGGCCGTCGTCGCCGGCACACCGGCCTCACGGCTCGCCATGGTCCTGGATGCCACCGCGGACCGGGAAACCAGCGGCACAGCCTCGGTGTGGCGGTTCAGCGCCGACAGCATCCGACGGGCCCTGGACGCCGGCCGCACTCCGGGCGACATCACAGCCGATCTGGCCGTCATCGCCGCCGGGCCGCTGCCCCAGCCGCTGTCCTATCTCATCGCCGACACCGCACGCGGCCACGGACGCGTGCGCATCGCCCCGGCCGCCTGCGTCCTCCATGGCGAGGAGCCGGCGCTCCTCACCGAGCTCGCCGCCCACCGCAAACTCGCCAAGCTCGGCCTGCGGCAGCTCGCACCTACTGTGCTCGTCAGCCGCAGTTCGCTCGACACGACCCTCGCAGCGCTCCGCGCCGAGGGCTACGCCCCCGTAGCCGAAACGGCCGGGGGAACCGTACGCGTCGAGAAGGTCCGGCCCCAGCGGGCGGCCGCTGCTGTTCCGGCCCCTCGGCAGACCGGCAGCAAGCGCGGCATCCGAGGCACAGCCGTCCGCACCTCGAAGGTCCCGGCCGCCGCCGCCATGGATGCTCTCGCCGTCCGGCTGCTGGCCGCACCACCGACCGCGCCGGAACCCGACCCTTTCGGCAGCGGAGTCCCCGTCGGAACGGACACCGAAGAGATCGTCGCCGGATACGCGAAGCACCTGTCGTACAGCGATGTCCGCCAGCTCGCCCATGCCATCGACGCCGACACCGCCATCACGGTCGAGTACGTCGCCGCCTCGGGCAGTCGCACCGTACGCACCCTGAGCAGCCTGGAACTCGACCCGCCCTACCTGAACGCCTGGTGCCGGCTGCGAGACGACGAACGCGTCTTCACTCTCTCCCGCATCCACAGCGTCATGCCGGCATAAACCCGCGGACGCGGCCCGGTGAGACCAGGCGGCGGCCGCCGGCCTGATCGCCACGTGCCCCATCACGGAGCTGGAGTTCTGCCGACAGGCGCATACTGCGAACTTCGGGGCGACCGAGGCCGCCGATGCCGAGTCCCTACGAAGGATCAGCGCGGCGTTGACCACCCATCGTCGGCGGCACTCCCGCCTACCGGCGCGAGTTCGCACGTGGGGCCGCGCCGACGGGACCGGACGACTTCGACGACTGGGTCGTCCGCACCGTCCTCAATCCCGAAACCCCCCTGTTCCGCGAGGCCCGCTACCTACTGGCCGAAGAACCCGACCTTCGAGACACCGCCCTTTACCTGTCCGTTCTGGCTGCGGTCGCCGACGGCAACGCCACCCGCGGGGACATGGCCGGCTCCTTGGAGCGCAAGGCCACCGACATCGCCCGCCCCATCAACGTCCTCGAAGATGCGGGCCTGCTGCACCGGGACGCGGCCGTCTTCCGCGACAACCGGCCCACCTACCGCATCGCCGAGCCGCTGATCGGCTTCTACCACGCGATCACGCGACCGGTCTGGGACTCTGGTCTCATGTACCCCCGACCGAGGTTGTTCGGCCGCGCGCCGATCTGCGGCTCGCGTGGGTTGCGGCCGGCTAGCGGATCTGGCCGGCCGCCCACTCGGCCCACTCGCGGCGCATCGCGTTGAAGCGCAGGCCGTACTCCAGGGCGATCTTGCCGTGGACCGACAGGGGGTCGTCGCCCCAGTCGATGGACTCGTCCAGCCGGCGCAGGCCCTCGTACTCCTGCGCGGACATGTCCATCAGCTCGGTGAGGTAGCCCCGCGCCTGTTCGGGGGAGAGCACGCCGAGGAAGAAGACCCTCAGCAGGATGTCGCTGCGGGTGTTGCGCTGCGGCTTGGTCTCGGTCAGCCAGTGCCGCAGTTCGGCCAGGCCCTCGTCGGTGAGGGTGTACTCCTTGCGCCCGCGCGGGCCCTCGGCCGAGACGCTGATCATCCCGGTGTCGGCGAGTTTGGACAGTTCTGTGTACATCTGGCTCTGGGTGGCGGGCCAGACGTTGGCCAGTGAGGTCTCGAAGCGCTTGAGCAGGTCGTAACCGCTGGCCGGGCGCTCTGACAGGAGTCCGAGAAGGGCGTGTCGAAGGCTCATGCCCCTCACCTTACATTCCATCCTTGACATGTCAGTAGTGGAACATCTACTTTCGACATGTCAGAACAGGAACGTCAGTCGCCAGCCGGGGGTCTTCGATGTCGTACGTACGCACCTTCCTTCCGTGGATCGTCTTCGCCGTGATCCCGTCCGCCCAGTGGCAGTGGGGCGCGCTCGCCGCCCTGGTCGCGGCCGTGGCGCTGGCCCTCCAGCAGCGCCGCGAAGGGGCCGGCTTCGACGCGCTGATCATCGAGATCGGCTCGGCGGTCTTCTTCGCGGCCCTGGCGGCCGTCGCCTTCGCCGACCCGCACTCGGGCGTGCACGACTACTCGGCGGCCCTCTCCTCGGCCACCCTCGCCCTCATCGCCGGGATCTCCCTGCTCGTGCGCAAGCCGTTCACCCTGGGCATCGCCAAGCGCACGACCCCCCGCGAGGTCTGGGGCCTGCGGCCGTTCATCCGGACCAACGTCGTCATCACCGCCGTGTGGACCGCCGCCTTCGCCCTCACGGCCGCCGCGCTCGCCGCGCTCGCCCACGCCGGCAACGGCCACTCGACGGCCGCCACGCTCGTCCAGGCCGCCGGGTTCGTCGTCCCGATGCTCTTCACCGTCCGCTACGTCGCCGCCGTGCAGGCCAAGGCCGGTGCCCGATGACCACCCCACGGCACCTCGCGGCGCGCTGTCACCGCCGAATCCGGGCCTCTGAGGACGGACTCAGGCAGTAGCGAGCGAGATCTCGGTCGACTTGATCAGCGCGACCACGGAGGACCCGGCGGACAGACCGAGCGCCTCGACGGCGTCCTTGGTGATGGCCGCGGTCAGCCCGCCGCCGTTCACGTCCACCTTGACGGAGGCCATGGCGCCACCGGTGGCGACGTCGGCGACGGTGCCGGCCAGCTGGTTGCGGATGCTGATGCCGTCGACGGCGCCGGTGGCCAGCGCCACCTCGGTGGCCTTGACCAGCGCCTTGACCGCGGAGCCCTCGGCGATGCCGAGGTCCTTGACGGCGTCGGTGGTGATGGCGGCGATGATGTCCTGGCCGCCCTCCAGCCGGACCTTGACCGTGGCCATGGCCTCGCCAGTGGTGACGGCGGTGACGGTACCGGCGATCTGGTTGCGGATGCTCAGGCTCATGGGGTGTCCGACCTCTTGGGTAGTGATGTCGCACGGCCCGGAAGAACCGCACAAGATCGACCGTAAGCACCCCCGCCGCGACTTGCTTTCAAGCCATCGCATCCACTACCCGGAACCACCCGAGCGGCTCGCCCCTGCGGCTGCCGGGTGTGATGTCAGGCGTGCTGGGGCACCTCGGGCTTCAGCATGCCGCGCAGCGCGTCGCGGAACTCCTGGGTGTCCTCTTCACCATGCACGGTGACGCCGTGCTGGACGGCCGCGTCCATGACTTCGTCTTCCTCACCCGCGATGGTCAGGGAGCATCCGATTTCGCTGGGGTACTCCCTGCAGTCCATGACCTTGCGCATGACGTGCCTCCCGGTCTGGCGAAGGCTGCCGACGTCGCCGCCGAGCGGCGCCCGGGCGGGAGGGCGGGGGCAGGTGCGTACAGGTTCACTCCCCACGATCCTCCGGATGCCGCCGGTGCGAAAGCCGGGCCGCTCCCGGCCTGGCTAGGCCTCGCGGGCGTACGAGACGAAGCCCGCCCAGGCCCCGGGGGTCAGGGCGAGCTGGGGCCCGTCGAGAACCTTGGAATCCCGAACGCGCACGGCTTCGGGGCAGGCCGCCACCTCGATGCAGTCGTTGATGTCGCTACTACTGCTGTGGCTGCTCTTGGTCCACCCGACCTCGACACAGGAGTCGCCCTCGGACCCACCGCTATAGCTGCTCTTGAACCATGCCACCTCGACGCAGGAGTCACCCTCGCTGCCATCGCTGTAGCTGCTCTTGAACCAGGCCAACTCGCGCATCATGTGTCTCCCAGCAGGTGCTCGACAAACGCCCGGGACTCCCGTGGCGAGAGAGCCTGGGCTCGGATCATTCCATAACGCAGCTCAAGGATCCGAAGCCGCTTCGCATCGGAGACCGGACGACCGTTGAAGGCGCCTTCGGAGCGCCCCACTGCCGTTCCGTCTCCGAACTTCAGCACATCGATCCCGCCGTCCATACCTGCGTGGACCTCACGGTCAAGCGGCATGACCTGGAACGACATGTTTCGCAACTCACTGGCCTCCAGCAGTCGTTCGAGCTGCTGACGCCACACCATTGTGCCTCCGATCGGGCGGCGGAGCGTGCTCTCTTCGTGCACGAAACTGAGCGTGGGCGCCGGTGTGCGGCTGAAGATCGACCACCGGGCCTGGCGCGCGGCCACGAACCGCTCCACCTCGTCCGCCGCGTACGCGGGCTGGCGCATCTCGAACATCGCCCGCGCGCAGGCCTCGGTCTGAAGCAGGCCATGAACGTGGTGGATGCTGTAACCCGCGACTTCGACGGCCCGGGCCTCCATCTTGGCCAGCTCGCGGATCTTCTTCGGGTACCGAACGTGCGACAAGTCCTCCCGCATGGCCCGGATCAGGCCGCCGGCCTTCAGCGCGTCGTCCACCTTGTCCAAGTACTCCGGCTTGGCGATCCGCTTGCCGCCTTCGACCTTGTAGATCAGGGCCTCGCCGTACTGGATCGCCGCCGCCAGGTCGGCGACCCGCAGCCCCATCGCCTCCCGCCGCGCCCGCATCTGACGGCCCAGGGCCGCGACCACGGCCGCACCCTGTTCGTCCTCGGGGTCCACGGACCAGCTGTGCTCTTCCGTTCCGTCACTGTCCACACCCATGCGCACCCACCTCCTCAACGCGCCTTACCCGTCACTCGCGTTGAGGCAGTCTCGACAGCCTTGGACAAAGTCGTGGACATGCGTGCGGTCCGCTCGCACCGGCGGGTCGCGCCCGGGCGCGACCCGGCACGGCACGACGCTTTTCTTTGGAATAACCAAGAGAAAGAACTCCAGCCCTGCCCCTCCAGCCTCCCCGGAGCGGCGCTCACTCACACGGGTGAATAGTCCCAACTCGGCTGGATTTCAGGGTGGTTGCCTGGCATATGCTCGCCGCGACCAACTCCAGACACAGGACGGCCCCCGCCGGGACTCGCAATCCCGACGAGGGCCTGACCACGAGAAGGCAACAACTTCCCGATGGCTTTCCAGCACTCTAACGCGCCCTCGCGCGCCCCGTACGGCGTTCAACACGCCAACGTCCGGCAGACCCGCAATTTCACAGTCGTCAGCAACGACCTGATCCGGCACCCGCACCTGTCGATGAACGCGCGGGCCCTCGCCTCGTACATCCAGTCGGTGCCCCGCGGCACGCCTGTCGGCATCAAAGCCCTGGCCAAGCAGCTGCCCCTCGGGGAGAAGGCGATCGGCAAGGCGCTGGGCGAGCTGGAGGCGTACGGGTACCTGCGGCGGCTCCAGGAGAAGCTGCCGGACGGGCGGATCGTCACCCGTACGGTGTTCCACAACGCCCCGAAGGCCGTCACCCGACCGAGCCACAAGCCCGAACCCGAGCCGAAGCCCGCACCAGAGCCGAAGCCGGAGCCCGAGCCGGAACCCGAGCCGAAGCCGGAGCCCGAGCCGGAACCCGAGCCGAAGCCGGAGCCCGAGCCGGAGCCGGAACCCGAGCCCACACCGGAGCCGGAGGTTCGCCCCGCACCCGAGCCCGATCCCGCGCCCCAACCGCAGACGGCCCTGTATCCCCCGAAACCACCGGAGGTACCGGCTCCGCGCAACCCCGACAACCCGGCCCGCCGACAGCTCGCCGAGGAGCTCCTGGCGGAACTGCGCCGGGCCGATCCACGCCTGCTCCTCGGCGCCCGGGACGTCCAACGCCTCGCGGGCGGCGTCGAGGCCTGGCTGGAACGCGGGGCCACCCATCAGGCGGTGACCACCGCCCTCACCGCGAACCTCCCGGACCACCCCCGCAATCCGGCCGGCCTGATCGCCCACCGCCTCGCGGTCCAGCTACCGCCCCTCCTGGCACCACTGCCCTCCAGAGCCCCCTTCGTCCCACCGGACCCCTTCCAGACCTGCGAGAAATGCGACCTGGCCTTCCGCAGCCCCACCCCCGGCACCTGCAACGGCTGCCGGACGCACCCCGGAGACGCGGCCTAGCATGAAAGCGATGACTCGGACCCGGACCACGGGGCACAGACGAGGAGCGAGTTCCATGACCATCGCCCCGGACGACGTACAGCCTGCAGTCCGTTGGTACCAGGCGATGCGGGAAGCCGTTCAGTCGCTGGACGACACCGTTCCCGGCAAGTTCGAGATCACCAAGGAAGGCATCGTCCACGACATGATGGCTCCGTCCGGTCCCCACGAGCTGACCACGCTGCGTCTGCGCAAACGCCTGGAGAAGGTGATGCCGGAGGAGCTGGCAGCCCACACCGGAGCCCCCGATGTGGAGGACGAGCCCCAGGGCATCCTGCGACTGCCCGACATCATGCTGATCGCCGAGGCGGACATGGAGGTCCAGGGGTCCTTCGACCCCCACACCCTCATCGCCGCGGTCGAGGTCGTCTCCCGTTCCAACCCGGACAACGACTGGGTCGGCAAGATGCGGGACTACCCACTGCTCGGCATCCCGGTCTACGCGGTCTTCGACCCCCGCACCGGGACGGGTGCCGTCCTGTCGGACATCCACCAGACCCCCGCTGGGCCGCGCTACGCGACCCGCAAGGACTTCGTGTACGGCGAGGACGTCACCATCGGGGAATGGACCATCGCCACTGACGGACTCCCCCTCTACGCGTAGAGGCGGTCGGCAAATGGGGCGGGGCCACCGGACCCGGCCGGTGGCCCCGCCTCCCCCGGAGGGGGCGGCTACGCGTCCGACATCTTCGGCATGGCCCCCGACGTCTTCGACATGTCGATGACGGCGAACGCCGCGCCCTGCTGGTCCGTCAGCGCGGCGAAGCGCCCGAAGGGGCTGTCCATCGGGCCGAAGTGGAGGGTTCCGCCGCGCTTCGTCGCCTTGGCCACCGCCTCGTCGCAGTCCGGGACCGAGAAGTAGACCTGGACGTACGAGGGGATCTCGGGCGGGAACTCCTCGCCCATGTTCATCCGGCCGAGGACCGGGTTCTCCGTGCCGCCCACGCTGAAAATCTTGTAGTCCATCCCGGCCATCTCCGGATCGTCGCCGGGCTCCATCTTCTGGGCGCCGTACGGGAAGACCTTCGGGAGGAATCCGTCCACCTTCCCCACTTCCCGGGTGAAGACCTCCGCCCACGCATACGCGCCCGGCTCCCCGACCTTCTCGAAGCCCTTGTGCTCGCCCGGCTGCCAGACGCCGAAGACCGCACCGCTCGGCTCCTTGGCGATCAGCATCGTGCCGAAGGTGCCGACCTGCATCGGCTCCATCATCAGATCGCCGCCGGCCGACTTGATCTTCTCGGCGGTGGCCGCCGCGTCGGGCGAGGCGAAGTACAGACACCACTGCGAGGGGGCGTCGCCGCCCGGCATCGGCGGGACGACGGCCGCCACGGCCTTTCCGTCGGAGTAGGCCTGCGTGTAGTTGCCGTACTCGCTCGCCGCATCACCGAAGGTCCAGCCCAGCACGTCGGAGTAGAAGGCCTTGGCGCCCTCCACGTCCTTGAACATCGCGTCCACCCAGCACGGAGCACCTTCCGCGAACTCAGCCATGATCGATCGACTCCCGTGTCGTCGCGTTTGTCTTGCGGGTCGCTTTTCGCGCGGTTCTCACGCTAGGCCCGCGGTGCGGCGGCCGCGCGGGGAGGGCGGCCACGCGGGACGCTGGATCCATGGACATCACGATGCGGCTGGCCCAGCAGCCGGAGGCCGACGAGCTCCTCGGCCGCAGCCCGCTCGCCGCGCTCGTCGGCATGCTGCTGGACCAGCAGGTGCCGATGGAGTGGGCGTTCTCGGGGCCGTACACGATCGCCACGCGGATGGGCGCGGACGATCTGGACGCCCACGCCATCGCCGCCCACGACCCCGAGGCCTTCGCCGCGCTGCTCTCCGAGAAGCCGGCCGTGCACCGCTACCCCGGGTCGATGGCGAAGCGGGTGCAGCAGCTGTGCGCGTACCTCGTGGAGCACTACGACGGGGACGCGGAGGCGATCTGGCGCGGCGTACCGACCGGGGACGAGCTGCTGAAGCGGCTCAAGGAACTGCCCGGGTTCGGCGAGCAGAAGGCCCGGATCTTCCTGGCCCTGCTGGGCAAGCAGCTGGGCGTGCGCCCCAAGGGCTGGCGCGAGGCGGCCGGCGGCTACGGCCAGGCGAACGTCTACCGCTCGGTGGCCGACATCACCGGGCCGGAGTCCCTGGCGAAAGTACGGGCGCACAAGCAGGAGATGAAGGCCGCCGCTAAGGCAGCCAAGACAGGAAATTGACCGGGAATTCCGGCCTGCCGTTGACCCCTGTCACCGGTCACCTGGCTGCGTAGATTCATGGTCATGACGAACGAGATCGTGACCCGCGCCGCCACCGCCGAGACCATCACCGACGGCCCCGGCAGCGTCATCACCCTGCTGACCGACACCGCCGAACTCACCTGCAACACCGCCACGTTCGACGAGGGCGCGGCCGGCGCCCCCGTCCACTTCCACACCAAGGCGACCGAGTTCTTCCACGTCACCGCCGGGCGGCTCGACGTGCTCGTCGGCGACCAGGTCAGGACCCTCACCGCGGGCGACTTCCTGTCCGTCCCGGCGGGCGTGAAGCACGCCTTCGCACCCCACCCGGGGCACGGTGCGAGCGTCTTCGTCGGCTTCACGCCCGGCATGGGCCGCTTCGACTACTACCGGCTCCTCGGCCGGGTCCGCGCGGGCGAGGCCACCGTCCAGGACATCATCGACAGCCAGCCCACGTACGACAACCACTACGCGGAGAGCGAGGCCTGGGCCGGCCGCCTGCGCAACGCCGAGGCGTAGACCTCGTCCGCGTCGAGGCGCCGCAGCTCCTCTGAGATCAGCTCGGCCTTGCTGCGGATCTTCAGGGCCACCCTGCGGTCGGGGCCGTCCGGCAGGACCAGCGTGGCCAGCGCCCCGTCGGGGCGGTCCACCCTGATCTCCCCCGCCGCACTGTCCAGCCGGACCCGCGTGATCACCGGGCCGTCCGTGGTCACCCGCTGGAACGGCACCCCCAGCCGGTCCTCCAGCCAGCGGGCCAGCAGCTCGGCACTCGGGTTGTCGGCCTCGCTCTCCACCGCCCCGCCCGTCACCGGCAGCGGCTTCTGGTCCATCGCGGCGGCCAGCAGCGCCCGCCACGGCGTCAGCCGGGTCCAGGCGAGATCGGTGTCTCCGGGGGCGTAAGAGGCGCCCCGCTCGTCCAGTACGCCGACCGGGTCAGCGGCGGCCTCCGCATCCGTGATCCGGCGCTGCGCGAGCGCGCCCAGCGGGTCCTGCGCCGGGTCGGCGGGGGCGTCGGCCGGCCACCACGCCACCACCGGCGCGTCCGGCACCAGCAGCGGGAGGACCACAGAGCCGGCCTGCTCGGTGAGCGCCCCGTGCAGGCGCAGCAGCACGATCTCCCCGGTACCGGCGTCCGAGCCGACCCGCAGCTCGGCGTCCAGCCGGGTCTGGCGGAGCTTGTGCGGGCCGCGCGAGGTGCGCTTGATCACCGCGATGATGCGGCACGGGTGCTCGCGCGAGGCCTCCGAGGCCGCGCGGACGGCGTCGTACGCGTTCTCCTCGTCGGTGGCTATGACGAGCGTCAGCACCAGGCCCATCGTGGGGCTGCCGATGGCCCGGCGGGCGTCGAGCAGCGCCCGGTCGATCTTGCTGGACGTGGTGTCGGTGAGTTCGGTCCGCATGGGGCGAAGTCTGTCAGCGACGGCGCCTCCGACGGCACCCGGCTGCGGATCCGGCCGCGGAATCCGTCACGTGCGCCACGCACACCCCTCACCTGCGCCGGGTCATCACCTGCGCCGCTTCGCCGCCCCGAACAGCGACCGCGGGGCGCGCAGCCGTCCCGGAGCGGGGCACCCGGTTCGAGCGCGGGTCCGGTGAAGGCGCACCCGGCCGCGATCCGGTCGGCCGGGGACGCGAGGTCGGTGCTCTCACTCATACATCACTCCCGAAATGGCCTTGTCTGCCACTTTTGCACCGGCATAGCAAGGCTGCGCCCGCAAGCACCGGCCCGGTAGGCTTTCCGTGTGATCTTCAAGCGCATCGGAAACGGGCGGCCGTACCCCGACCACGGCAGGGAAACCACCCGGCAGTGGGCGGATGTCGCCCCGCGCCCGGTCCGGCTCGACCAGTTGGTGACGACCAAGGGGCAGCTGGACCTTGAGACGCTGCTCGCCGAGGACTCGACGTTCTACGGGGACCTGTTCGCCCACGTCGTGAAGTGGCAGGGCGACCTGTACCTGGAGGACGGCCTGCACCGCGCCGTGCGCGCGGCCCTCCAGCAGCGCCAGGTGCTGCACGCGCGCGTCCTCGAAATGGACTACTGAGCCCGGACGTATTCGGGACACGCCGGGACACGCCGGGGCGGGACCTGAGGACCGCCGCCGCGACGAGCCCCGTCACGGCCCTCACCAGGGATTACACCGGGTCTTTCGTCGCGCTTCGCCCGGGGTTTTCCGCTTCGTTGGGGATTGCGCCTTTCGGGTCGGTCTTGCCCTATCAACAGATCATTGGTGGGCAGCGACGGCGGGCGGTACTACGCTGCGCCCATGAGCATGCTCACTCCCCCCGGCATGGGCGGAAAGTACCGCGTCACGGGAGCGGCCTACCCCCGTATGAGCCGGCCCCGGCGCCGCCGCCGGATCATCTTCACCGCGCTCGGAGCAGTCCTCGGCCTCGCCCTGCTCGGCTATGGAAGCCTGCAGCTCATGAACGTGTTCCGCGGCGAGAGCGGCAGTGGCAAACACAGCGCGGCGGCGGGCAGGGACTGCGCGACCCCGAAGCCCGGGGCGGGCGCCCAGGCGGCCGTCAGCGCCTCCGCCAAGCCCGCTGTCGTGCTGCCCCAGCCCGGCGAGATCACGGTCAACGTCTACAACGCGACGCCGCGCGCGGGCCTCGCCAAGGCGGTCGGCGACGAGCTGAAGAAACGCGGCTTCACCATCGGCAAGGTCGGCAACGCGCCCGCCGACTTCGACAAGAAGGTCCCCGGGACCGGGACACTGCTCGGCTCGCCCAAGACCGACAAGGCGGCCTTCTCCGTAGTGGGCGCCCAGCTCGCAGGCGACACCCTGCAGACCGACGACCGCGAGGGCACGGACATCGACCTGATCCTCGGCGACGCCTTCCAGGACCTCAGCCCGAAGGACGTGGCGGACAAGGAGCTGGCCCTGCTGGCCAACCCCCAGCCGGCGCCCGCCAAGACCTGCTGAAAGACCGGCTGAACGCGTGGAGCCGGCCGCCGGGACGGCGGCCGGCTCCACGGCGTCGGGGCAGACGCCCGGGGGCGTCCTACTCGGCCGAGCCGTACATGCGGTCGCCCGCGTCGCCCAGGCCCGGCACGATGTAGCCGTGCTCGTTGAGCCGCTCGTCCACCGCGGCCGTCACGACCGTCACCGGGGTGCCCGCGAGGTCGCGCTCCATGACCTCGACGCCCTCGGGCGCGGCCAGCAGCACCACGGCGGTCACGTCGTCTGCGCCGCGCTTGATCAGTTCCTGGATCGCCGCGACGAGCGTGCCGCCGGTGGCGAGCATCGGGTCGACGACGTAGACCTGCCGCCCGGAGAGGTCCTCCGGCATGCGCGTCGCGTACGTGGAGGCCTCCAGGGTCTCCTCGTTGCGGACCATGCCCATGAAGCCCACCTCGGCGGTCGGCAGCAGCCGCATCATGCCGTCCAGCATGCCGAGGCCGGCGCGCAGGATCGGCACGACCAGCGGGCGCGGGTGCGAGAGCTTCACACCGGTGGTCGGGCCGACCGGCGTGACGATGTCGGCCTGCTCCGTGCGCACGTCGCGGGTGGCCTCGTACGCAAGGAGGGTCACCAGCTCGTCGGCGAGCCGACGGAAGGTGGGGGAATCGGTGCGCCTGTCGCGCAGGGTGGTCAGTTTGTGCGCCACCAAGGGGTGATCGACGACCTGCAAACGCACAACATCCTCCAAGGTTCAGCTGCCGGGTTTCGACCTGCGACCTGCAAAAACGGCCGCACTTTTCGCGACCCACAATCAAAAGGCTACGCGGTGTGCGCACCCCTGTGCGCCCGAACCGGCGGCCGCGCCCGCGGCGGCCCTCCCGGCGCCCGCGGATGCGGCTGCGGATGCGACCCGCCCGGACGCCCAGCACGCTGGACTGATGAGCAACGCACCGGTGGTCGCGGCCGTCGACGGATCCGAGCACAGCCTCGACGCGCTGGAATGGGCGCGGACCGCTGCGCTCCGCCACGGCACCGGCCTCGTGGTCGCGCACGTGCTGCCCGACACCTCCCAGCTGTACGCGGCGCGCCGCTCCTCCCTCGCCGACCGCTCGCAGCCGGAGCAGTACGCCGACCCCGTCGGCGACCAGGTGCGTGGCATCCTCGCCAAGGCCCCCGAACTGCCGGACGAGGTCCGGTACGACGCGCTGGAGGGTTCCGTGCCCGAGGGCCTGCGGGTGTCCGCGGAGGGCGCCCGGATGCTGGTGATGGGCTCCCGCGGCCACGGCGGCTTCGCGGCCCTGCTGATCGGTTCGAACAGCCGCGCCCTGGCCTCGACGGCGGCGTGCCCGGTGGTGGTGGTCCCGCACGCGGCGCGGAGGGCGCCGGAGGCCTCGGCGGACTCGGCGGAGCCGTCCAGCGGGCGGGTGGTGCTCGGACTGCACGCCGCGGAGACCGCGGACGACGTACTGGCCTTCGCCTTCGCGGAAGGGGCCGCACGGGGGACCACCGTCCAGGTGGTCTCCGCGTACGCGATCCCGCCGGCGCCGACGACGGTGGTGGACAGCCCCTTCCAGGTGATCCCGCCGGAGGGCCTGGCCGACGACGGCGACGCGGTACCGGCGGAGCGCGAGATGCTGCGCTCCCAGACGGAGCGGCTGGCGCCGTTCCGGGCCCGATGGCCGCAGGTGCCGGTGGAGCAGGCGGCGGTCCCGGGCGACCCGGCGGAACGCCTGGTGACGGCCTCCCGGTCGGCGGCACTGGTGGTGGTGGGCCGCCACCACCCGCGGCGCAGCGTCGGGCCCCTGATGATGGGCTCGGTGGCCCACGCGGTGCTCCACCACGCGCACGGCCCGGTGGTGGTCGTCCCCACGCTGTCGGACGACGCGTAGGGCCGCCCGACCCGCCTGAGCTGCGAAGGGGTGGCATCAATCGGCCCGGCCGGGGGAAGGTGGGGTGCGGGGGGTCTGCTTCGCGCCGGCGGAGGAGGACGACCGGACCAGCCGGGGTGGTGGCCGATGCCCGAGACGCAGCCGAGCCGAGAGAACGACGCGCCGGAGACGGCCGCGCAGCGCAGAGCGCGCCGCGCGCAGTTCCTGCGCGATCTGATGGAGGCGCGGGCACTGCGCGACCGCGTCCAGCCCCGCCGCGCCCGGGCGGCCCGCATGCGCCAGCAGATGCGCATGCGCACGTTCCGCTGGTGAGGCCGAACCACGAAGCCACCCCCGGCGCGCCGGCGCCCGCTCCCCGCAACTGCGAGGCGCGGTCGGCGCGCCCCCGACCGCCTACGGAGCCCGAACCACAACGCCACCCCGGCTCGCCGGCGCCCGCTCCCCGCAACCGCGAGCCGTAGGCGGTCGGCGCGCCCCCGACCGCCTGCGGCCCCGGACCGTCACCCCCGGCTCGGCGGAGCCCGCTCCCCGGCGGCCCAGGCCACGCACGGCGCGTCGCGGACCGCTCGCGGACCCGGTCCCGGACCGCCCGTACACCCGGCCGGGTGGAGACGGCCCGCGGCCGGCCGCGGCGCGCCCGGGCGCGGGACGGGCCTCGGCGGGCGGTGCCGGCCGGGCGCGGCGCGGGCCCCGCGTGGGGTGGTCACGGGGCCCCGGGCACCCCGCGGGGCGGGCGGCAGGGGCGGGCCGGGCGTGCCCGGCAGCGGCCGGCAGTGCGCCCGACCTGCCCCCGTACGACCCCCCGCGGCAAGCGGCACGGCACGACGCAAGCGCGGAAGACCTCTCGCAAAGCCGCTGTTTCTGCCACGATGCCGATTGGGCGGGGCACGAAACGGCGAGCAGGACAGCCGTTCCAACCCTTCCCACCTCCGGCCGGGGGGACCTCCAACCGGCACGCCTATGACCAGTGGGAGAGTCACGGTGTACTTCGCCGCACTGCTCGCGCGCACCGAAGACGGGTGGGAAGCGAGCGACATGGAACTCGACGACGTCGAGTCCCTCAGTGATCTGATCGATCTCGCCCGTGCCGCCGCTGTCGACGACGACACGGTGGTCGCCCTCATCGAGCAGGAGGACGCCTGGTTCGGCGTCGTCCGCGTGGACGGCGAGGAGGACCCGCGGTACTTCGTCTCGAACGCCTCCGCGGCCTCCCGCAGCTCCTACGGCTCGATGCTGACCGACGAGCTGCTGGGCAGCGACGAGGAGGACGACGAACTCGACGAACTGGACCTGGACGGCACCGAGGACGGCGAGGAGGAGACCATCGCCGCGTTCTCCGGCGCCGAGGACGACGAGGACGGCGAGGACTCGCCCGGCGCGGAACCGGTACCGGCCGGCCCGCTCGGCGACCCCCGGCTGCTCGACGACCTCGGTGTCAGCCACAAACAACTGATGACCCTCGACGGGGACGCCCTCTCGGAGATCGCCGATTCCCTCGGCGCCACCGAGGTGCTGGAGGCCGTCCGCTAGTGATCACCACGCACCACCACCTGCACGGCCCCGATCCCGTACGGGACCCGTGGCGGGACTCCATGGGCCTCGCGCTCCGGGAGGCCGCCCGGGCGGTGCCGGCCGGCGACGTGCCGGTCGGCGCCGTCGTGCTGGGCCCGGACGGGGAGCTCCTCGCCACCGGGCACAACGAGCGCGAGGCCAGCGGCGACCCCACGGCGCACGCCGAGGTGCTGGCGCTGCGCCGGGCGGCCGCCCGGCTCGGGGAATGGCGGCTTCCGGGGTGCACCCTCGTGGTGACCCTGGAGCCGTGCGTGATGTGCGCGGGCGCGCTCGTGCAATCGCGCGTCGCCCGGGTCGTGTACGGCGCCGACGACGAGAAGGCGGGAGCCGCGGGGTCGCTCTGGGACCTCGTACGGGACCGCCGGCTCAACCACCGTCCGGAGGTGATCCGCGGCGTGCTCGCGGAGGAGTGCGCACGGCAGCTGACGGACTTCTTCCGCGGCCTCTGAGGCGGCCGCGGATCACCGATTTCATCGGATGCCGCTCCGTAGGCTAGGATCCATCTCGGTAGTGTGTCCGAGTGGCCGAAGGAGCTCGCCTCGAAAGCGAGTATGGGGCAACCCATCGGGGGTTCAAATCCCTCCACTACCGCTTCGATCGAGAGCCCCGCCCCTGCAAGGGACGGGGCTCTCGGCATGTCCGGACCCGTCCTCCATGCGTCTTCGCCCGCAGCCGCACGCGTCTTTACGGATGACGGCCGCGTGACCGCCCGCCCGCTCGGCCGTTGTCACGGCATGACCAAGACCCAGCGCATGCTCGCCGCCTTCGCCCTCGCGGGGGCCGCCGCGGGCCTCGCCGCACCGGCCGCCTCCGCCGCCCCCAAGGTCCCGATCTCCCTCCCGGACCTGCCACAGGCGGCCCAGGACATGCCGGAAGGCGCGACCCCGGGTTCCGTCCAGGAGATCGGCGAGAGGATCACCCCCGGGGTCAACCAGCTCAACCAGCTGATGAACCTGCCCAACCAGCTGGCGCCCGCCATCGCCCCCGTCGAGCCCGTCCTCGGACTGGCTTCCGGCGCCGTCCAGTAACCGGCAGCACGCGGCGAAGGCCTCGACCGGAGTCGGGGCCTTCGCCGTACGGGACGGGGGAAGCGGCATCGGGGGGACAAGCCACTTCCCCCCAACGAGGACGGGACCTGCCGGACCGAACCGCAGTCAGGGGGGAAGCGTGCGGTTCGGACCCCGCAGAGAGGCCCTGTCCCTCACCCTCCGGTTTCCTGCCAGAACCGGCGGGCTCGCCTCCCATGTTGCGCCACCCGCACCCGTCCGCTCCGGGGCAAAAGACCCGGACCACCGGGTCATTGGTCCATAAAGGCCTGATGAGTGTCCGAAGACGACCGGTTAGACTCACCCGACTTTGCAGGACCGGTTGGGGAGGCCGACACCGCTCATGGACACCAAGAAGATGATCATGGGAGGGCTCGTCGTGTTCGTGCTCTTCGTGATCATCACCCAGCCGGTCAAGGCGGCCGACATCGTCAAAATAGGCTTCCAGGGCATATCGGACGCGGCCCATGGCATCGGCGCGTTCATGACCGAACTGGTGCGCTGAACCCGTACGCTGACGCGGCTTCCGGACTGACCGGCCCCCCACTCCGACGGGTGGGGGGCTTTTGCGTTCCCGCGTCTTCCGCGACGCCATATTCCGAAACACACCACTATGCCCAACTTGCCGTCAACACGGCGATATACGGTGCTTGCACACAGTGCACATGTCTTGTGATGCTATGACCGCTTTTGACGGATGAGTCAATACATGGAGGGGTGGCGTGACCGTGCCGGCCAGTACTGCGCCTCAGGTGCCGCCCCAACAGGACCCCCAGGGGGACTCCCGGACCCCGGCCCCCTCCCCGGCCCCGCCTTCGAGCCCGGCCCCGCCCCGCCAGGAGCCCCCCGAGGAGCCTCCAGCGGCCCCGAGACCGCAGAGCCGGGGCGCGGACACCCGAGCCCTCACCCAGGTCCTGTTCGGGCAGCTGAAGGGCCTCCAGCCGGGCACGAACGAGCACCTCCGGGTGCGCGGGGCCCTCATCGAGGCGAACCTTCCGCTCGTCCGGTACGCGGCCGCCCGCTTCCGCAGCCGCAACGAGCCGATGGAGGACGTGGTCCAGGTCGGCACGATCGGCCTCATCAACGCGATCGACCGCTTCGACCCGGACCGCGGCGTGCAGTTCCCGACCTTCGCCATGCCGACCGTCGTGGGCGAGATCAAGCGGTACTTCCGCGACAACGTCCGCACCGTCCACGTGCCGCGCCGGCTCCACGAGCTGTGGGTCCAGGTGAACGCGGCCACCGAGGACCTCACGACCCTGCACGGGCGCACGCCGACCACGCACGAGATCGCCGAGCGGCTGCGGATCACCGAGGACGAGGTGCTGTCCTGCATCGAGGCCGGCCGCAGTTACCACGCCACCTCGCTGGAGGCCGCCCAGGAGGGCGACGGGCTGCCGGGACTCCTGGACCGCCTCGGCTACGAGGACCCCGAGCTGGCCGGGGTCGAGCACCGCGACCTCGTCCGCCACCTCCTCGTACAGCTGCCCGAGCGTGAACAAAGGATCCTGCTGCTGCGGTACTACAACAATCTGACGCAGTCCCAGATCAGCGTCGAGCTCGGCGTGTCCCAGATGCACGTGTCCCGGCTGCTCGCCCGGAGCTTCGCGCGGCTGCGATCCGCAAACAGGATCGAGGCGTAACCGGAACGAGTGGAGATCGTTCCGTCGTTTCCCGACAGAACGGGCTCATTCCGTTCTGTCGCTGGAGATATATGTCGACATGACGCTACAGCGCGTTGCCGACATGTGACATTCTGCTGGAACCGCGTTTGCCGCAGCCCCGCCTCCGGTATTCAGGTGGAGGCTGCGTTCCTCCGACGGGCGCGCAGTACGCGACCGTCCGCGACCTCAAGGGGGTGGCATGTCCGTAGACCAGGGCAGCTCCAAGGTGCTCACGCTCGTCAAGAGCGCGGCACCGGCAGCGCCGGCAGCGCCTGTCCGCTCGGAAGCCATCGACACCCGCACCCTCTCCCGCTCCCTCTTCCAGCGGCTCGCCGCCCTGGACGCGGACAGCCCCGAACGGGCGTACGTACGCGACACCCTGATCGAGCTGAACCTGCCGCTGGTGCGGTACGCCGCCGCGCGCTTCCGCAGCCGCAACGAGCCGATGGAGGACATCGTCCAGGTCGGTACGATCGGCCTGATCAAGGCGATCGACCGGTTCGACTGCGAACGCGGCGTGGAGTTCCCGACGTTCGCGATGCCGACCGTCGTGGGAGAGATCAAGCGATTCTTCAGGGACACCTCCTGGTCCGTGCGCGTCCCGCGCCGCCTCCAGGAGCTGCGCCTCGCCCTCACCAAGGCCAGCGACGAGCTCGCCCAGAAGCTCGACCGCTCGCCGACCGTGCCCGAACTGGCCGCGGTGCTCGGGGTGTCGGAGGAGGACGTCGTCGACGGCCTCGCCGTGGGCAACGCGTACACCGCCTCCTCGCTCGACTCGCCCTCTCCCGAGGACGAGGGCGGCGAGGGTTCGCTGGCGGACCGCCTCGGCTACGAGGACACCGCGCTCGAAGGTGTCGAGTACCGCGAGTCCCTGAAGCCGCTGCTCGCCAAACTCCCGCCCCGGGAACGGCAGATCATCATGCTGCGGTTCTTCGCGAACATGACGCAGTCGCAGATCGGCGAAGAGGTCGGCATCTCCCAGATGCACGTCTCCCGGCTGCTCACGCGCACGCTGGCGCAGCTCCGGGTGGGCCTGATCGGCGAGTAATCGCCCGCTTCGGGTTCCCATCTGACGCGGAGTCAGCCAGACTGCCGCGATGCGAAGGGAACGTCGCGCCGCCGCCCTGCTGACCCTGCTCGCGCTGTCCTGCTGTACGGCCGCCGCATGCCTGACCGGGTGCGGCGGCCCGGCACGTGGCGGCTACGCGGCCGCGGGCGCCGTGGCCCCGGGCCCGGAGCGGCGCGCGGGCGACAACGTCGCGCCTCGGGGACCGGTGGAGTTCCAGCAGCTCGGAGCCCCGCCCCCGGCGGGCGGAGCCCCGTCGGGCAGCACGACGAGTACGACGCCCACGGCCCCGGATCCGCAGAGCCCTGCCGGCTCCGCCCGGAGCGGAGCCACGACCACCCCGCCCGGGACCGGCCCGTCCGCCCAGCCCCCGCCCGGGCCGGGCCCGTCAGGCCCGTCAGGCCCGTCAGGCCCGTCAGGCCCGCCAGGCCCGCCAGGCCCGCCAGGCCCGTCAACCCCATCAGCCCCGCCGGCTCCGCCCGCACCCGGGCAGGGCACCGCGCCGCCCCCGGCCACCCCCGCGAGCCTGACGCTGAGCACCCCGGCACGCACCACGGCGGCGGACCGCTGGTGCGAGAGGGTCACGGTGGGGTTCACCAACACGGGCACCACGGCGGCCCGTTCGGGCACGGTCACGTTCGCGACGCACATCATCGGTGCCCTCGGCATCGACTGGGCCACGATCACGACCGCCCAGCCCCTCCCGGGCCCCATCCCCGGCGGCACGACGAAGACGCAGACCTACACGGTCTGCGTCGAGTCCTGGCGGGTCCCCCTGGGCATGCACGTGGAAACCCGAACCGCGACGGCCGCCTGGACCTGACCGGGGCCACCGCAGGGCCGGCCCGGGGCTGCCCCTGGGCCCGACCGGGGCTACCGCAGGGCCAGCCAGGCCACCGCCCCGACCAGCAGCACCAGCCCGATGCCCAGCCCCAGCCAAGCCCCGGCCTTCGAGCCGGACCCCGAAGCCTGCGCCTGCCGCCGCCGGGACCCGGGCGCCGCGGGCCCCGGCGCGGTCGGCGCGGCCTCCTCGACGAACGCCCGGAACATCTGAGTGCTGCCCGCGGGGTCGTAGTTGCCCTCGGGGACCTGTGAGTTGTGGTTCGCAGCCATGCCTCAGGACCCTAGCGGGTTTTCCGATTCCTTTACCGCCCCCACCCTCCGATTCATTTGCCTGTAGCAACCAATCGCTCCTATGGTTGCCCTAAGCAACAACATGAGGAGAGGAGGGAGCCTCCGATGACCACCGAGACACCGCACGCGCTGCATGCACCGAACAGCACCCGCTACGAGGAACTGGCCCGCCAGCTCACCGGCATCGGCGCCGTCAAGCGCGACCTCGCCCGCCTGCTCCCCCCGGACTGCCCGCCCGGCTCCGCCGCCGTGCTCACCCTGCTCGACCGCCACGGCGAGATGCGGCTCAGCCGCCTCGCCGACCTCATGGCCATCGACATCTCGGTGACCAGCCGTCACGTCGCCCACGTCGCCGACCACGGGTGGATCACCCGCGACACCGACCCCGGCGACGGCCGCTGCCGCATCCTGCGGCTGACCCCGGCCGGCCACGCGCTCCTCGCCGAGCTGGGCGCCCGCTACACCGGCGCGCTGGAGAAGGCCCTGGCCGACTGGTCCCCCCACGACATCGACGTACTCAACACCCTGCTGACCCGGCTCCGATCGAGCTTCTAGACAGAAGGAACCACATGGCGACGACCGCACCCACCGGTGTGCAGGGAGGCAGCCGGCCGGAAACCACGTCCGACTCCGCGTCCGCACCCGCGCCCATGACCCACCCGCAGATCATGAAGGCCCTGTCCGGGCTGATGCTCGGCATGTTCGTGGCGATCCTGTCGTCCACGATCGTCTCCAACGCCCTGCCGCAGATCATCAGCGACCTCGGCGGCACCCAGTCCTCGTACACCTGGGTCGTCACCGCCGCCCTGCTGTCGATGACGGCGGCGACGCCGCTCTGGGGCAAGCTGTCCGACCTCTTCAGCAAGAAGCTGCTGGTCCAGATATCCCTGGTGATCTACGTCCTCGGCTCCGTGGTCGCGGGCATGTCCCAGAACACCGGCATGCTCATCGCCTGCCGCGTGGTCCAGGGCATCGGCGTCGGCGGCCTGTCGGCCCTCGCCCAGATCGTGATGGCCGCGATGATCTCCCCGCGCGAGCGCGGCCGGTACAGCGGCTACCTCGGCGCGGTCTTCGCCGTCGCCACCGTCGGCGGCCCGCTCCTCGGCGGCGTCATCACCGACACCTCGTGGCTCGGCTGGCGCTGGTGCTTCTACGTCGGCGTGCCCTTCGCCGTCATCGCGCTGATCGTCCTCCAGCGGACCCTGCACCTGCCGGTCGTCCGCCGCGAGGTCAAGGTCGACTGGCTCGGCGCCTTCCTGATCAGCGGCGCCGTCTCGCTGCTGCTGATCTGGGTCACGCAGGCCGGCGACTCGTACGGCTGGGTCTCCTGGACGACCCTGGCGATGACCGGTGGCGCGGTGGTGCTCGGTCTGCTCTTCCTCCTGGTCGAGTCCAGGGCGAGCGACCCGATCATCCCGCTGCGCCTGTTCCGCAACAAGACCATCTCCCTCGCGTCGGCGGCCTCGATGTTCGTCGGCATCGCGATGTTCTCGGGCACGGTCTTTTTCAGCCAGTTCTTCCAGCTGGCCCGCAACGAGTCCCCCACGATGTCCGGAATCCTCACGATTCCGATGATCGGCGGGCTCTTCGTCTCCTCCACGGTTTCCGGTCAGGTGATCACGAAGACCGGCAGGTGGAAGGCCTGGCTCGTCTCCGGCGGCGTCCTCCTGACGGCCGGCCTCGGGCTGCTGGGGACCCTGCGGTACGACACCCCGTACTGGCACATCGCGATCTACATGGCGCTGACCGGACTCGGTCTCGGCATGATGATGCAGAACCTCGTCCTCGCCACCCAGAACCAGGTGGCCCCCGAAGACCTGGGCGCGGCCAGCTCGGTCGTCACCTTCTTCCGCTCGCTCGGCGGCGCCATGGGCGTCTCGGCGCTCGGCGCCGTCATGGCCAACCGGGTCACGCACTACGTCAAGGACGGGCTGGCCGCACTCGGCCCGAAGGCTGCGGCGATGGGCCACGGCGGTACCGCCGGCGGCGGGATCCCCGACCTCGACAAGCTGCCCGCGCCGTTCCGCGCGGTCATCGAGTCGGCGTACGGGCACGGCGTCGGCGACGTCTTCCTCTACGCGGCCCCCGCCGCGCTCCTCGCGCTCGTCCTGGTGCTGTTCATCAAGGAGGTCGCGCTGAAGTCCAAGCCCGCGGCCCACACCCCTGGGGCGTCCGCGGCGGCGGAGGCGGCGGCAGAAGCGGCCCCCTCCCCGGCGCAGTAGCGGCACGGCTCGGCATCGCGCGATGCCGAGCGGCCCCCGTCGGGCCGTCTCCCGCCCCTCTCCGACAGGGACAGGAGGCGCCCGGCGGGGGTCTGCTACATGCCCGGCCGGGCGGCTGCCTTCGCCTCGATGCCCGCGATCAGGACGTCGAGGGCGAGGACGAAGTCCCCGTCGGGAGCCCGCCGGGCGGTGCCACCGCAGCCGTGCAGGAACTGCGACACGGCGAGGTGCGCGCCGGTCCGGCAGGCGCCCGCCAGGCCGGTGGCGTCGAGCAGCCGTTGCAGGGCGGAGTCGAAGGCCCGCGCGTGCGGGCCGATGTTCGGGTAGGCGGCGGTCAGCGGGGCCACCCACGGGTGCTTCGCCAGCAGCCTCCGGTAGCCGCAGGCCAGCGACCGCAGCCGGCCGGGCCAGCCCTCCTGGACCGGCCCGGCCGGGGCGGGCCGGGGCAGCGGGAGTTCACCGAGGGCGCGGTCCAGGGCGAGTTCGAGCAGATCGTGCTTGGTGTCGACGTACCAGTACAGGGACATCGCGGTGACCCCGAGCCCGGCCGCGAGCCGCCGCATCGAGAACCGGGCCAGCCCCTCGGCGTCGAGCAGCCGTACGGTGGCGCCGGTGATCCGGTCCCGGTCCAGGCCCGAGGGGGCCTCGCTGCGGCGTCTGGCGGGTGCCGTGTGCCCGGCCAGCCACACGCTGGTCCGGGAATTGCCGGGATCGGCCGCGGTCACCATGGAGGCACCCTCCTCACGACAGCTGGATCAGCCCGGAATGCCCGGTCCGCCGACTTGATGCTAGAGGGTGCCTCTCGCGTTCAGGCAGGTTCAGGACGGGCCGGACGGGCCGTTAAAAGGGGCGGTCAGGTCGTAGAAGGTAACTCCACCGACCGTGGTGGCCCTGAAGTTGGCCTTGACCCAGCTCGTGATGGCGGTGCTGGTGCTGCCGGTGCTGCTGCCCGGGCGGCCGCGCATGCCCGGGCCTTCCCCGTCGGCCATGCCGCCGTTGTCGCCGATGAAGTAGTGGATCTTCCCGGTGCGCACGTACTCCTGGAACTTGGCGAGCGTCGGCGACGGGTCGCTGCCGTTGAACCCGCCGATCGGCATCACCGGCTTGCCGGAGGCCAGCTGGTAGCTCGCCGCGTTCTGGGCGCCGGTGGCGGCCGCGGCCCAGGTGTACTTCTCCGCGTCCTTGCGCAGGGCCGCCGTGGCCTGTGCATTGACCTTCGTCCCGTTCAGCAGGCCGCCGGGGCCTCCGGCGCCGCCGCGCCCGCCGGGGGCTCCCTGGCCGCCCTGGACTCCCTGGCCCCCGGGGAACTGCCGGGGACCGCCCTGGGGCCGGCCCTGGAAACCGCCGGGAGGACCACCCTGGGGACCGCCCTGAGGACCGCCCTGCTGCCCCTGCCCCTGCCGCGCCGCGCCCTGCGGGGCCGCGCCGGGCGGGAGTTCACCACCGATGAACCGCATGCCGCCCCGGCCGCCGGAGACCGCGGGGCCCGCCGTCACGATCGAACCGCCGCGCGTGGAGTCCACGGTGGTCAGGCAGTACGCGAGCGGGCCGGCCAGCGCCGCACCCAGACCCAGCGCCGCCACGCCCAAGGCGAACCGGCGGCCGAGCCGCGCACCGAGGAGCAGCCCGCCGGCCGCAGCCAGGCCGGCCGCGAGGACCGTCCAGCGCAGCCACGGCAGGTATCCGGTCGCACGGCCGAGCAGGACGTACGACCACCAGGCCGTCAGCGCGAGGGTGCCGGACAGGGTGAGCGCGGCGGCCTTGCTGCCCCGCTCCTCCCACAGCATCGCCACGCCCATGCCGACCAGCGCGGCCACGAACGGCGCCAGCGCCACCGTGTAGTACTCGTGGAAGATGCCCTGCATGTAGCTGAAGACGAGCGCCGTGATCAGCAGGGCGCCACCCCATACGAGGAAGGCGGCCCGGGCCATGCCCTCCAGGGAGTCGGCGGCCCGCCGGGCCCGCCAGGTGATCACCAGTCCGCTGACGAGCATGACGAGGGCCGCCGGCAGCAGCCAGGAGATCTGCCCGCCGATGTCGGCCGAGAAGAGCCGGTCGATGCCCGTCTCCCCCCAGCTCGGGCCGCCGCCACCGGGGCGGGAGCCGCCGCCGACGCTGCCGGTCTCGTTGCCGTTGATCCGGCCGAGGCCGTTGTAGCCGAGGGTCAGCTCCAGGAAGGAGTTGGTCTGCGAGCCGCCGATGTACGGGCGGGAGGAAGCGGGCCAGAGCTCCACGATCGCCACCCACCAGCCGCCGGCCACCACCATGGCGGCCCCGGCGAGCAGCAGCTGGCCCAGCCGGCGGCGCAGCCGGGTGGGCGCGCAGACGGCGTACACGAGGGCGAGCGGCGGCAGGATGACGAATGCTTGGAGGGTCTTGGTCAGGAAGGCGAAGCCGACCGCGACGCCGGCCCAGACCAGCCACTTGGTGTGCGCGCCGTCGAGGGCGCGCAGGACGCAGTAGACGGTGACGGTGAGCAGCAGGGTCAGCAGCGCGTCCGGGTTGTTGAAACGGAACATCAGCGCGGCGACCGGGGTGAGCGCGAAGACCGTCCCGCTGATCAGCGCGGCCGCGGGCCCGAAGTGGCGGCGGACTGCGGCGTGGAGGACGGCGGTGGTGCCGACGCCCATCAGGGCCTGCGGGACGAGGATCTGCCAGCCGCCGAGCCCGAACAGCCGGACGGACAGGGCCATCGGCCACAGGGCGGCCGGGGGCTTGTCGACGGTGATGGAGTTCCCGGCGTCGGAGGAGCCGAAGAAGAAGGCCTTCCAGCTCTCGCTGCCCGCCTGGACGGCCGCGGAGTAGAAGGAGTTGGCGTAGCCGGAGGCTCCCAGGTTCCACAGCAGCAGGACGGCGGTGGCCAGCAGGAGCGCCGCGTACGCGGGGCGCTCCCAGCGGGGCCGTCCCGCGGTCGCGGTACCGGCCGTGGCGGCCGACGCGGCCGGGGTGGTCGGGGCACGTTCGGGGAACGGGGAGTCCATGGGTGGTACGGCCGTTGTCATCGGGTGTCGTCCTTCGCGGGAATGGCGCGCCGCTCGGGGAAGACCCAGGCGCGGAAGAGCAGGAACCTCAGCACGGTCGCGGCGAGGTTGGCCGTGATCAGCACGGCCAGTTCGGTGCTGTGGGAGGGATCGGGTGTGGCGGCGCCGAGGGCGGCGAGCGATCCGCTGGTCAGGGCCAGTCCGACGCCGAACACGACGAGGCCCTGGGCCTGGTGGCGGACGGCCCGGTCCCGCCCCCGGACGCCGAAGGTGAGCCGGCGGTTGGCGGCCGTGTTGGCGACGGCGGAGACCAGCAGGGCGCCGGCGTTGGCGAGCTGCGGTCCGGCGCCGAGCCGGAAGAGGGAGTACAGGGCGAGGTAGGCGAGCGTGGACAGCACGCCGATGGCACAGAAGCCGAGGAGCTGGCGGGCCAGTCCGCGCGGGACGCCGGGCAAGGCACTGCGGTCGCGCGGATCGTCGCCGAAGGGGCGGGCGAGCCGGTCGAGCGGGAGCGCACCGACGGCCAGGGCGCGGCCCACCCGCCAGACGCCCTTGAGGTCCTCGGTGGCGGTGCTCAGGATGTGCACGGTGGAGTCCGGGTCGTCGACCCAGTCCACCGGCACCTCGTGGATCCGCAGCCCGGCCCGCTCGGCGAGCACCAGCATCTCGGTGTCGAAGAACCAGCCCGAATCCTCCACCAGCGGCAGCAGCCGCTCCGCGACCTCTCGCCGGATGGCCTTGAACCCGCACTGGGCATCACTGAACCGGGCGGCCAGCGAGGAGCGCAGGAGCAGGTTGTAGGCGCGGGAGACGAACTCCCGCTTGGCGCCGCGCACCACCCGCGAGGAGCGGGCGAGGCGGGTGCCGATGGCGAGGTCGGAGTGCCCGGAGATGAGCGGGGCGACCAGCGGCAGCAGCGCGTTGAGGTCGGTGGACAGGTCCACGTCCATGTACGCGAGGACGGGTGCCTCGGACCGGGACCAGACGGTGCGCAGGGCGCGGCCGCGGCCCTTCTCCTCCAGCCGGGTGATGCGTACGCCGTCGACGGTGGCGGCGAGGCCGGCCGCGACCTCGGGGGTGCGGTCGGTGCTCGCGTTGTCGGCGATCGTGATGCGGAAGGGGTACGGGAACGTGCGGGTGAGGTGGTCGTGGAGCCGGCGCACGCACGGGCCGAGGTCCTTCTCCTCGTTGAAGACCGGGATCACCACGTCGAGTACGGGCTCGCCGGGCACGGGCGCGAGGTGCGCCCGTGCCGGGAGGGCGCCGGAAGAGGTGTCGGTTGGCATGCACCGACCTTCTCCGGGCGGGCTGTCACCGCTGTGTGGTGAGCCTGTGCCCCGTCTGTGAGTCCGACGGAGTGCCCGCCGGTGCACCCTTTCGGGCGGGCGCGTTCTCCTGGTCCGGGGCGAGCGGGAGCAGGACCTCGAAGCAGGTCCACCCGGGTTCGCTCCGTACGCCGACCTGTCCGCCGTGCGCCGTCACGACGGCCTCGACGATGGCGAGCCCCAGGCCGGTGGAGCCCGCGGACCGCGAGCGCGAGGCGTCGCCGCGCGCGAACCGCTCGAAGACGTGGGGGAGCAGCGCGGGCGGGATACCGGGCCCGTTGTCCTCGATCCGCAGCCGGACCGCGGATGTTTCACGTGAAACAGCGGCGGTGACGGTGGTGCCGGGCGGGGTGTGCGTACGGGCGTTGGCGAGCAGGTTGACCAGGACCTGCTGGATCCGGGCCGGGTCGGCCATGATCGGCGCGGGCTCGTCGGGCAGCTCAAGGCGCCAGTGGTGCTCGGGCCCGGCGGCACGGGCGTCGCTGACGGCGTCGATGACGAGCGGGGCGAGGTCGGTGTCGGCCGCACTCAGCGGTCGGCCGGCGTCGAGCCGGGCGAGCAGCAGCAGGTCCTCGACGAGTCCGGTCATCCGGGTGGCCTCGGACTCGATGCGGCCCAGGGCGTGCCGGGTGTCGGGACCGGGCTCCTCCCGTCCCCGGCGGGTGAGTTCGGCGTACCCGCGTATGGAGGCCAGGGGCGTGCGCAGCTCGTGGCTGGCGTCCGCGACGAACTGCCGGACCCGCATCTCGCTCTGCTGGCGGGCCGTGAGGGCGGAGGAGACGTGCCCCAGCATCCGGTTGAGGGCGGCGCCGACCTGGCCCACCTCGGTCCGGGGATCGGCCTCGGCGTCGGGGACCCGCTCGTGGAGGGCGGGTTCGCCGCTGTGCAGGGGCAGCTCGGAGACGCGGGTTGCGGTGGCGGCCACCCGGCGCAGCGGGCGCAGGGCGACGCCGACGAGGGCCTGCCCGGCCAGGGAGGCCGCGATCAGCCCGGCGAGGGTGACGAAGACCTCGACGGCGATCAGCGTCTGCACCGTGGAGTCGACCTCGGCGAGCGGGAAGCCGAGGACGAGGCTCCCGTCGGGGGCGGTGACCACCCGGTACGCGCCGAGATCCGGCAGGTCGAAGTTCGCGGGGCTGGGCCGGCCATGCACCTCGGCCTTGCGGGCGGCGCGGGCCAGGGCCTCGGTCTGGGCTGTGGTCAGGGGCTGGATGTGGTCGAGCCCGGGGCCGCCGACGGCGGCGCTGCGTGCCGTGCTGGAGACCGTGCCGTCGGCGCGGAGGCGGATCCCGGCGGCGCCCAGCGGGGTGCCGGGGGCCAGGACGAGAGCGTCGCCCCTGTCCCTGAGCGCCTTCGCTCCGGCGGGGTTGTGGGTGGCCATCTCGACGGAGATTCTCAGCTGCTCGTCGAGTTTGCCGACCAGGTAGTCGCGCAGCGCCAGGGTGGTGACGGTCCCGATGGCCGCGCCCACCACGGCGATCAGCGCCACCGCCGAGACGACGAGCCGGGACCGCAGGGACCAGGAGCGGATCGGGCGGGGCCACCGCCTCGCGCGCCCAGGCCGGCGGACGGTGCGGGAGGGGAAGAGGCGGGAGCGGAAGGCGCGAAAGGGCCGCGGCAGGCGGAGTGCCACTACTCGGCCGGCTTGATCAGGTAGCCGGCGCCGCGCCGGGTGTGGATCATCGACGGCAGACCGGGGCCGCTCTCCAGCTTCCGCCGCAGGTAGGAGATGTACAGCTCGACCACGTTGGCCTGGCCGCCGAAGTCGTACGACCACACGCGGTCCAGGATCTGCGCCTTGCTCAGCACCCGCCGCGGGTTGCGCATGAGGTAGCGCAGCAGCTCGAACTCGGTGGCGGTCAGGTGGATCTCGCGGCCGCCCCGGGACACCTCGTGGCTGTCCTCGTCGAGCCGCAGGTCGCCGACTGCCAGGACGGAGCCCCCGCGCGCGGCCTGCGCCGCACCCGAGCGGCGGACCAGGCCGCGCAGCCGGGCCACGACCTCCTCCAGGCTGAACGGCTTGGTGACGTAGTCGTCGCCGCCCGCCGTCAGGCCCGCGATCCGGTCCTCGACGGAATCCTTGGCGGTCAGGAACAGCACCGGGATCTGCGGGATCTCCCGGCGCAGCTGTCCGAGAACGGCGAGTCCGTCCATGTCGGGCAGCATGATGTCGAGGACCACGACGTCCGGCCGGAACTCCCGTGCGGCCCTCACCGCACCGGCCCCGTCGCCCGCGGTGCGGACTTCGCAGCCCTCGTAGCGCAGTGCCATGGAGAGCAGCTCGGAGAGCGAGGCCTCGTCGTCGACGACGAGCACGCGGCAGGGGCCGCCATCGGGCCGGACGAGGGCCGTGGGGTTGCTGGTGGACGTGGACGCGTGGGCGGTGGTCGTCGCAGTCATGCGACCACGCTGGCCGCGGCCTCTGAGAGCGTTCTTGTCCCTACCTGTGAATTTCCTGAGAAACCCCTGTCGGGCCGCTCAGGCCAGGCGGAACAGCCGGGCGCCGTTGTCGTGGCAGACCGCGCGCAGCCAGTCGTCGCCGAGGCCGAGCCGTTCGAGGGCGTCGAGCTGGTGCTCGTAGGGGTAGGGGATGTTCGGGAAGTCGGTGCCGAGCAGGATCCGGTCGCCGAGGTCCGCGAGCCGCCCGAGTTCTCCGCGCGGGAATCCGCGGAACTGCTCGGAGAAGTCGGTGAAGGCCATGGTGGTGTCGAGGCGCACCGGGGCGTGCCGGTCGGCAAGGTCCAGGAAGTCGGCGTACTCGGGCATGCCCATGTGCGCGACGATCAAGGGCAGCCCGGGGTGCCGGGCCAGCAGCCGGGCGATCGGCTCGGGTCCGGTGTGCTTGCCCGGGGCCGGCCCCGACCCGCAGTGGATCACGGTCGGGATGCCCGCCTCGGCGAGCAGCCCCCAGACCGGGTCGAGCCGGTCGTCGTTCGGGTCGTACCCGCCGACCTGGAGGTGTGCCTTGAAGACCCGGGCCCCGGCCTCGACGGCCTGCCGGACGTACGCCTCGACCCCGTCCTCCGGGAAGAAGGTCGCGGTGTGCAGGCAGTCGGGGGTCCGGGCGGCGAAGTCCGCGGACCAGGAGTTGAGCCAGGCGGCCATCGCCGGCTTGTGCGGGTAGAGCATCGAGGTGAACGCCCTGACCCCGAACTCCCGCAGGAGAGCGACCCGCTGCTCCTCCTCGTGCCGGTAGGTGATGGGCCACTCGACGCCGGTCAGCGGCCCCATCGCGTCGAAGTAGTCCCACACCTTCCCCAGGACCCGGTCGGGCATGAAGTGCGTGTGCACGTCCACCAGTCCGGGCAGCCCGAGCCGGTCCCGGAAGGCACGGACCGCGTCAGCCGTTGCGGGCAAAGCCGTGGCTCCTTTCGACGGTGGCGACGTGCAGGGTGTAGCTCTCGTACCAGTCGGCGCGGCCCTGCTTCATGGCCGCCTGGTGCTCCATGTCCTGCCGCCACACGGCGAGGGACTCGTGGTCGCGGAAGTAGGCGACGGTGATGCCGAGGCCTCCGGGGTTGCGGGCGGACTCGTAGCCGAGGAAGCCCGGGTTGGCGGCCACGAGCTCTTTCATACGGTCGAGGGTTTCCGCGTAGCCGTCGTTGTTGGAGGTGTGGACATTGCTGAAGACCGCCATCACGTACGGCGGTTCGAAGGCAGGTACGGGCTGGATGCTCATGACCACCACCCTCTGCGGCGGCCCCTCGGCGTGTCCACCGAAAAGGGGCCCGGGAGCCGGAAGGGATCCAAGTTTTGACCTTGGACACCGGCGCCCGCGAGGGGTGCGGTGGTCAGAACAGCCCGTCCTGTCCGCCCGGGGCGGCGAGGGGCGGCAGCCCGGCGGCCGGCGCATCGGTCGTGCCGTCCGGGGCGGGGGCGACGAGCTCCCAGCCGGCGAGCAGCCGGGTGTCCACCACCAGCCCGTCCCCGAAGTGCAGATCGGGTCCGGCCGCGCCGGCGAGCCGGCCCACGACGGCCCCGCCGGGGACCATGGCGGTGATCACCCGCGCGGGGGCGGGCAGTCCGTCCAGCCCGAACGGCGCGGCGTGATCGGTGATTTCGCACACCAGCCGCTCCAGCGACTCCGGCCATCCCGGCAGGGCCGCGGCCCTGCCGTGCAGTTCGGCGACCTCCCGGGCCCGGTCGGGCGCCGCCGGCAGGTGCCCTCGTACGGCGCGCTTGCGGGCATACGCGATCCGGTCCGGCACCCCCAGGGCGGCCCGCAGCAGTTCCTCGGTGCGGCGGGTGGCCATCAGCGGCCCCCGGCCCAGCCAGGTCCAGGTCACCGCCCCCTGCTCCAGCAGCCGGGCCGCGCCGCGCTCCTCCGCGGTGATGCCGACCTTGACCATGCCGGGCCCGAACCAGGCCAGGTAGACGCGATAGGTGCGCGGATCGGCGGCGTTGGTGTCGGCGGCCACCGAGAACGACCGGTCCAGGCGGGCGCATTCGGGGCACTGGGCGTTCCCGGCCCGGCCGGGCACGGTGGCGGCCGTGGGGCACGGTGTCCGCTTGCCGGCCCGCCGCACACCGAGGCAGTGCCGCTCCCCCCGGGCCGCGAACGCCAGCCGCTGCCCGTACACGAGCGGGCTGCTGCGCTCAGCGCGGCCCGGCGCCCACCACCCGATGGCGGGGCGGCCGTCGTTCCACCGGATCCCGGTGCACCGCCAGGTCACAGCGGGAGCGGCCGCTCGAAGAACGTCTCCAGTACGACGGTGGCGTGCGTACCGCTGACGCCCTCGATGGCGTAGAGGCGGCGCAGCACGTCCTGGAGCTGTTCGGTCGAGGCCGTGCGCACCTTCACCAGGACCGAGGCGGTCCCCGCGATGATGTGTGCCTCCTGGATCTCGGCGATCGCCTCGAAGGCCGCCTTCGAATCCCCCATCCAGGCGTTGGAGTCGACCATCACGTAGGCGAGCACCCCGCTCCCGACGGCCGCGGGATCCACGTCGACCGTCGTGCGCCGGATGACCCCGCGCTCGCGCAGCTTGCGTACGCGCTCGTGCGTGGCCCCGGCCGAGAGCCCGACGGCGGCACCGAGGGTGGCGTACGACTGGCCCGCGTCCTGCTGCAGGCGCAGGACGAGCGCCCGGTCGATGTCATCCACGCGATCTTCCTCCCACATCCCCGGAATCCCTTGCGCTGACGGTACAGGATCCTGCAATGTCACCACGATACCGAACAAGATTCGGCAATCAACGCGACAGGAGGAATGATGTCATCCATAGCCGACCTCGATCTGTACGAGATCCTGGACGAACGCTTCCGCACAGGCCGCTGCGCGAACGGCGACATGCGGCTCGAACGGCTCTACGACGACTGCCGCTGGGCGGAGGGCCCGCTGTACCTGCCGGCCTGGCGGCAGCTGGTGTGGAGCGACATCCCCAACGACCGGATGCTGCGCTGGGACGAGGCGACCGGCGCGGTCTCCGAGTTCCGCTCCCCGGCGGGCCACCCCAACGGCAACACCCTGGACCGCGAAGGCCGCCTGATCACCTGCGAGCAGGGCAACCGGCGTGTCACCCGCACCGAACCGGACGGCAGCCTCACGGTCATCGCCGACCGCTTCGACGGCAAGCGGCTCAACAGCCCGAACGACGCAGTGGTGCACTCGGACGGCTCGATCTGGTTCTCCGACCCGGACTTCGGCATCACCAGCGACTACGAGGGCAGGCGCGCACCGGGCGAGATCGGCGCGTGCAACCTCTACCGCGCCGACCCGGCGACCGGCGAGGTGCGCCTCGCCGCGGACGGCTTCCTCGGCCCGAACGGCCTGGTCTTCTCACCGGACGAGAGCGAGCTGTACGCGGCGGACACCCGGGCGGGCCACATCCGCGCGTTCAAGGTCGGCGCGGACGGCACGCTGACGGACGACCGCGTCTTCGCCGAATGCCGCCCGGTGGACAACATCCGCTTCGACGACGGAGGCCGGCTGTGGGCGGCCGCGATGGAGAACGGCGTGCACTGCTACGACCCGGACGGCACCCTGATCGGCCGCATCCGCGTCCCCGAACCGGTCTCGAACATCGCCTTCGGCGGCCCGCGGAACAACCGCCTCTTCATCACCGCCACCACGTCCCTCTACTCCTTGGTGGTCTCGGTGACGGGCCTCCCCCGCGTCCGCTAGGCCCTGTCGACGACCGCGGCGGGGCTACCGCGCGACGAACTGCGTCAGGATGGCCTGCACCTCGTAGATGTCCACACCCTTGGTGAACGTCTTCTCGATCGGCGCCGCACTCCCGGAGAGCCAGATCTTCAGCTCGGCGTCGAGGTCGAAGTGGCCGGCGGTCTCCACGGAGAAGTGCGTGATGCTCCGGTAGGGGATGGAGTGGTACTCCACCTTCTTTCCGGTGAGCCCCTGCTTGTCGACGAGCACGAGGCGCCGGTCGGTGAACAGGATCGTGTCCCGTATCAACAGGTACGCGGCGTGCACCTGCTCCCCCTGCCCGAGCAGCCGCGCGTAGTCCCGCTGCGCCGACGTCGGATCGACCGTGTGCGCGTTCCCGAACAGCCCCATGGGAGTCCCCCTCTCTCGGCCCGAACCGTTCCGAACCGTCTGCGAGGACCGTATCCGGGCCCCGGGCCCCCGGTCGTCCTCCACTGGACCGATCCCCGACCCGGACGACCCCCGGGTCCCCCTCCCCACCAAGGAGGACCCCCGCACCCCGCACCGGGGCTCACACCGTCGCCGGACAACGCAAGAGGCCCCCCGGTGAACCGGGGGGCCTCTTCGGCTGTGCACTCGGCAGGATTCGAACCTGCAACCTTCTGATCCGTAGTCAGATGCTCTATCCGTTAAGCTACGAGTGCTTGGGCTTCCCGGGGTTTTTCGCCCCGTTGGCCTTGCGAGAACAACAATACATGGACCTCGGCGGGACGCGAAATCCATTACCCAAACCGCCCCTGACCTGCGAAAACGCCCTGGACGGAGATCATCCGGAAGGGTTCGCACAGACGTCGGGGCGGGTGGGGCGGGGAGAAGCCGTGGCCGGAAGCCGCCGGGGTGGCCCCGGAACGCACCGAAGCCCCGGTCCGTCAGGACCGGGGCTTCGGCAGGTGCGGAGGCGGAGGGATTTGAACCCTCGATGGGCTTTAAGACCCAAACCGCATTAGCAGTGCGGCGCCATAGACCGGACTAGGCGACGCCTCCAGCACACCCCCGCGTACGAGGGTGCGTGCAGATGATGACACAGCCACAGGGCCGCTCACCAATCCGCTCCCACGGTACAAGCACAGCCGCCGCAAGAGCAAAGCCTTAAGCCCGCCACGCACGCATGCACGCATGCAACGTCGGCGGGTGCACGTCGTTGGTCAGACGTACGACGTACGGACGACCTGGAGTGCCCCATGCTGCGTCTCGCCGCCTTCGCCGTCACCTCAGCCCTCGCCGCCACAGCGGCCACGACCGCCGGGCCGCTGCCCCCGCTGCCGCCGCTGGGCCGGCTGCTGGCCGCGCCCGACCACCTCACCATCTCCGTGTCCGCCTCCGGCAACCCCCGGGCGGACGGCGAGTACGTACTCGAATGCAACCCCGTCGGCGGGAACCACCCGAAGGCCGAGGAGGCCTGTGCCCGCCTCGACACGCTCGCGAGGCAGGACAAGGACCCCTTCGCCCCCGAGTCCAAGCAGCAGATCTGCACCATGCAGGACGGCGGCCCGGCCACCGCACACGTCACCGGAACGTGGCAAGGCCACAAAGTGGACGCCACGTTCCGGCGGACCAACGGATGCGAGATCGCCCGGTGGAACAACCTGGAACCTGTGCTTCCGGGTGGGCGCTCCTGACCTGGGAGGATGCGGCGGATGCGTGGTGTCCGCCGCACATCCGCCACCTCGGGCCGGGGCCGTGCCCTTAGACTCCTCCCGTGACATGCCGGTAGTTGTGGTCAGGGAGGAAGCTCGTCGTGAGCAGCAGGCCATCCCGAGGCGCTGCTCGCCTCGCAGCAATACTCGACGCTCTTCCGGACGCGCTGTTGCTCGTCAACGCCAACGGCACGGTCGTCAACGCGAATTCGATCGCCCTTGAGGTCATGGAGAGCCCCGGCACCGGGCTCGTCGGCCGCGGCGTGCTGGACCTCCTGCCCGAGTTCGACTCCAAGCTGATCCCCGGCTCCATGCGCCGGCCCGGCGAGGACGAGGGCGGCCGGGCCAAGCCCAAGCGGATGCTCGCGCGCCGCACCGACGGCAGCGAGTTCCCCGTCGAGGTCACCGCCGCCCACCTCGACGGCCGCGACGCCTACCGCGAGCCGCAGCCCTACACCGGTGACGAGCTGCTGATGCTCGTCGTGCGCGACCTCTCCGAGACCGTGGACACCGAGGCCGAGCTGGCCCGCTCGCAGCGGCAGACCGAGATGATCCTGCGGGCCGCCGCCGAGGGCGTCGTCGGCACGGACACCGACGGGCGGGTCGTCCTCGTCAACCCGGCCGCCGCCCAGATCCTCGGGTACCGCGCCACCGATCTCGGCAACCGCGAACTGCACGGGCTGATCCAGCACTCGCGCACCGACGGTTCGCCGTTCCCCTTCGAGGAGTCCCCGCTCGCCGACACCCTGCGCAGCGGCCGCAAGCACCGGGTGCGCGGCCAGGTCCTGTGGAACAAGGCCGGACAGCCCGTCGCCGTCGACCTGACGACCTCGCCCGTACGGGACGGGGAGCTGCTCGTCGGCGCCGTCATGACCTTCACGGACCGCCGGCCCTACGACGCCCTGGCCGCGCGGCACGCACAGCTGCTGGCGGTCCTCGGCGAGTCGCTGCGCGGGCCGCTGGAGGAACTGCGCGGGGAACTGGCCACGCTGGCCGCCGACGACGCGGGGCAGCTGTGGCCCGAGGCCAACCAGCTCCTGCACCACCTGGCCGCCGGGTACTCCCGGATGACCACGCTGGTCGACAACGTGCTCGGCTTCCAGCGCCTCGACGCGGGCGCCGAGAAGCTCAGGAAGAAGAAGGTACTGATCAACAAGGTCGTCGCCGCCGGCATCGACGGCGCGGTCGAGCTGATCGGCCCGGGCCGCGTGCAGTTCGCCGTGCACGCGCCGACCATCGAGGCCGAGGTGGACGCGGAGCGGATCGCCGGCGCCCTCGCGCACCTCGTCGCGGACGTCGCCGGGGTGGACGCCACCGGCAAGACCCCCCAGGGCAGCGGGTACAGCGACTCGACCATCGTGGTGGCCGCCGCTCAGCGGGGCGAGGTCGTACGGATCGAGGTGCGCGGGCCGTTCGAGGGCGGGAACCCGGTGCACGAGCCGATCGTGCGGGGCATCGTCGGCGCGCACGGGGGTGTGCTCCAGACGGTGGAGGTGCCGGGCGCGCCCGGCGGTGCGTACGTACTGGAGCTGCCGCTGGGTGCGGGAGCCGGAACGGTGACGCTGCCGGAGCCCGTGCAGGAGCCCGCGAAGGAGCCGTCGGCCGAGGAGGCCGCGGAGAAGGGCCCCGCCGGGCGGCGGGCCCGGCGCGGGGTGGACGCGTTCCTGGAGGACGGCGCCGACGAGGCACGGCCGAACGGGGCCGCCGAGGGCGGGAGCGCCCTGGCGCTGCCGTCCGGGCGGCGGCGGGCGGGCGAGGCCGGCGCCCCGGACGCTCCCGCCACGGGCCCCGAGCTCGCGCAGTCCCCGGTGAACCCGGCGGGGCTGGGAACCGGGCGCCGGCGCGGCCGGGACGGCGACGGAAACGGAAACGGAAGCGGCGGCGAGGGCGCTCAGGGCGGTCCCGGCCGGCCCGTGCCCCCGCAGGGAACCGCCATGCCCGCTCTGCCGCCGGTGCCGCAGCCGGCTCCTGGTCCCGGTCCCGGCGTTCCTGTGGGGCCGCAGGGCTCGCCGGTGCCGTTGGGCTCTCCGGTGCCGCCCGTGCCTCCCGTACCGCCGGTGCCCGCCGTGCCGCCGGTTCCGGTGAGCGAGCATCCCGCCGGGCGTCGACGGGCGCTGGGTCCCGCTGCCGCGCCGCAGCCCGGCGGTCCCGTGCCCGCGACGGGTCTCCGGCCGGCTCCGGCCGCCCCGCAGGCCCCCGTACGGCCCATCGCCCCGGAGGGCGGCTTCGCGCTGCCCGCCGGCCCGACTCCGGCCGCGGCTCCCGCCCCGGCCGAGGCCCCGGCCCCGGCCCCGGCTCAGGCCGCTGCGCAGGCCTCCGCTCCCGGCGAGACCGAGGGCGACGTCCCGGCCGGGCGGCGTGGCCGCCGGGTCCTGGGCGCGCCCGGTACCGAGCCCGCGGCTCCCGCCGCGCCGCCGGCCGCGGCCGCCGAGGAGCCCGTACCCCCGACCGGGCGGCGGCGTGCGCTGCCCGCCACTCCGGCCTGGCCGGTTCCGGCGGCCCGGACCGCTCCCGAGGACGAGGAGGCCTCCGGTCAGGTTGCCGTGCCCGGGGCCCGGCAACCGCAGGAGTCCGCGGCCGAGGCCGCACAGCCGATCAGCGTGCGCGCCCTCGGCACCCTCGGCCAGGGCATCTCGGTCGACTCCGCAAGCACCAACGGCGCGGGCGCCACGAGCGGCTCCGGCCGCCGGCGCCGGCTCGCCGAGCCCGCGCCCCAGGGCCGGGCGTTCGCGATAGGAGCCCCCGAGGCGGGCGCCGACGAGGGCCCCGAACCGCTGGACGGTCCCGGGGGCGCCGTCGAGGTGGTCAACCGGCCGCCCGTACCGCTGCCCGTGGACGACGAGCTGCCTCCGGAGCCGCTGGACAACCCGCGCCGCCTCCTGGTGTGGCCGGCCCCGGACGTGCAGACCCAGCAGGCGCTCAGCGATCGCGGCTACCGGCCGGTGATCGTGCACTCCCGTGAGGAGGTGGACGCGCAGATCGCCGCGTTCCCCGCCGCACTGTTCGTGGACCCGCTGACCGGGCCGATCACCCGGACCGCCCTGCAGTCCCTGCGCCAGGCGGCGGTGGCCGCCGAGGTCCCCGTACTGGTCACGGCCGGTCTGGGGCACGCCACGCGCGAGGCGGCGTACGGGGCCGACCCGGCCGTCCTCCTCAAGGCGCTCGCGCCGCGCGACAGCGAGCAGCACCCCTCCCGGGTGCTGCTGATCGAGGAGCACGACGCGATCGCGACGGCTCTGACGGCCGCCCTGGAACGGCGCGGTCTCCAGGTCGCACGGGCGGGGGCGGACACCGACGCGGTGGAGCTGGCGACGCGGATGCGGCCCAACCTGGTCGTCATGGACCTCATGCAGGTCCGGCGCCGGCGGGCCGGGATCGTGGACTGGCTGCGCGCCAACGGGCAGCTCAACCGGACGCCGCTGGTCGTCTACACGACCGCGGGGATCGACCCGGCCGAACTGCCGCGGCTGGCCTCCGGGGAGAGCGTGCTCTTCCTCGCCGAGCGGTCCACCACGCCGGACGTCCAGGGCCGCATCGTGGATCTGCTCGCCAAGATCGGCACGAACTAGTCATCCTGGCCCGATGGCCATCATCGACACGAGCGAGCAGGCCGTCCCCGCCGACAACGGGGAAGTGAACCTGCTCATCGCCCGGCAGGTGGAGCCGGGGCACGAGGAGACGTTCGAGGCCTGGGCCCACGGCATCCTGGAGACGGCCTCGACGTTCCCGGGCCACCTGGGGTACGGGCTGTTCCGTCCGGCGACGGACGGCGGGCCGTGGTTCCTGGTCCACCGCTTCCGGGACCAGGCCGCCTTCCAGCGGTGGCAGGACTCCGCAGAGCGGGCCCAGTGGTTCTCCAACTGCCTCGGGCACCACCACACCGAGATAGCCCGGCGCGAACTGCACGGCATGGAGACGTGGTTCGCCAAGCCGGGTACGACCCGGCCCGCGCCGCCGCGGTGGAAGATGGCGATCAGCTCGGGGCTGGCCATCTTCCCGATCTCGCTCGCCGGCAACGCGGTGCTCGGGCCGTACCTCGTGAACCTGCACTTCATCCTGCGGACGGCCGTGTTCGCCGTGGTCTTCAGCACGTTGATGACCTACCTGGCGATGCCCGCGGTCAGCAGGCTGCTGCGGCCCTGGCTGACGAAGGGCGGCCAGGGCTGAGCAGGTGGCAGTCCGCGGTCAGTCGAGCCTGATGACCTCCAGCTCGCCGTCCGCGTACTGCTTGCGGATCACCTTCTTGTCGAATTTGCCGACGCTGGTCTTCGGCACGGCCGTGACGGTCGTCCAGCGCTCGGGCAGCTGCCACTTGGCGATGGACTGGCCGAGGAAGACGCGCAGCCCCGCGTAGTCCACGGTCGCGCCCTCCCTGAGGACGACGGTGGCCAGCGGGCGCTCGCCCCACTTGTCGTCGGGGACGGCGACGACCGCCGCCTCGGCGACCTCGGGGTGCGCCATCAGCGCGTTCTCCAGCTCCACGCTGGAGATCCACTCACCACCGGACTTGATGACGTCCTTGGCCCGGTCGGTCAGCGTGAGGAACCCGTCGGGGCTGATCACGCCGACGTCTCCGGTCTTGAGCCAGCCGTCCGCGCTGAACTTGTCCTCGGGGCGCAGCGGTTCGCCGGAGGCGCCGCCGTAGTAGGCACCCGCGATCCAGGTGCCGCGCACCTCCAGCTCGCCCGCCGACTCGCCGTCCCAGGGCAGGATGTCGCCCCCGGGGCCCACCAGGCGGGGCTCGACGCCCGCCGGGAAGCGGCCCTGGGTGATCCGGTACGGCCACTCCTCCTCGGCGCTCAGGCCGGCCGGCGGGTGCGCCATGGTGCCCAGCGGGGAGGTCTCGGTCATGCCCCAGGCGTGGCAGAGGCGGACGCCGAGCTTGTCGTAGGCCTCCATCAGGGAGGGCGGACAGGCCGCGCCGCCGATGGTGACCTGCTTCATGGAGGTGAGGTCGCGCGGGTTGGCGGTGACCTCGGCGAGCAGCCCCTGCCAGATGGTGGGGACGGCCGCGGCGTGCGAGGGCTTCTCCCGCTCGATCATCTCGGCGAGCGGGGCCGGCTGGAGGAACCGGTCCGGCATCAGCATGTTGATGCCGGTCATGAAGGTGGCGTGGGGCAGGCCCCAGGCGTTCACGTGGAACTGGGGGACGACGACGAGGCTGGTGTCCTTGTCGGTCAGGCCCATCGACTCGGTCATGTTGACCTGCATGGAGTGCAGGTAGATCGAGCGGTGGGAGTAGATGACGCCCTTGGGGTCTCCGGTGGTCCCGGAGGTGTAGCACATGGCGGCGGCCTGGCGCTCGTCCAGCTCCGGCCAGTCGTAGCTGTCGGGGCGGCCGTCGAGGAGCTCCTCGTACTCGTGGACGCGTACGTTCAGCCCGTCGAGCAGGGATCGGTCGCCGATGCCGGAGACCACCACGTGCTCGACGACGGGCAGGTGCGGGAGCAGCGGTGCGAGCAGGGGCAGCAGGGACCCGTTGACCAGCACGACCCGGTCGGCTGCGTGGTTGACGATGAAGACCAGCTGCTCGGGCGGCAGTCGCAGGTTGAGGGTGTGGAGGACAGCGCCCATGGAGGGGATCGCGAAGTAGGCCTCGACGTGCTCCGCGTTGTTCCACATCAGGGTGGCCACCCGGTCGTCCTGCTGGACGCCCAGTCCGTCGCGCAGGGCGTTGGCGAGGCGGGTGGCACGGGTACCGATCTCGGCGAAGCTGCGGCGGTGCGGCTCGGCCTCCCCGGTCCAGGTCGTGACCTGGGATTTTCCGTGGATCGTCATCCCGTGCTGGAGTATGCGGGTGACGAGGAGCGGTACGTCCTGCATGGTGCTCAGCAAAGCGTCCTCCCGGTGGGCGCTGCGGCGCTGCGGCGGCTACGGATGCTGCCGATTCTGCGCACGTACCGGTCGGCATGTCACTACCCGGGGGTACAAACGCGGCAAGTAATCGCTGTTCGGGTCCTTGCGGTGGCATCGTGCACAGGCTGGGGGCGGGCGCGCAGTGCACGGCGCACAGCGCCGGGGCAGCGGGGATGTTTCACGTGAAACAGCCACGGCGCCCCGGCCCTGGCTGTTTCTCCCCGGCCGCCGCCGGGAGGTGCCCCCGGTGAGACGTCGGCCGTTCAGCGGACCGGCGTGAGCTCCGGGTCCTCGCGGAGCTTGACCAGCGCGCGCGAGACGGCGCTCTTGACGGTGCCGATCGAGACTCCGAGCAGGTCGGCGGTCTGCGCCTCGCTGAGGTCCTCGTAGTAGCGCAGTACGACCATCGCGCGCTGCCGGTCGGGCAGCCGGGTCACCGCGCGCCACATCGCGTCGCGCAGCGCCTGCGCCTCGGCGGGGTCGGACGCGGGCGTCGCCTCGGTTTCCGGGAGCTCGTCGCAGGCGAACTCGTCGACCTTGCGCTTGCGCCACTGGGAGGTACGCGTGTTGACCAGGGCCCGCCGGACGTATCCGTCGAGGGCGCGGTGGTCCTCGATGCGGTCCCAGGCGACGTAGGTCTTGGCGAGGGCCGTCTGGAGCAGGTCCTCGGCATCGCACGGGTTGGCGGTGAGCGAGCGTGCGGTGCGCATCAGGACCGTGCCGCGGGTCCGGACGTACGCCGAGAACGACGGGTACGGCGTCGGATTCGAGGCGAGCGTGCACACAGGCGTGGTCATGGCTCCACGCTAGAAGCGCGGGCCGCTCCTGGGATCGGCCGCAAGTGCCGAAGCCGGATCCATCTCAGGTTGTAGGGGTGGGGCTCACCTCACCTCCTGAAGGTGGAGGAGGCGGGGTGAGCCGGGGGTGGCGCCGGGGACGGCCCGCAGGCCGGCGCCCGGAATCCGGCCTCAGCCGTCGGCGCCGAGGATCAGTCCGGACGTCGGCACCCCCGTACCGGCCGTGACCAGGGCACGGGCGGCTCCCGCCACCTGGTTGACGGAGGTGCCGCGCAGCTGGCGGACAGCCTCGGCGATGCCGTTCATGCCGTGCAGGTACGCCTCGCCGAGCTGGCCGCCGTGGGTGTTGAGCGGCAGCCCGTCCGCGGCCACGAAGCCGGCGGCCTCGCCGGGCTCGCAGAAGCCGAACCCCTCAAGCTGCATCAGGACGAACGGGGTGAAGTGGTCGTAGAGGATGCCGACGTCGATGTCCGAGGGCCGCAGTCCGCTGGTCCGCCACAGCTGCCGGGCGACCACGTCCATCTCCGGCAGCCCGGTGAGGTCGTCGCGGTAGAAGGAGGTCATGCCCTCCTGGCGGCGCCCTGCGCCCTGCGCGGCCGCGGTGATCACGGCGGGCGCGTGGCGCAGGTTCCGGGCCCGTTCGGTGCTGGTGACGATCAGCGCCTGGCCGCCGTCCGTCTCCTGACAGCAGTCCAGCAGCCGCAGCGGTTCGACGATCCAGCGTGAGGCGGCATGGTCGGCGAGGGTGATGGGCTTGCCGTGGAAGTACGCGGCGGGGTTGTTCGCGGCGTGCCGGCGGTCGGTGACGGCGACATGGCCGAAGGCCTCGGGGGTCAGGTTGTAGGCGTGCAGATAGCGCTGGGCGGTCATGGCCACCCAGGAGGCCGGGGTGAGCAGCCCCCAGGGCAGCGACCAGCCGAGCGCCGCGCCCTCCGCCGAGGGCTCGCGCTGCTGCACGCCGGAGCCGAAGCGCCGGCCGGAGCGCTCGTTGAAGGCCCGGTAGCAGACCACGACCTCCGCGATCCCTGCGGCGACGGCGAGGGCGGCCTGCTGGACGGTGGCGCAGGCCGCGCCGCCGCCGTAGTGGATGCGGGAGAAGAAGGAGAGGTCCCCGATCCCGGCGGCCTGGGCCACGGTGATCTCGGGGCTGGTGTCCATGGTGAAGGTGACCATGCCGTCGACGTCTGCGGGGGTCAGCCCGGCGTCGTCCAGGGCGGCGTGCACGGCCTCGACGGCGAGCCGCAGCTCACTGCGGCCGGAGTCCTTGGAGAACTCGGTCGCGCCGATTCCGGCGATGGCGGCGCGCCCGCCGAGCGTGTCACGTCGTCGGACGCTCATGCCGCCACCTCCGCGGTGACCGTGCCGGTGACGTGGTGGCCGATGCCGTTGGCGCCGACGACCCGGATCTCCACCCTGCGCCCGTCGACGGCGACCACGGTGCCGGTCAGGACCATGGTGTCGCCCGGGTAGTTGGGTGCGCCGAGGCGGATGGCCACCTTGCGCAGGACGGCGCCCGGCCCGAGGCGGTCGGTGATGTACCGGCCGACCAGGCCGTTGGTGGTCAGGATGTTCATGAAGATGTCCGGGGAGCCCTTCTCGCGGGCGAGCGAGGCGTCGTGGTGCACGTCCTGGTAGTCGCGCGAGGCGATCGCGCCCGCGACGATCAGCGTGCGGGTCACGGGGATCTCCAGCGGCGCCAGTGTGTCGCCGACGTTCATGCGTCGTCCCCCTCGGGTGCGGCGTGGTCGGACAGGAGCGCGCCCAGTTCGGCCAGCAGTTCGCTGCCGCAGCCCAGGTACGCGTCCAGCTGGCGCCCCCAGAGGAAGTGCCGGTGGACGGGATGGTCCAGGTCGGCGCCCATCCCGCCGTGCAGGTGCTGGCCCGCGTGCACGACCCGCTTGCCCGCTTCCGAGGCCCACCAGGCCGCGGTCAGGGCATGCTCGCGGGCCGGAAGCCCCTCGTCGATCCGCCAGGCCGCCTCGTACGCGGTGACCCGGATCGCCTCCGTGTCCATGTACGCGTCGGCGGCGCGCAGCATCACGCCCTGGTTCGTGGAGAGCGGCCGGCCGAACTGCTCGCGGGTGGAGGTGTACTCGACCGCACGGGCCAGGGAGCCGGTGCAGACCCCCGCCTGCAGCCCGGCGAAGGCGGTGCGGGCGGTGGCGAGGACCTCGTCGTGGGCCCGGCCGTCCCCGAGCCGTTCCGCCTCGGCCCCGGCCAGGATGAGCCGCCCCGCCGACCAGGGTGCCGTGGTCTCCACCTCCGGCGTCCCGACGCCGGGCGCGTCCGTCCGTACGAACCACAGGGCCCGGTCGGCGTCCGGGACCAGCACGTGCGTGGCGTCGCGCAGCCAGGGCACGACGGGCGCGGTCCCGGTCAGCCGTCCGTCCGCCGAGGCAGTGATGCGGCCGCGGGCCGGGAAGGCGCCGGTGGCGACCGCCTCGCCCGAGCCCAGGGCGGGCAGCAGCCGGGCGCGCTGCTCGGCGCTGCCGTGCGCGGAGACGGGCAGGATCCCGTACACGCAGGTGGCGGCGTACGGGACCTGCGCGGTGGTGCGGCCCTGCTCCTCCAGCAGCAGCACCAGGCCGAGGAGGCCGATGTCCTCCACGGCGGTGGTCAGCCCGGCGGCGGTGAGGGCCTTCCACAGCTCGGCGTCGCTGCCGGTGCCGGCGGCGGCGAGGCGTTCGTGGGTGGCGAGGTCGCGGAAGATCCGGCCGGCGAGTCCGGCCGCCGCGGCCTGGTCCTCGGTGGGGTGGAAGTCCATCAGCCCTCGCTCCCCCGGAAGACCGGCAGCTCCAGGTCCTCGTCGACCCGCAGGAACTCCAGGTGCACGGGCAGCCCGATGCGCACCTTGTCGTACGGGACGCCGGTGATGTTGCTGACCATCCGGACGCCCTCGGCGAGTTCGACGAGGGCGACCGCGTAGGGACCCGCCGCGGCAGCGGCATGTTCATGCGCGGTGAAGGCGGGGAACGGCGGGTGGTGCATGACGACGTAGCTGAACACCGTGCCGGCGCCGGAGGCCTCGACGGTGTCCCACTCCAGGCTCGCGCAGGCATTGCAGCCGGGCAGCCAGGGGAAGCGGAGGGCCGTGCAGGCGGCGCAGCGCTGGATCAGCAGCTTGTGTTCCGCGACCCCGTCCCAGAAGCCCTGGTTGTCGCGGTTGACCACCGGGCGGGGGCGCCGGGCGGCGGGCTTCTTCGCGCCGCCGGCGGCGGGCGCGTACTTGAGGATCCGGAAGCGGTGGGTCCCGGCGAGTTCGCCGTCCGCGCGGACGTCCGTGCGGGTCGTCACGAAGTGGCCGGTGCCCAGCTTGGTCGTCTTGCGCGGGGACACGGACTCGATGACGGCGTCGAATGTGATCGTGTCGCCGGGGCGCAGCGGACGCAGGTACTCCTGCTCGCAGTCCGTGGCCACGACGGAGGTGCAGCCCGCGCCGTCGAGCAGGGCGAGGAGCTCGTCGTACGCGGTGGAGCGGTCGCCGTGGCCGGAGAGCCCGCCCATCGTCCAGGCCTGGAGCATGGTGGGCGGGGCGATGGCGTCCGGGCCCGAGTAGGCGGGGTCGGCGTCGCCCATCGCCTCGCACCAGTGGCGGATCATCGGCTGGTTGACCGGGTCCTTGCCCCGGCCCGCGGTGGCGGCGGGCTGCCCTTCGAAGGCCTTCAGCAGCGTGTGGAACCGGGCCGCCTCCTCGGCTCCCGCTGCCTGGTCCGCCGTGGCGGTCATCGCTTCCTCCCCTTCATGCCGAGCCGCATCATGGCGACGATCTCCCGCTGGACCTCGCTGACCCCGCCGCCGAAGGTGTTGATCTGGGCGGCCCGGTTCATCCGTTCCAGCTCGCCTCCGGCGAAGGCCGCAGGCCCCCGTACGAGAGCCTCCTCACCGACCACCTCCTGGCACATCCGGTACACCTCGACGGTGGACTCGGTGCTGAGGAACTTCACCCCGCTGGCGTCGCCGGGGGCCAGTGCGCCGCTGCCCACGTCCTGGACGAGGCGCCAGTTGAGGAGGCGTACGGCGGCCAGCCGGGCATGTGCCTCGGCGAGCCGGGAGCGCACCCAGGGCCGGTCGGCGGGGCGTTCGCCGGTGACCGGATCGGGGGTCCGGGCATGGCAGAGCACGCGCTTGTAGAAGTCCTCGGCCTGCATGCCGATGGCGGCGAGGGCCACGCGCTCGTGGTTGAGCTGGTTGGTGATCAGCCCCCAGCCGCCGTGCTCGGGGCCGACGAGGTTGCCGGCGGGCACGCGGAGCGCGTCGTAGTACGTGGAGGTGGTCGTGAGGCCGCCGACCGTGGCGATCGGGGTCCACGCGAAGCCGGGGGCGTCGGTGGGCACCAGGATGATCGAGATGCCCTTGTGCTTGGGGGCGTCGGGATCGGTGCGGCAGGCGAGCCAGATCCAGTCCGCGTTCTGGGCGTTGGAGGTGAAGATCTTCTGCCCGTCGACGACCCAGTCGGCTCCGTCGCGTACGGCGCGGGTGCGCAGCGAGGCGAGGTCCGTACCGGCCCCGGGCTCCGAGTAGCCGATGGCGAAGACGGTCTCGCCGCTGAGGATCCGGGGCAGGAAGTAGTCCTTCTGCTCCGGGGTCCCGTACTTCATCAGGGTCGGCCCGACGGTGTTGAGGGTGACCATGGAGACGGGGGCGCCGGCCCGGTAGGCCTCGTCGAAGAACACGAACTGCTCGTCGGGACCGCGCCCTTGGCCGCCGTACTCGACCGGCCAGCCGAGGCCGAGCAGTCCGTCGGAGCCGATGCGGCGCAGCAGTGCACGCTGGGCGGCGGGGTCCTCGGGGGGCCCGTCCGGCAGCAGATCGTGGAAGTACTCCCGCAGTTCGGCGCGGAGCCGCAACTGGCCTTCGGTCGGGGCGAGGTGCACGGCGCTGGCCTCCCGGCTTCGCATCGTCGAGTGAACCTGACTGTCCGTCAGATTCACTGCCGGTGTCAAGGTCGGGCTCGGACGCGGGCGCAGGTGCGGACGCACGAGGGCGCCCGCCCCACCGGACCCCAGCCGGTCCGGTGGCACGGGCGCCCTCGATGCTCAGAGGACGGGAGAACCCCTACCACCAGGGGTGGAAGTCGACCGCGATGTTCGAGTTGGCCTGGTGGATCGCCGTGAAGGCCGAGCCGTTGACCTGCGCGGTGTTGTTCTGGTTGGACGCGCCGGAGCCGGTGGCGATCTGCTGGGAGGTGGACGAGTTGCCGAGGTTGCTCCCGCCGACACCGCTGCCGAAGATGCTGCCGGCACTCGCAGTCGATCCGTCGTTCGCGAAGGAGCCGTTGTCGGCCGAGGCCAGCCCGCCGAAGAGGCCGACGGCGAGGGGGAGAGCGGCGACGGCGGCCATGACGCGGGCGGTACGGATGCTTGCCATGTCTGAATCCTCCAGAAAACCGAAGTGGGAGTTTCTCCAAGGCAGTTGGCCGGCCGCCTCGGTCTTTCCGTGTGGTGACGACGTCGCGAGACCAGAGTTGCCCACCGAATCCCTGGCGAACCGCCTCGGAGTCCGCGATTCCCTCGCAAGCATGAGCAACATCGAATAAACCTCATTCACACCCCATCGGCGCATGTCAGCGCCTCGGAAGCCGTCGAAACCGCCGTCACGCGCATGCTGAAACGTTCCCTCAAATCTGTGTGCGCCGGGCATGCCGAAAAGGGCCGCGCCGTCCGGGAACCCCACCGTCTCCCGGCCCTGCGGCCCTGCGATACCAAGCTTCACGCCCCCTGCGCGCCCCTGGCGCCCGCCGGGGCGTTCCTGTCGTGCCCCGCTCCGGGGCACATCACCGGCGCGATCCGCGGTCGCGAGCTGCCGACCGGGCTCCAGCGCCTGCTGCTGTTGCTCCTGATGTCCCTTGCGGCTGATGTTGCTGCTGCCGCGGTACTGCCTCACTGCCTACCGCGTTCGTACGAGGTACCCGGTGCGCGTCACCGTACGGGCGCTACGCGGCCAGATCGAGCTGTTCGCGACCGGCTCCGACGGTGCCACCGGCCAGGGACGCGGCGGTGGTCGAGCGGCGGACGGACGGAGCCTTGCCGTGCGCCTCGGCGCGGATCCGCTGCTTGATGGTCGGCGGGAGGGATCCGCCACGCATCATCGCCCGCCAGGACCTCCGGCTCATCGGCCGCACCGGCCGGCGTACGGCGGCAGTGAGGCCGGAAGGAGCAAGGCCGGAGGGGGCTGCCGGGGCAGCCGGGGCGGTCTTGGCGGCCTTGGCGCCGAACCCGAGGGAGGCGAGGAGCGCCACGACGACGGCGACGACTGCGGTCCAGACCGACTTGACGGTGATGCGGTGAGCCATGAAGAGGTCCTTCGATTCGCGATGTTCCGACGGGCGGATCTGCATACATTCGTCATGATGTGTCCGCAACCGCAGCGCCCCCACCACGCGCGCCGATCTTCCGACAAACACCACTCGAAGGGCCCAACGCGACCTTCCGAGACCCGCGTACGGGCCGGGACGGGGCACTGTGCGCCGGCCGGGACATCGACATTCGCGCCACGGGCGAATCATGATCCGCAGGCGCGACGGCTCTTGCCTTCTCGTGGCCGGGGGACCACGAACCGGCCACTCACATCTGCCAGTTCGGCGAGACGGTCAGCCAGCGGGGGCACTTCCATGCAGAACCAGGACGTCCTGATTTCCGGCGCCGGCATTGCGGGCACGGCCTTGGCCTATTGGCTGCGGCGGCACGGCTTCCGGCCGACCGTGGTCGAACGGGCCCCGGCCCTCCGTGAGGGCGGGTACAAGATCGACGTCCGGGGCGCCGCCCTCGACGTGGTGTCCCGCATCGGCGTGCTGGACGCCGTCCGCGCGCAGCGCACCGACGTCCAGGGCGGCTCCATCGTCAACGCCGCGGGCAAGCGGGTGGCCACGCTGGACGGCGACGCCTTCGACGCCCGGGAGAGCCGCGACGCCGAGATCATGCGCGGCGACCTGAGGGAGCGCATGATGGCCAAGGTCATGGAGCCGGTCCAGAAGGCGGCGAAGTCGATCACCCTCAAGGACTACTGACCGGACCGCCCGGCACCCGGTCGGCCGCCTTGGCAGCCTTGGCCTCCTTGGCCTCCTTGGCCTCCTTGGCCGCCTCAGGCGAGCTTGGCCGCCAGGATGTCGACCGGGAGGATCTCGGGGTCCTCGGCGAGCAGCTTCGGGGCGTTCTCCATCAGGGCCGCGGCGATCTCGCCCTGGAGGTGGGCGGTGCGGTCCTCGTCGGTGCCGAAGGCATCGAAGATGCCGAACGTGGTCGGTCCGAGCCGCAGAGCAAACCAGACCGTGGTGCCGGTTTCCTGCTGGGCCAGGGCCAGGGCGCCGGTGAGGAGCGCCTCGACGTCGGCGGCGTGCTCCGGCTTGGCCTCGATCCGGGCGAGCAGGCCGAGACGGGTGGTGTCGGGGACGGAAGCGCTGGTCATGGAGGCTCTCCTTCTGCAGTGGGCGTACCGCGCCGTGCGGTGCGCGCTGTGCGGTACGACCACCGTAGGAGCGGGCCCCGCCCGTGCTCAGTGGCGGATCCGCCGGATGCTTTACCGTTTCCGCCATGCGAATCTCGGTGCTGGTCATGGACGACCTCTTCGACTCCGGGCTGGCCACGGTCCTCGACGTCCTCCAGATGGCCAATGAACTGCGGGGCGAGCTCCCTCATCCCCCGCCGCGCTGGGAACTGACCCGGGTCAGCGGCTCCGGCGCCGTGCGCACCGCCTCGGGGCACGCGATCGAGGCCGTCGCCGTCGCGGACGCCCCGCGGCCCGACCTCCTCCTCGTACCGGGTGCCGGCCCCAAGCAGCCCGAGCCGCTGCTGGACTGGGTGGCGTCGGCGCAGCGCGGTCCGGAGCGCGAGGCGCTGCGGCAGGCCCGGGCCGACGGCATCCCCCTGGCCGCGGCCTGCACGAGCACGTTCCTCCTCGCCGAGGCCGGAATCCTGGACGGGCTCCGTGCCACCACCAGTTGGTGGCTGGCCCCGGCCTTCCGGCAGGCCTACCCGCATGTGGGTCTGGACGAGAGCAACATGCTGGCCCACGCGGACGGAGTGATCACTGCCGGCGCTGCCATGGCCCACCTCGACCTGGCCCTCGCGCTGGTCAGGCAGGCGAGCCCCGCACTGGCCGAACTCACGGCCCGCTACCTGGTGGTCGACGACCGCCCTACCCAGGCGGGTTACGCGATACCCAGCCACCTCGCCCGCACCGATCCCACGGTCAGCGCCTTCGAACGCTGGGTGCGCCGGCACATCGACGAGCCCCTGCGGATGGCGGACGCGGCCCGGGCGGTCGGTACCAGCGAGCGGACCCTGCAGCGGGCGGTGGACCGGGTACTGGGGGTGTCACCGCTGCGGTTCGCCCAGACCATCCGCCTCGAACAGGCCGCCCACCTGCTGCGCACCACCGGTCTCCCCACCGAGGCCGTGGCCCGCCGCGTCGGCTACGAGAACGCCTCGACCCTCACCACCCTGCTCCGCCAACGCCTCGGCACCACCCCGGGCCGCCTCCGCACCCCGGACTCGCCCCGCCCATGACGAAGACGAAGGGGCGCCCCGGACCCGGGACGCCCCTTCTGACCAGCGCATTCGCTGAGCTGGCGGTGGGTGTGGGATTTGAACCCACGGTGACTCGCGCCACGACGGTTTTCAAGACCGTTCCCTTAGGCCGCTCGGGCAACCCACCTGGCCGGTACAGAGTACCGGCAGGTGGGGGGCTGCCGGGTCAGGAATTCTGGGCCTTGTCGTAGGCCGCCTTCGCCTCGTTGCCGAAGTACGGGCCGAACATGCGGTTGGGCAGGAAGTTGTAGCCGAAGCTGTTCACCGAGACCTGGGTGCCCAGGCCCGTGGCCTCGTTGAAGTCCTGGAGCCAGGGGCCGCCGCTGGAGCCGCCGGTCATGTTGCAGCCCAGGCTGTGGTCCTTGGTCAGCAGGAAGTCCTTGCCGGTGTTCCCGCTGCAGTAGACCAGCTTGGTGCCGTCGTAGGGCGCGGCCGCCGGGAACCCGAAGGAGTACATCTTCTTGTTGTAGCCGCCGTTGAACAGGATCCCCTGGGCGCCGACGACCTGGCTGAGCTTCTGTCCGTTCAGCGGGGCGACGACGGCGAGGCCGACGTCCATGTTCATGTCCTCGCTGGCGGCCCACTGGTCGGTGGCGAAGGTCTTGGTGGCCGACCACTGGCCGTAGGGCGCGTTCCCGTTGTCGTACGCGGGGACGAAGATCCAGTTGGTGTGCCAGGTGCCCTGGTACTTCACGCAGTGGCCGGCGGTGATGACCGTGCTGCCGTTGGCACTGGTGATCGAGTCGCCGGAGCAGGACGCGGTCCGGTCACCGAAGGTGAAGAAGACCCGGCCCGAGGTCTTGACCACCGCGCCGCCACCCGTCCACGCGCCGCCCGCCTGCGGGAACGCCGTCGGGGAGGCTGCCACTGCGGACGCCGCAGAAGACGCCGCCGTCGGGGCGACCGCCGTGGGCCGGGCCGCGGCCACGGCCGGCGCCCGCCCGGATCCGGGCGCTGTCGTCACGTCCAGCGGGGTGGCGCTGCGCATCCGCTCGGCGGTCCAGAAACCCTGGCTGTGCTGCTGCTTGAACGAGGCCGGGGCGTCGGCGGCGACCGAGGGGGTGGCCGCCGTCAGCGCGCCCGCGATCAGGGCGCCCGCCGCCATGAGGACCGATGCTGCCGTGCGATGACGATTCACGCAGGACTCCTTCTGCCGTGCCCGGTCCCGGTGGACCGGGCAGGGTGGGGGTGAAGAACTGTCGGTGCGGATCGGCCGCAGGGTCGCACGCGCGGCACGAGAAGTCAGGAGACGGTCGGAACGTTCGGTTGGTTCCGGCCAGGAATTGGCCAACTCCCTTCGGTGGGCACGTTCTGCGACGTCATGCGGTCAGCAGCACCCCCGCGTACGAGACGCCGGCGACCACCAGCCAGGCCCCGAGCCCGAGGACCGCGGCCCGTCCGCCGGTCCGGGCCAGCCGGGGAAGGTCCACCGCGCTGCCCAGCCCGAACAGGGCTGCCGCCAGCAGCAGTTCCTGCGCGGTGTGCGCCCACTCCAGTGCCGCGTCGGGCAGCACGCCGGTGGCACGCACCGCGGCCGCCGCCAGGAACCCGGCCACGAACAGCGGCACCGGCGCCGGTCGGCGTCCCGAGGGCATGCGCACACCCTGCCGCCGCGCCCGTACGGAGAAGGCCACCGCAGCCACCAGCGGGGCCAGCAGGGCCACCCGCATCAGCTTGACCAGGACGGCCTCGCCGAGCGCGTCCGGGCCCGCGGTCTGGGCTGTGGCCACCACCTGGCCCACGTCGTGGACGCTCGCGCCGACCCAGCGCCCGAAGGCCGGGTCCGAGAGCCCCAAGGGGCTCTGGAGGAGCGGGAGGACGGCGATGGCCAGCGTCCCGCACAGGGTCACCAGCGCCACCGAGGCGGCCACGTCCTCCTCGTCGCTGCCCGACACCTGGCTCACCGCACCGATCGCCGAAGCCCCGCAGATCGAGTACCCGGTGGCAATCAGCAGCGGCTGGTCGCCGGGCAGCCCGAGCCGGCGGCCCAGCCAGAGCGTGCCGAAGAAGGTGGCCGCGACCACCGCGGCCACCATGGCCACCGTGGCCCAGCCCAGCCGCAGCACCTGGTCCAGGCCCAGGCCGAGGCCCAGCAGGACGATGCCGATCCGCATCAGCCGCCGCCCGGCCAGAGAGAGGCCTGGTCGGGCGGCTCCGCGTACGACCTCGCGTATGCCCGGGAGATGGGCCACCGCGATACCGAGCACCACCGACACGGTCAGCATGGGCGCGGCGGGCACCAGCCGGTGCACGCACCAGGCCACCAGCACTCCGACGGCCGCCAGCCCCAACCCCGGCCAGGACGAGGATGTTTCACGTGAAACATGCCCGGAACTCTGCGTCTCCGCCCCGCGTACCGGGCGGTTCAGCAGCGCCATCAGTCGGTGGGGAGCGTGTAGACCCGGCGGACGCTGCTGCCCAGACGGATGACGTCGGCTCCGTAGACATGCAGCGATATCGCCGTGGTGCTACAGGAGTTGCGTACCTTGTGGATATCGCCGGGCGGGGCGAATCCGCAGACGTCACCGGGGCCGTTGACCACCTGCTCGGTCGCCACCAGGCGGGCGCAGGCCTCTCCCGTGGACGGAGCCAGCCGGTAGCGGAGCTCGCTCTCCTGGCCCTCGTGCACCCCGGCCACGCACCACGAGACGTGGTCGTGGATGGCGGTCTCCTGGCCGGGCAGCCACACCAGGGCGACCACCGAGAAGCTGCCGTCCGGCTCCGCGTGCAGGACGTGCTGCCGGTACCGGTCGGGGCGTCCCTCGCGCTGCTCGGGGGTGAGCAGATCGGGGGTGCCCAGATGCGGGGCGACGCGCTCGCCGACGAGGTAGGCGGTCAGGTCCGGGGCCAGCCCCCGGTCCACGACCGTACGGATCTCACTGACGAGGGCGGCCATCCTCGCGGTCGTACGGGCCGGCGTAGTGGTGGTCATACGGGCAGCGTCGAACAGCCGACCCATCACGTCCAACGACAGTTCTCACCTGGAATCCCAAGCACCGCTTATGGATTCGGAGGGCCTGCCAGGCTGTCAGCAGCCGACGCGGTTCGAGGCGACCTGCTTCAGCGCGTCGAGGACCACGGAAGTCGCCGGGATGCGCAGGTGGTCGCGGTAGACGTAGGCGGCGATGTGCCGGCGCGCGGCGGGCTGGAGCGGCCGCCCGCACACCTTGCTCAGGGAGAGGGACGGCAGCACCAGCGCGGGCATCATCGCCACGCCGAGCCCCTGCCCGACCATGCTCTGCACGACCAGGTTGTCGTCGGTGGCGAACCGGATGTCGGGCACGAAGCCCAGCTCGGCACACTCGTGGAGCAGGTTCGCCCGGCAGCGCAGGCAGCCGGCGATCCACCGCTCCTCGGCGAGGTCGGCCAGGTGCACGGCCCGCCGCCGGGCCAGCGGGTGCCCGGTCGGGAGCAGCACCGTCAGCTGGTCCTCCAGGAGCCTGACCTCGGCGACTTCCTCCGGGATCTCCTCGTGGAGCCCGGGATAGGTGAAGGCCAGGGTGATGTCGCACTCCCCGCGCTCCAGCCGGCGCAGGGACTCCGGCGGCTCCCCCTCCAACAGCTCGACCTGGATGCCCGGATGGCCCTTGGCCAGATCACTCAGGGCCTCCGGGACCAGGGTGACGTTGGCACTGGGGAATCCGCAAAGCCGTACCCGGCCGGTACGCAGGCGCGCGTACGCCTTGAGCTGCGCCTCGGCGGCGGAGAGGCTGCCGAGGATGGACTCGGCGTGCCGGGCCATGGACTCCCCGGCCTCGGTGAGCTGCATCCTGCGGCCGACCCGGGTGAAGAGCGGGGTCCCGACGGCGCGTTCCAGCGCCTTCATCTGCTGGGTGATCGCAGGCTGGGTGTACCCGAGGGCACGGGCGGCCGCCGAGTAGGACCCGGAGGCGACCACTTCATGGAAAGTACGTATGTGCCGCGAATCGAACACATGGGAAGCATAAGCGGACGTTGGGAGGGGCCGTAGGCGGAATCGCGCCCACGGCCCCTCCCCATCAAGCCAGCGGTCCCGGTCCTCGCCCGCCGGGGCCGGCCGTGCTACTTGTCGCCGACCCGCGAGCCGAGCGTGATGTCGACGGTGGTCGGCTTGCCGCCGCGCAGGTAGGTCAGCTTCACCACGTCGCCGGGCTTGTGCGTCCAGATCTCGCTGATGAGGGTCGGGCCGCTGTCGATCGGCTTGTCGCCGAACTGGGTGATGATGTCGCCGGGCTTGAGGCCCGCCTTGCCGGCCGGGCCGTTGGGGTCGACCAGCTCGTTGGCCGGGGCACCCTGTTCGGAGATCTTGGCGCCATCGGTCTTGGACTGGAGGTCCACGGAGACCGAGATGATCGGGTAGACGGGCTTGCCCGTCTTGATCAGCGACTCGGCGACGTTCTTCGCCTGGTTGATCGGGATGGCGAAGCCCAGGCCGATCGAACCGGCCTGGCCGCCGCCGAAGCCGCTGTTGCCGGCCGACTGGATGGCGGAGTTGATGCCGATGACCGCGCCGCGCCCGTCGAGCAGCGGACCGCCGGAGTTGCCCGGGTTGATCGAGGCGTCCGTCTGGAGCGCGCTCATGTACGAGTTCTTGCTGCCGGAGCCGTCACCCGAGGCCACCGGGCGGTTCTTCGCGCTGACGATGCCGGTGGTGACCGTGTTGGACAGGCCGAAGGGGGCCCCGATGGCGATGGTCGAATCGCCGACCGCGACTTTGTCCGAGTCGCCGAGCGGCAGCGGCTTGAGGCCGGACGGCGGGTTCTTCAGCTTGAGCACGGCCACGTCGTAGCCCTGGGCCCGGCCGATGACCTCGGCCTCGTACTTCTTTCCATCGGAGAAGGTCGCGGAGAGCTTGCCGCCGTTCGCGGCGGAGGCCACCACGTGGTTGTTGGTGAGGATGTGGCCCTGCTGGTCGTAGACGAAGCCGGTGCCGGTGCCGCCCTCGCCGTCGCCGGCCGAGGCCTCGATGGTGACGACGCTGGGCAGCGCGCCCGCAGCCAGGCCTGCGATCGACCCGGCCTCCCGCTTCAGGTCCTTGGGGGTGTTGCCCGCGGTGATCGTGGTCGAGCCGTAGCCGTTGCCGTTGCCGTTGCGCTCGGCGGCCCAGTAGCCGACGCCTCCGCCGACGCCGCCCGCGAGGAGGGCCGCCACGAGCACGGCGGCGATCAGGCCGCCCTTGCCCTTCGGCTTGGCGGGCGGGAGGCCGTCTGCGGTGGGGGGCGCACCCCAGACGCCACCGCCGTGGCCGCCATGCCCGTCGGCCGAGCCGTACGCCGGGACCGCGGGCGGCCGGGGCGGCCAGCCCTCGGCGCCGTGTGCGGCCGGGGCCGGAGCCTGCGGCGCAGGGGCCTGGGCGTAGGCCGGGGCCGGGGTCGGCGGGAACTGCTGGGTCGGTTGCGTGCCGGGCTCAGGCGTCGGCGGCAGCTGCTGCGTGACCGGCTCGGCGGCGGGCACGGCCGGCTCGGCCGCCGGGGCGGGTGCCGGCGCCACCGGGGCCTCCGCGGCCGGTGCGGGTGCGGGAGCCTCGGGGGCAGGAGCGGCCACCGGAGGTGTAGACGGGGCCGCGGGGGGCTTCGGGGCCGCGGTGCCCTCGTTCTCGGTGCTCACAGCGCTCTTCTCCTCGTCACACACGGCTTCAAAAAACTGGCGATTCGGCCCGACAGAACGTTCGACGCGCCGCACAAGTTCCTGGGAAAAGCCTTCCCCATGACCCGTCAGAGCACTGTAAGCCGGACCTGTGCGTCTCCCCCATCCTTCATCTCCGGCATTTCGGGCGCATCCGCAAGCCGGAGCCCGACACCGGAGGCCTTCCCGGTGGCACCATGACCCGGTGACCCACGCACTGCCGCCCATCCAGGTCGTCGCCCACCGCGGCGCCTCGGAGGATGCCCCCGAGCACACCCTGGCCGCCTACCGCAAGGCCATCGAGGACGGCGCCGACGCCCTCGAATGCGATGTCCGGCTCACCGCCGACGGCCATCTGGTCCTGGTCCACGACCGCCGGGTCAACCGCACGTCCAACGGCCGCGGCGCCGTCTCCGCCCTCGAACTGGCCGACCTCGCCGCGCTCGACTTCGGCTCCTGGAAGGACCTGGAGGAGTCCCCCGACTGGGACGCCGACCCCGAGCGCACCTCAGTGCTCACCCTGGAGCGGCTGCTGGAGCTGGTCTCCGACGCCGGCCGAGCGGTGCAGCTCGCCATCGAGACGAAGCACCCGACCCGCTGGGCCGGACAGGTGGAGGACCGGCTCCTCTTCCTCCTCAAGCGGTTCGGGCTGGACGCGCCGCCCGCCGAGGGTCCGCACCCGGTCCGCGTCATGAGCTTCTCCGCGCGCTCCCTGCACCGGGTGCGGGCGGCCGCGCCGACGATCCCGACCGTCTACCTGATGCAGTTCATCTCGCCGCGGATGCGCGACGGGCGGCTGCCGGCCGGGGTGCGGATCGCGGGTCCGGGGATGCGCATCGTGCGCAGCCATCCCGGGTTCGTCCGCAAGCTCCAGAGCGCGGGCCACTCCGTACACGTATGGACCGTGAACGAACCGGAAGACGTTCAGCTCTGCGCTGATCTTGGTGTGGAAGCGATCATCACGAACAGGCCGCGCCAAGTTCTGTCACAGCTCGGGCGCTGACGTCCCCATTTGCCCACCCGTCCCGCCCGCCGCGAACGTAACAGGGTGTGCCCCGGCGCATCCGTTCCGCAACTGCTCGCCGTGAATGCGTCAGACCCCCCGGCTTGGTCGGTTTCCGGTCCAGGCCATTGGGGCATCCAGACCATGGCGTGGGGCTAAGGAGGTTCCGGGGGTGGCGTTGGTGGTGGCACAGGAAGTGCCCACGTCTTCGTGCATGGACGTATGCCATGGTCCTGCGGGCGTGGGCGAGGCGAGACGCCGCATGCGCGAGCAATTGCGTATGAGCGGGGTGTCCGAATCGGTCGTCGACGACGCCGCACTGATCCTTTCAGAACTGCTCAGCAACGCCTGCCGGCACGGCAGACCGCTGGGCGCCGGGGAGATCGGGGACGGGGAGATACGCGCCGCATGGCGCATCGACCAGGCGGGGCGGCTGACGGTCGAGGTCACGGACGGGGGCGGTCCCACCCGCCCGGTTCCGGCCACGCCTTCGGTCACCGCGCGCGGCGGCAGGGGACTGAACATCATCAGCGCCCTTGCCCAGGACTGGGGTGTCCGGGACGGAGCGGCAGGCGAGGTCACCGTATGGGTGATCGTTGCGTGCGGGCCCCGGCACGAGGATTTCGCTACGCGCGTTGCGCCCCCGGCGATCGACTTCAGTACGGCCTTCAACGATCTGAATCCCTGAGCGGGAGCCCGAGCCGCGTCCCCGAGCCGTTTCCCCGGCCCGGACGTCCGGCCCGGATCCCGGACAGCAGCACCCGCAACACCGGCCATTCGGACGAGCGGCCGCCGGGAGCGCACGCCGACCGTGCTCCCGGCCGCACCCTCCCGGTTGCGGCCGTACGAAACGGCTAGGCTCGCGCCCAGACACAACGCCGTACCGCCGCAACCGGGAGACACCCACGATGGCCAAGAAGCGCCCCGCAGCGAAGACTGCAAAGCCGCAGCTCAAGAACGGGGAGATCCCGGTGGTGGGCGCACGCGAGCCCTGCCCCTGCGGATCCGGGCGCCGTTACAAGGCCTGCCACGGGGCAGCCGCCGCACACGCCGTCACCGAGCACGTGGCGCGCCCCTTCGAGGGCCTGCCCGGCGAGTGCGACTGGGTGGCGCTGCGCGAGCTCGTGCCCGCGGCGACCATTCCGCTGACGCTCAAGGGCGGCCTGCCCGAGGGCGTCCCCTCCGTCACGCTGGTGACCGTACTGCCGATGGCCTGGCCGGCACTGCGCCGCGAGGACGGGTCCGTCCTTCTCGGCCTCCAGAACGACTCGACCACCGGGGACCTGGCCCGGGACATGGCCGACACGCTGGAGCGCGCGCTCGTCGCGGAACCGGGTACTCCGATTCCGGCCCGCCGCGTTCCCGCCGAGGGTCCGCGACTTCAGGATCTCCTGGACACCGACGGCGTTTTCGAGCCGGTTGTGCACAGCGGCTTCGAATTCTGGATTCCGGATGCGGAGAGCGCCCAGAACGCCTCCCCGGAGATCGCCGCCTCCCTGGAGCGCGCCAACGCCGCCGCCATCCCCACGGTCAAGCTGGCCGGCGTGGACGCGGCCTACTGGTGCGAGACCCCGGACAAGAACCACCTGCGCTGGGTCATGCCGCACCCCGAGGAGAAGCTCCTCGACGCCCTCGCACGGCTGCACGCCGCGGGCGCCTCCTCGCTCCGGGAAGGCACCCGACTGGTCGGTTCCTTCCGGGCGCACGGCCTGGTGGTCCCGGTCTGGGACCTGCCCACCGGAATGACCGCCGACGACGTGGAGAAGCCGGCGGCGGAGTTCGCGGAGCGGCTGGCCACGGCCCTGGCCGCGGACGCCCCGCTGACCGCCGAGGAGCGCCGGGCGCGCGGCGGACTCACCAACCGCCAGGTCACGCTCAGCTGACCGCCGGGACCCCGCAGGACCGGTGACCGGGGTCACAACTCCCGCTAATCGCCTGCAAATCGGTGTCTGAATATCAGAGATCGAATTTGCGAACAGGCGATCTCTTGTTACCGTTCTTGTAGCCCGGTCGCTGGTGCATCCCCCGTCGCCAGCGACCGGGCCCTTCCATTTCGTCCGTCGGTCAACCGTCGGCCGGTGCCGGTGAGTTGCTCCCGGACCTCAGCAGCAGCCGCCCTTCATCATCCGGAACTGCAAACTCCGCAACAGCCGAGTAGGCATCCGGCGCGCCCGCCGAATCCTCCTTCGGCGTCTCGCACAGCGCCGGCTCGTCGCCGGCCCCGACCGCGCACCGGATCTGCACCGTGCGCCGTTCGGGTCCCATCACCGTGAGGACGGCGTCCAGCGCTCGCCCGCCGGTGTTGCGGTAGTAGCTGCGGCCCCAGGTCTTGCCCTCGCCCGCCAGGATGCAGGTCTGCGCCTCCACACCTTGCGGAGAAGAGAGTTCGGGGCCACACCGGGAGTCCGTACGGGGCTGCCGGGCCGGGCCGGGCCGCGGCGCCTCGGCCTGCTGCGGTCCGGACTGCCGTGCGGGCGTCCGCGTACGGGAACCGCCCGCCGGGTCGGTGAGCCCGAGCGTGGAGAGCAGCCCGCCGGCTTTTCCGTCATCCTGACCGGCGAAATCCGGTCCGGCGATCGCCCCTGCCAGCGGGAGAGACAAGATGATCAGCACACCGGCACTGATACCGATCAAGCGGAGATTCATTCGGCGAAGATAGCGATGCGGGAATGGGGCACGGAGATGCCCGCGCCCAATTCCCTTGGAAACTCGTCGCGCTGACACCCGTACGAGTGATCGGCGGATGGCCGATGCGTCGGTACGGCCGCTCGCGCGCGGGCCTCGTGCACACCGTGATGCGCACCCTGCGTGATCAGTACGCGAGCCGGCTGCCGCCGCCGGAGGCCCCGGTGCTCGCCTCGACCAGCGCGTCCACGACGGCCTCGACCTCCGGCAGCCACAGGCCGCCGGCGTCCGCGGGCTCGCGCTCCCACCGCACCTGCCCGCCGCCGGACGCGGGGGAGGGCGGGAGCAGCAGGTAGCCGCCCTCGCCGTGGAAGCGCAGCGCGGAGGGCACGTGGTCCTTGGCGTAGAGGAGTTCGCCGAGCCGCTCCAGCGAGTACGGCGCGACCAGCAGCGCCCAACGGGTGGGCGTGGCCACGACCGGGCCGAGCCGCATGCCCTGCGCGTCCAGCCGTACGACGGCCCGCGCGGCCGCGTTGGCGGGCAGGCTCACGGCGCACGGTGCGGACCCGCCGGTGGCCAGCAGCAGGGGAGCGGTGGGCCGGTTGGTCCACCACCAGGCCACCATCCGGGGGTCGGTGGTGGCCGCGAGCAGCCCGGGGTCGAAGGGATGCGCGCCGGGAACGACGCAGTCGGGATCGGGGCAGGCGCACCGGGTGCTGTCGGCGCCGGAGCGGCCGACGCCGGGCAGCACCGGCCACTGCCGGGCGGTGGCGCAGGTGAGCGCCGCGTCGAGGAGGGCCGGGTCGCCGCTCTGCCCGGGGTCGGGGCGGAGGGACTTCAAGCGATTGCGGAGCCGCTGGAGACGCCTTCCGAGGATCTCGCGCATGAGCGCTCGTTCCTTTCCGTTGAACGCCGAGGGCCACATCACACCATGCAACCGATATGTCACCACACGTACACGTTTCGCGTCATTGTCCGACAGAAGCGGGTTCACACGGTTCGTGCAGTTTTCTTACGGGTCCATCAAACGTCCGGCGGGGGCGGAACGCGACCCGCGCCGATGCCGAGACCGGCTGCCGCCGCTAAGGACGACGACCCGTGCCGGGCGGTTCCCGGCGGCTGCCGGGCTGCGCCAACTCTCCCCCGGCACCACCGATTAGGTACCCGGAGCCACTCCGGCGCCCGACCAGTCGATCGCAAAAACCGTCCGCTTCCAGCTTTTTCCAGCCAAGTTCTAGCCTTGGCTGGACGGTGAGTTGCCATCCCACGGACACCAGGATTCCCACCTGGGCAATGCTGGACATCGATCCTGGTGTGCGTGTAGATGTGGATTCATTGATGGCGGCGCAGCACGATCTGGGGGTTTGCGATGCTATATGGCGAATCGCACCAGGTGGAAAGGCGGACGCCATGAGCACCCCGCATCTGCCGAAAGTGGCTGGAATCGATCCAGCAGTTACCGCGGTCCCGGAAACTGCTGCGCCCGCGACCGCCCGAACGGCCCCCGCACCGGCCCCGGCCCCGGTTCCCGGACCGGGCAGTCTGATCCAGGACCGGCTGGCGGGGATGGTCTCCGACCTGACCACCCTCCACGAGCTCACCGAGCGACTCGCCCGCGCCCGCGACCTCGACGCCTCCCTCCAGGAGTTCCTGCGCGCCGGGGCCGCGCTCGTCGGCGCCCGCCGCGGCCTGGTCGTCCTGGAGCCCTCCGACGGACTCGGCCCGACGACCACGATCGGCCTCGGCCTCGGCCGCGCGGACCTCGGGCACATCGAGACCGTCCCGCGCACCGCCACCTCCTACGGCCGGATCCTCGACGGGCTCCCCGACGCCCAGGGCGGCTCCGAGGTGCTCCCCGAGCCCGACGCCGCCCCCGGTACGGGCGGGTGCGGCACCCCGGTCGACCCGCGCCACCGCGAGGTCGCCGCCCGGCTCGGCTACGCCGCGAGCTACGCCCTGCCGCTGACCGCCGAGGCCACCGGCCGGCTCGGCGCGGCCGTCTGGCTCTACGACGAGCAGGCCGAGCCGAGCGACCGCCAGCGCGATCTCGTCGGGCTCTACGTCCGCCACGCCGCCGAGCACCTGGCCCGGATGCTTGAGGTGGAACGGTCCCGCAGCCGGCTCGCCACGGTCGCCGAGGAACTGCTGCCCAGCCGGCTCCCCCGGATCCCCGGGGTCCAGCTCTCCGCCCGCCACCACACCGGACCCCGCGGCGGAGGCGACTGGTACGACGCGCTGCCGCTGCCCGAGGGCGCCCTGGGGCTGGCCGTCGGCTCCGTCACCGGGGCGGGGCCCAGCGCCGTCGCCGCGATGGGCCGGCTGCGCGCCTCGCTGCGCGCCTACGCCGTCATGGAGGGCGAGGACCCCGTCGCGGTCCTGTCCGACCTGGAGCTGCTGCTGCGCCTGACCGAGCCCGCGCGCTGCGCGACCGCGCTCTTCGCGTACTGCGAGCCCGCCCAACGGAAGATCATCCTGGCCGGGGCGGGTCACACCCCGCCGCTGCTCATCGGCGAGCACCGCACGGAGTACGTGGAGACCTCGCTCTCCGCACCGCTCGGGATGCTCTCGTGCTGGGAGGCGCCGAGCGTGGAGATCGAACCCGCACCCGGAGAAACGGTGCTGCTGTACACCGACGGGCTGCTGCGGCGCACCGGGGACGCCATGGACCGGGCCTACGCAAGGCTGCACGCCGCAGCCGCGGGGGCGCCCCGCGGCGTCCGGGACGACCCGGCGGCGCTCTGCGACCACATCCTGCGGACGGTGCTGCCCGCGGACGACCCGGCCGTCGCCCCCGCGGGCTCCGGCACCGCCGTGGCAGTGTCCGCCACCACCGCCGCCATGGCCGCCACGGAGGACGGGGTGGAGGACATCGTCCTGCTCGCTGCCCGTTTTGACTGATATTTCACATTGCCGACAGGCGTCTTCCCCTCGCACATACGATGGATGCGGTCCATACCCGGTCCTGTCGTAGCTGAGGAGAAGACGTGGCTGACGAGCTCACCCCGGAGACCCCGGAAGAAGAGCAGCCCAAGAAGAAGCACAAGCAGCGCAAGAACGGGCTGTACCCGGGCGTCAGCGACGAACTCGCGGAGAACATGCGCACGGGCTGGGCCGACACCGAGCTGCACGGGCTGGAGCCGATCGCCCAGGCCGCGCACACCGCCGCCCGCCGCGCAGCGCTGTCCGCGCGCTTCCCCGGCGAGCGCCTGGTCGTGCCGGCAGGCCGCCTCAAGACGCGCTCGAACGACACCGAGTACCCCTTCCGCGCCTCCACCGAGTACGCGTACCTGACCGGCGACCAGACCGAGAACGGCGTGCTGGTCCTCGAACCCTCGGGCGAGACCGGCCACACCGCCACCGTCTACCTGCTGCCCCGCTCCGACCGCGAGAACGGCGAGTTCTGGCTGTCCGGCCAGGGCGAGCTGTGGGTCGGCCGCCGCCACTCCCTCGCCGAGGCCGAGCAGCTGCTGGGGATCCCCGCGAAGGACGTCCGCAAGCTCGCCGAGGAGCTGGCCGAGGCCACGGGCCCGGTCCGGGCCGTCCGCGGCCACGACGCGGTCATAGAGGCCGCGCTGACCGACAAGGTCACCAAGGAGCGCGACGAGGAGCTGCGCGTCCACCTCTCCGAGGCCCGCGCCGTCAAGGACGACTTCGAGATCGGCGAGCTGCAGAAGGCCGTCGACTCCACCGTCCGCGGCTTCGAGGACGTCGTGAAGGTCCTGGACAAGGCCGAGGCCACGTCCGAGCGCTACATCGAGGGCACCTTCTTCCTGCGCGCCCGCGTCGAGGGCAACGACGTCGGCTACGGCTCCATCTGCGCCGCCGGCCCGCACGCCTGCACCCTGCACTGGGTCCGCAACGACGGCGACGTCCGCTCCGGCGACCTGCTGCTGCTCGACGCCGGTGTGGAGACCCACTCCCTCTACACCGCCGACGTCACCCGCACGCTGCCGATCAACGGCACGTACACCGACATCCAGCGCAAGGTCTACGACGCCGTCTACGCCTCCCAGGAAGCCGGCATCGCCGCGGTCAAGCCGGGTGCGAAGTTCCGCGACTTCCACGACGCCTCGCAGCACGTCCTCGCCGAGAAGCTCGTCGAGTGGGGCCTGCTGGAGGGCCCGGTCGAGCGCGTCCTGGAGCTCGGCCTCCAGCGCCGCTGGACCCTGCACGGCACCGGCCACATGCTCGGCATGGACGTCCACGACTGCGCCGCCGCGCGCACCGAGGCCTACGTCGACGGCACGCTGGAGCCGGGCATGTGCCTCACCGTCGAGCCCGGTCTGTACTTCCAGGCCGACGACCTGACCGTGCCCGAGGAATACCGCGGCATCGGCGTCCGGATCGAGGACGACATCCTCGTCACCGAGGACGGCAACCGGAACCTGTCGGCCGGGCTGCCCCGTGCCTCGGCCGATGTCGAGGCCTGGATGGCGCGCCTCAAGGGCTGACCTCACGCGGGCCCGGACGGGCCTGCGCCGGACCTCCGGTGAACCCCCGATGGGCGGGATCTCGTACGCGAGTCCCGTCCATCGGCGTGTCCGGGGGACTCCTCCGCCGCTACGACACCTTCAGCAGCGCTCCCTCACGCCATTTCAGGATCTTGTCGAAGCTGACCACCGCACCCCGGCCCGGCCGGTTGCGCAGCCTGACGTGGTCGGCGAGCTCCGCGATCAGCCACAGGCCCCGGCCGTGCTCGCTCTCCGACGGCGCGGAGGGGCCGGCCGGCGGGGGTCTGTGCCCCGCGACCGTCGCCGCCGGGAAACCCGGGCCGGAATCGGTCACCTCGATGCGGCAGCGGTCCCCGTCCAGGTAGGCCGTGACGCGGTACTCCGCGGACGCCTCCGGCACGGATTCCGGGCCTGCACCGGCTCCGGCCGCCGGGCCGCCGTGCTCCACCGCGTTCGCGCAGGCCTCGCTCAGTGCGACCGACAGGTCGAAGGAGATGTCCGGGTCCACCCCCGCGGTCTCCATCGTCCCCAGCAGCAACCGCCTGGCGAGCGGCACGCTCGCGGCTTCGCGCCTCAAGTGGAGAGACCACCAGATGCTCATACGGTTACGTATTGCCGCCCACGGCGGGGCGTAAGCCCCTGGCGTCCGCCACAGCACTCATTCGGCCGATGCGGCACTCCCGGGCAGCGGTGTATGCGGCGGTGCACAGGCCCCGGCCGCGGCGCGGACACCCGAGGTGAAGCCCTCGTACAGGGGCACTCACGACCTTCCGGACCTGCCGTATGGACGGCATGAGCGCAGTGCGATGATGGCCCGGCCATGACTGTCCCCCACGCGACGCCCGCCGGAGCCGGCCTCCGGCTGATCCGGGCCGCGGTGTTCACCGCGGTCTGCGTCGTGCTGTCCGCGGCCGGGCACGCCCTGGCGTCCTGCGCCACGGTGCCCTGGTGGGCCCTCGTCATCGCCTTCCTCGCCGTGTTCGCGGTCGCCGCCCCGCTCGCGGGACGCCGGCGGTCGCTGCCCGGCATCGCCGCCGGGCTCGCCTTCGGACAGCTCGGGCTGCACGCGGTGTTCGGCCTCGGCCAGAACGGCGCAGCCGTGGCCCAGGCACCCCAGGGCACCGACACCTCTGTCGCGGCACTCGCCGGCCGGCTGGTCTGCGGAGGCAACTCCGTCCCGCTCAGCCCGGCCGACGCCCGGCAGATCCTGGAGACCGCCGGACTGGACCCGGCCGCCGTGACCGCCCAGGCCGCAGCCCAGGCGGCAGCCCACGCGCACGCCGGCCACGCGCACATGGCGCAGGCCGCCACGGCACCCGCCACCGGCCTGTTCAGCACCGGCATGGTCGTCGGCCACCTGCTCGCCGCACTGGCCGCGGGCTGGCTCCTGGGGCGCGGCGACGCCGCCCTGTTCCGGCTCGTCGAGCTGTCCCGTGCCTCCGCCGAAGCCGATCCGGTACGCCCTCTGCGCGCCGCGCTGGCCTTCGTACGCGCCCTCGGCACCGGGCTTGCGGGCATGCCCGCCGGCGCCCCGCGGGCCGCCCGGACCGCCGCCGAACCCGCAGCACACACCGGGCGGGAAGCACTCCAGCACACGGTGATCAGGCGCGGGCCGCCCCGCACGGCACTCGCCCTCGCAGCCTGACGCGGCACCCTTCCCCGGAACACCCGGCGGAGGCACGGTGCCGCGAACTCCGCGCACACCCGTGCCCGGAACCACCGCCACCACTGCCTCTGTGGAGTGTTCCTGCCATGAAGACCTCTCGCGTCTCCTTCGCCGCCGCCCTTGCCGCCGGCACCGTCCTCGTGCTGTCCGGCACCGCCTTCGCGCACGTCGGCGTGCAGCCCGTCGGCGAAGCCACCAAGGGCGGGTACGCGACGCTCAACTTCAAGGTTCCGAACGAGCGGGACAACGCGTCGACCACGCAGCTGGAAGTCAACTTCCCCGTCGACCAGCCGCTGACGTCCGTCATGCCGCAGGAGATCCCCGGCTGGACGTCCAACGTCGAGAAGACCAAGCTCGACAAGCCGCTCACCGTGCACGGCAAGCAGGTCAACGAGGTCGTCACCAAGGTGACCTGGAGCGGCGGCAAGATCGAGCCCGGCAAGTTCCAGCAGTTCCCGGTCTCCGTCGGCAAGCTGCCCGAGAACGCCGACCAGATGGTCTTCAAGGCGATCCAGACGTACGACAACAACGAGATCGTCCGCTGGATCGAGGAGACGAAGGAAGGCGCGGCGGAGCCGCAGAACCCGGCTCCCGTCCTGAAGCTGACCGCGGCCAAGGCCGCCGCCGACCACGACGACCACGACGACCACGACGGCAAGAGCACCGAGGCCGCCAAGGACGACAAGGGCCACGACGAGGCCGCAGCGAACGCCTCCGACACGACCGCGCGCGTCCTCGGCGTCGCAGGAATCGTCATCGGCCTCGGCGGTGTCGCCTTCGGTGTCGCCGCGCGTCGCCGCGCCTCCTGACCCGGTGCGGCCGCAGGCCGTATCCCCCTGTCCAGAACGTGCGCGCAGCCGGCCCGTCTTCGCGGCCGGCCCCTGCGCGCACCACATCCCCGATCCCAGGGACATCCCTCCATGCGCACCACACGTGTGACGGTCGCCGCCCTCGCGGCAGCGGCCGCGCTCGCCCTCACCGCCTGCGGCGGTGAGCCCGCCAAGCCCGGCGCGGTCACCCAGATCACCGGCCAGTCCAAGGCCGGTTCCGCCACGGTCCTCGACCGCCCGTTCGACAAGCCGGAGCTGGTCCTCACGGACACCACCGGCAAGCCGTGGAACCTGCGCGAGCAGACCAAGGGCAAGCCGACGCTGATCTACTTCGGCTACACCAACTGCCCCGACGTGTGCCCCCTGACGATGAGCAACATCGCCGTCGCCAAGAAGGCACTGCCCAAGGCCGACCAGGACAAGCTCCAGGTCGTGTTCGTCACCACCGACCCCGAACGGGACACTCCCGACTCCCTCGGCTCGTGGCTCAGGTCCCAGGACCCGTCCTTCACCGGACTGACCGGGGACTTCGCCACCATCCAGGCCGCCGCGCGGAAGCTCGGCATCGGTATCGAGGCTCCGAAGAAGGAGGCCGACGGCAGCGTCGTCTCCATGCACGGTGCCCAGGTCATCGCGTTCTCGCCCAAGTCCGACGAGGGATACCTCCTCTACGGCGAGGGCACCACCGTCGACGACTACACCAAGGACCTGCCGAAGATCATCAAGGGAGAGAACCCGTGAACGCCCGCACCACCCGCACCCTCGCCGCCGCACTCTCCCTGACGGCAGCGCTCGCCATATCGGGCTGCTCCTCGGACTCCGGCTCCGGCGCCGGCGCCAAGGCCGACGGGGACAAGCCGAAGATGACGGTCACCGGCGCCTTCATGCCGGAGCCCGTGAACGACAAGATGGCCGGCGCGTTCATGGTCATCAAGAACGACTCCAAGACGGCGGACAAGCTCACGGCCGTCACCAGTCCGCTCTCCGACGATCTGCAGATCCACGAGACCAAGGACCAGAAGATGCAGCAGGTCGCGGCCATGGACGTGCCGGCCAACGGCGAGCTCAAGCTGGAGCGCGGCGGCAGCCACGTCATGTTCATGGGGCTGAAGAACACGCCGAAGGTCGGCGACAAGGTCACCGTCGAGCTGCGCTTCGAGAAGGCCGACCCGGTCAAGGTCGAGCTGGACGTGAAGGAGCGGACGTACAACGCCCAGAACACCAGCGCCCACTGACGGACCGAGGTACTGACACGCCATGACGGCCATCGCCCCCTCCCCGGCCCGCGTCCGGGCCCCGGCTCTCCTGCCGCGGCTCGCGCTGGTCCTCGCAGCCCTGCTGGCAACCCTGTTCACCGCGGCCGGCCCGGCCACGGCGCACGCCGCACTCACCGCGAGCGACCCCAAGGACGGGGCGGTGGTCGCCACGGCCCCCGCCCAGGTCACCCTCTCCTTCTCGGAGCACGTCGCCATGGGCGACGACTCCATCCGCGTCATGGACCCGCAGGGCAGGCGGGTGGACACCGGCGAACTGCGCGACATGTGCAGCGGATCCACCATCCGCTACGGCACCGCGCTGCACTCCGGGCTGCCGGACGGCACCTACACCGTCGCCTGGCAGGCCGTGTCTGCGGACAGCCACCCCGTCTCCGGCGCCTTCACCTTCTCCATCGGCGCCCCCTCGGCGACCAGCGTCGCCCTGCCCACCGGGAAGGTGGGCGGCGGACCGGTCGGCGTCGCGTACGGCATCGCCCGCTACGCCGCCTACGCCGGTTTCACCGTCCTCGTCGGCGGCGCCGCCTTCATCCTGCTGTGCTGGCGCCGCGGCGCGGGCGAGCGCCCGCTGCAGAAGCTCGTCGTGCGCGCCTGGGTCACGCTCACGGCCGCCACCCTCGTGATGCTGGTGCTCCGCAACCCGTACACGGGGTCGGGGAAGTTCGCCGACGCACTGGACCTCGCCGGCCTCAAGGCCGTCCTGGAGACCAAGGCCGGCGCCTCCCTCGTCTCCCGGCTGCTCCTCCTGGGCGCCGCAGCGCTGTTCATCGCCGTGCTGTTCGGCACGTACGCACGAAGGACGGCCGGGGCCGGAGCCAAAGGCAGCAGCAAGAGCAAGGAGAAGGACAAGGAGGCCGACGACCTGCTCTTCGGCCTCGGCATCGGCGGAGCCGTGGTGGCCGGCGGCATCGCCGCCACCTGGGCACTGTCCGAGCACGCCTCGACCGGCATCCAGCCCGGTGTCGCCATGCCCGCCGACATCCTGCACCTGCTGGCCGTGGCCGCCTGGCTCGGCGGACTCGCCACACTGCTCGTTGCCCTCCACAAGATCCCCGGGATCGAGCGGGAGGCCGTCCAGCGGTTCTCCCGGGTGGCGTTCTTCAGCGTGCTGGTCCTTTCCGTCACCGGCGTCTACCAGTCCTGGCGCCAGGTCGGCAGCTGGTCGGCCCTCACGGGTACCAGCTACGGCAGGCTTCTGCTGCTGAAGGTCGGGCTCGTCGCCGTCCTGGTCGGCATCGCCTACGTCTCCCGCTCGTGGACTGCACGGCTCACCGATGCACCCGCGGGGAAGGCCGCCAAGATCACCCGGCAACGCGATGTTTCACGTGAAACACAGCCGGCCGCCGTCACCGTCCCCGAGGACGCCAAGCGCGCCGCCCAGCTCGCCCGGCAGCGTGCCGCCCGCGAGAGCGCCCGCGAGAAGCAGGTCCGCGACGCCGATCCGAGCCGGGCGGGGCTGCGCCGCTCCGTCCTCGCCGAGGCAGGGGTCGCCATCGCGCTGCTCGCCGTGACCACCGTCCTCACCAGCACCGAACCCGGCCGGACCGCCGAGCAGGCGAGCGGGCGCGACGTGGCGGCCACGGCCGTCCCCAACCGCGCCGTCAAGATCACCCTCCCGTTCGACACCGGCGGCGAGAACGGGAGGGGAACGGTCAGGGTCGAGGTCGATCCGGGCCGGGTCGGCGCCAACTCGCTCCACGTCTGGGTCGACGACCCCGAGGGCCGGCCTCTCGACATCCCCGAGATCAAGGTCGCCTTCACCCTCCCCGCCAAGGACATCGGCCCCCTGCCGCTCCTCCCGGAGCGCGCGGCACCCGGACACTGGAGCGCATCCGGAGTCCAGCTGCCGCTCGCCGGGGAATGGCGGATCGACGTGACCGTCCGTACCTCCGACATCGACCAGACGACCGTGCAGAAGAACGTGAAGATCGGCTGACCAGCGTGACCGAGAGCAACCCCGACATCGAGATCTCCCGGCGCCGGCTGCTGGGCACCGTCGGCGCCGCAGGCGCCGCCGGACTCGCACTCGGCGCCGCCGGCGGCGCCCTCGTGCACTCCGCACTCGGCGACTCCCCGGCCGGCGCTCCCGGCGCCGCAGGGGGACTCGCCTCCCTCGGCGCCACCCAGGTCGCCTTCCACGGCGACCGCCAGGCCGGCATCACCACCCCCCTGCAGGCCAAGGGCCACGTCCTCGCCTTCGACCTGGCCCCCGGCGCCGGCCGCAAGGAGGCCGCCGCTCTGCTGCGGCGCTGGTCCGACACCGCCCGCCTGCTCATGGCGGGCGAGGCCGCGTCGGCCGCGGACTCCGGCATCGCCCTCGACGCCGGTCCGTCCTCCCTCACCGTCACCTTCGGCTTCGGCCACTCCTTCTTCGAGCGCACCGGGCTCACCGCCCGCCGCCCCACCGCCCTCGACCCGTTGCCCGACTTCTCCGCTGACCGGCTCGACGCCCAGCGCAGCAACGGCGATCTGTGGGTCCAGATCGGCGCCGACGACGGGCTCGTCGCCTTCCACGCCCTGCGCGCCCTCCAGAAGGACGCCGGGGACGCCGCCCGCGTGCGCTGGCAGATGAACGGCTTCAACCGGTCCCCCGGCGCCACCGCGGCCCCGATGACCGCCCGCAACCTCATGGGCCAGGTCGACGGCACCAACAACCCGAAGCCCGCCCAGCCCGACTTCGACAAGCGGATCTTCGTTCCCGCCACCGGCCCCGGGCCCGCCGAACACGCGTGGATGGGCGGGGGCTCGTACGCCGTCGTACGTCGCATCCGGATGCTCCTCGACGACTGGGACAAGCAGTCCCAGGCCCAGCAGGAGCAGGTCATAGGCCGTACGAAGGCCACCGGCGCGCCCCTCACCGGCGGCACGGAGACCACCAGGATGGCCCTCGACAAGATCGGCCCCGACGGCAAGCCCGTCATCCCCTCCAACGCGCACGCCCGGATCTCCGCGCCCGAGCAGAACGGCGGGGCCGCCATGCTCCGGCGCCCGTTCTCCTTCCACGACGGGATCGCCCCCGACGGCACCCCGGACGCGGGACTCCTCTTCATCTGCTGGCAGGCCGATCCGCTGCACGGCTTCGTACCCGTCCAGCGCAAGCTCGACCGGGGGGACGCCCTGTCGGAGTTCATCCGGCACGAGTCCAGCGGGCTGTACGCCGTCCCGCCCGGCCCCCGCGACGGTGAGTACGTGGGGCAGCGACTGCTCGAAGGGTGAACAGCACCCCGGCGGCCGGGGACCCGGCATTAGGCTGATCACATGTCGGCCACCCGCTTCACCTATCTCGGTCCCGAGGGCACCTTCACCGAAGCCGCCCTCCGCACTCTGCCGGAAGCCGCGACCCGGGAGCTCGTCCCGATGGTGTCGGTCCCGGCCGCCCTGGACGCCGTACGCAACGGGGAGGCCGCGGCCGCCCTGGTGCCGATCGAGAACTCGGTGGAGGGCGGGGTCACCGCCACCCTGGACGAGCTGGCCTCCGGCGAACCGCTGATGATCTACCGCGAGGTGCTGCTGCCCATCGCGTTCGCGCTGCTCGTGCGGCCGGGGACCAAGCTGTCGGACGTCAAGACCGTCACCGGGCACCCGGTCGCCCAGCCCCAGGTGCGCAACTGGCTGCGGGGGAACCTGCCCGACGCGGTGTGGGAGTCGGCCGCCTCCAACGCCGACGGTGCCCGCCTGGTCCAGGAGGGCCGCTTCGACGCCGCCTTCGCGGGCGAGTTCGCGGCCGCCACGTACGGGCTCGTCCCGCTGGTGACCGAGATCCACGACGCGGAGAACGCCGAGACCCGGTTCGTGCTCGTCGGGCGCCCCGCGCGGCCCGCCGCGCCGACCGGCGCCGACAAGACCTCCGTCGTGCTGTGGCTCGGCGACGACCACCCTGGTGCGCTGCTGGAGCTCCTTCAGGAGTTCGCCGTCCGCGGGGTCAACCTGATGCTGATCCAGTCCCGGCCGACGGGCCAGGGCATCGGCAACTACTGCTTCGCCGTCGACGCCGAGGGCCACATCTCCGACCGCAGGGTCAGCGAGGCGCTCATGGGGCTCAAGCGCACCTGTCCCCAGGTCCGCTTCCTCGGCTCCTATCCGCGCGCCGGCGTCGCTCAGGGTGAAGTGCGCGCTCCGCGGCCCGGTACCTCGGACGGTGACTTCACGGCCGCTTCCGACTGGCTGACGCGCTGCCTCGACGGCCGGGCGTAGCTCTTCCCCTTGTCCACAGAGTTATCCACAGGGCGAGATGAGGACCTGTGGACTAGTCGACATCCTGGCGCGACAAGGTCGACAAATCGGTCGGTCGGCCCAGGTTTCGCGCTGGGGGACGGAAGGTGAACGGCGTCACCCCCGCATCGCCGATCAACTCTTTGGGGCGAGCCATTCCCACCCGAATGAGCGTGTGGGGGCGGTTTGAACTCTGATTCGTCCGGACGGGCCTCCGGCGGGGATTGATCTCATGACGTGTCCACAGATCCGACGCACAGCCTGTGGACAAGTCCGCGCGGTGAACCATTCCTGTGGACAAGGAAGAGCCTCCCGCCCTGCTCAGGGGATGCCCGGACACCCCGATTGCGCCCCTTTTCAGGGAATGGGCCGCTTTTATTGACCGATCGGGAAGGGCTACTTCCGGCCAGCCGGCCAGAGTTTTCCATTCTCCGCATTCGGGACATAGCGACAGGCAGCGTGATATCGGTGCGAGCCCGGGAAGCCCAGCCCGGTAGCCTGGAGGGGTGATTGACCTCCGGCTGCTCCGTGAAGACCCTGACCGTGTCCGCGCCTCGCAGCGCGCCCGTGGAGAGGACGTCGACCTCGTCGACGCACTGCTCTCCGCCGACGAGCGCCGCAGGTCCTCCGGCATGCGCTTCGACGAACTGCGCAATGAGCAGAAGTCGCTCGGCAAGCTCATTCCCAAGGCCTCTCCGGAAGAGCGGGCGGAGCTGCTGAAAAAGGCCGAGCAGCTCAAGACGGACGTCAAGGCCGCCGAGGCCGAGCAGAACGAGGCCGACGAGGCCGCCAAGCGACTGCTGCTCCAGCTCGGAAACATCGTCCACGAGGACGTCCCGGTCGGCGGCGAGGAGGACTTCACCGTCCTTGAGACGCACGGAACGATCCGCGACTTCGGTGCCGAGGGCTTCGAGCCCAAGGACCACCTGGAGCTCGGCGAGTTGCTGGGCGCCATCGACGTCGAGCGTGGCGCCAAGGTGTCGGGCTCGCGCTTCTACTACCTGACCGGTGTCGGCGCCCTGCTGGAGCTCGCCCTGGTCAACGCGGCGATCGCGCAGGCCACCGAGGCCGGCTTCGTCCCGATGCTGACCCCGGCGCTGGTCCGCCCGCGCGCCATGGAGGGCACCGGCTTCCTCGGCCAGGCCGCGGAGAACGTCTACCACCTGGAGAAGGACGACTACTACCTGGTCGGCACCTCCGAGGTCCCGCTTGCCGCGTACCACATGGACGAGATCATCGACGCCGACAAGCTGCCTCTGCGGTACGCCGGATTCTCGCCGTGCTTCCGCCGCGAGGCAGGTACGTACGGCAAGGACACCCGCGGCATCTTCCGCGTCCACCAGTTCGACAAGGTCGAGATGTTCTCGTACGTCGCACCGGAGGAGGCCGAGGCCGAGCACCAGCGTCTCCTGGAATGGGAGAAGCAGTGGCTGACCAGCCTGGAGCTGCCCTTCCAGGTGATCGACGTCGCCACCGGTGACCTGGGTGCCTCCGCCTCGCGCAAGTTCGACTGCGAAGCGTGGATCCCGACGCAGGGCAAGTACCGCGAGCTGACCTCCGCCTCGAACTGCGACAGCTTCCAGGCCCGCCGCCTGTCGATCCGCTACCGCGACGGCAAGAAGACGGCGCCGCTCTCGACGCTCAACGGCACGCTGTGCGCCGTACCGCGCACGATCGTCGCGATCCTGGAGAACCACCAGCAGGCCGACGGTTCGGTGCGGGTGCCCGCAGCGCTCCGCCCGTACCTGGGCGGCCGCGAGGTCCTGGAGCCGATCACCAAGTGAGCCCGGCTCCATTCCCGTACAAGCTCGTCGCGACCGACCTCGACGGCACGCTGCTGCGTGGCGACGACACCGTCTCGGAACGCACCCGTGAAGCGCTCGTCGCGGCCACCGCGGCGGGCGCGGCCCACATCATCGTCACCGGCCGGGCCGTGCCCTGGACCCGGGGTGTCCTGGACGATCTCGGCTACCGGGGGATCGCGGTGTGCGGGCAGGGCGCGCAGGTCTACGACGCGGGTGCGCACCGGCTCCTGACCTCGGTGACGCTGGACCGGCAGCTGGCAGGTCTGGCGCTGTCGAAGATCGAGGCCGCGGTGGGACCACTGGCACTCGCGGCCAGCCGGGACGGAGTGGACGGCGACGTGCTCTCCGGGCCCGGCTACCGGGTGCAGGAGGGCCTGCCGGCGGTGTACCTGGAGGACACGGCGGAGGTGTGGACGGCTCCGCTGAACAAGCTGTACATCCAGCACCCGGAGCTCGACGACGACACGCTGGTCAAGGTGGCCCGACAGACCGTGGGCTCCTTGGTGGACGTCATCATGGCCGGTCCGGGCATAGTGGAGATCCTGCCGCTGGGGCTGACGAAGGCCACCGGCCTCTCGCTGGCCGCGCGCCGGCTGGGTGTGAAGTCTGGGGAGACGATCGCCTTCGGCGACATGCCCAACGACATCCCGATGTTCGGCTGGGCTGCGCACGGGGTCGCGATGGCCAATGCACATGCGGAGCTGAAGGCAGTGGCCGACGAGGTGACGGCCTCCAACGAGGAGGACGGCATCGCGGTGGTGCTGGAACGCCTGCTGGGTGCCGCCTGACGATCCCGCCCGGAAACGGGGAAGGTCCGGAACAGCCCGCGCCGCAAGGCGCGCTCGAAGTGGCTGCTCCGGACCTTTTTGTTGCTCCCCGCACACTTCACTCTGCCCGGGGCGCACGCCCCGTACCAGTGATTTTCCGTGTGCCGGCCATAGCGCCGCGGTGGTCATGTTTCACGTGAAACATGCCTGGGGTGCGGGTTGCGGGTCAGCGGCCAGGCGAGCAGGCCGACGGAGAGCGAGATCGCATGCCCGAGATCGGTGAAGGTGCCTCCGGTGACGAGGGGCAGACCGAAGAAGGCGACGACACAGGCGAGATAGAGCCAGCGCAGTGGGTCCGGGAGCCGGTAGGTGAGGACTCCGATCGAGGCCGCGAGCCCGTAGCTGACGCCGACGTCGACGACGTGGACCATGCTGTGCGGGGCCCGGTGGTCCTGAATGGCCATCAGGACCACCTTCTCGCTGACCAGGGTGGCCGTGATGTGGGCGGTCGCGACGATGGCGAGCCAGCGCAGGGTACCGAGCCAGCGTTCGACCGGGGCGTGGAAGAGCTCGAAGAGGACGGCGTACAGCGCGAGCGAGGCGGGGTCCTCGATCCAGAAGGCACTGGAGAGCAGGGCCCGCACGGGGTGCCGGGTGAGCTCGTGGATGTTGCTGCTGTGGCGGTGGAGCAGGACGTGTTCGAGGTGGTCGGGCGCTATCACGACGATGACACTGGTGACCGCGATGATCAGCAGCCATATGTGCGTACCCGGCGACGAGCGTATCCAGGACCGTACGGGCCTGGACGGCTCGGGCTCGGGGTGCTCGACCATGCACTGATTTTGCCCCGGACGACGGTGCCCCGCCCGGCCGGTGGGCCGGGCGGGGCACCGTGCGCGAAGCCGGTACGGCTGTGGGTTACTCCTCGCCCGCCAGGGTCAGGCGGCGCAGCTTCTGGCCGGCATAGACGGTGGCGCCGACGGTGACCACCAGGAGCAGGATCACCGCGGTGGGGAGGCTGACGGTGGCGTCGACGTAGCCTTCGCCGGCGACCTTCTCCGCGAGGGCCAGAGCCCACTGCTGGACGCTGAGGGTCTTCGCCCCGGAGACCAGGCTGCCGAAGAGAGACTCCCAGATCAGGGCGTAGACCAGGCCGAAGACGACGGCGTGCCGGCTGATCGTGCCCAGCAGCAGGAACAGGGCGCTGTAGGCGATCGAGGCGACGAGGGCCGCGACGGTGTACGCGACGGCGATCTGCTGGCCGTTGCCGTTGAGGATGAAGCCTGCGATCAGGGTCGGGATCGCGGAGAAGGCCATCGTGACGCCGATCGCGACGATCAGCTTGGTCATGATGATCGTCGGGCGCTTCACCGGCTTGGAGAGCAGGTAGACGATCGAGCCGTCGTCGATCTCGGGGCCGATGGCGCCGGTGCCGGCGATGACGCCGATCAGCGGAACCATGGTGGCGAGGGCGAAGCCGCCCAGCAGGTCGGCGGCAACCTTGTCGTCCAGGCCGGCGAAGGTGCGGACGGCCAGGGAGAGGGCGATCAGCAGGGCGGGCAGCGCAAAGAGGATCAGCGCGCGGCGGCGGCCGAGCAGCGCACGGTAGGTGAGCCGGGCGACGGTGGGGTTGTACATGGGTGCCAGCTCCTTCAGGCCGCGACGAGGTAGGAGAAGACCGACTCAAGGGACTCGTCGGAGGGCGAGACCGTCAGCAGCCGGATGCCCTGCGCACGGGCGACCCGCGGCAGCAGTTCGGTGAAGCGGCCGAAGTCGACGGCCTGGATGCGCAGGGCGCCTTCCTTGAGGTCGACCTCGATGCCTGCGGTCGAGGGGTCGGCGATCAGGGCCGCGGCGAGGGCACGGTCGTCCGAGGAGCGGACAACGTAGCGGTGCGGGCGGTCCGTCATCAGGCGGCGGATCTTGCGGAAGTCGCCGGAGGCGGCGTGCCGGCCGGCGACGACCACCTCGATGTGGGAGGCGAGCTGTTCGACCTCTTCCAGGATGTGGGAGGAGAACAGCACGGTGCGGCCGTCCTCGCCCATGCGCCGCAGCAGGTCCATGAGCTGCATCCGCTGGCGCGGGTCCATGCCGTTGAACGGCTCGTCGAGGAGCAGCACGGACGGGTCGTGGACGAGGGCGGAGGCCATCTTCACGCGCTGCCGCATGCCCTTGGAGTACGTGGAGATCTTGCGGTCCTGGGCGTACTCCATCTCGACGGTGGCGAGCGCCCGCCCGGCGGCCGCGTCGTCGAGGCCGTGGAGCTCGGCGTTGGCGACGACGAACTCCCGGCCGGTGAGGAAGTCGTACATGGCCTCGCGCTCGGGCACGACGCCGATCTGCCGGTAGACCTGCTCGTTCTGCCAGATCGGCGTGCCGTCGAGGGTGACGGTGCCCGTGGAGGGGGCGAGGAAGCCGCCCATCATGTTGATGAGGGTGGACTTCCCGGCGCCGTTGGGGCCCAGGAGCCCGGTGACGCCGGGGCCGATGCGCATGGTCACGTCGTTGACGGCGACGACGTTCCCGAACCAGCGGGAGGTGTGGTCGATGTCGATGATGGTCACAGCCCGGCCTTCCGGTAGCGGGCCATCAAGGCGGCGTACGAGCCGGCGATGAGGGCGAGGACGACGAGCAGGTAGACGAAGCCGACGCCGGCCGAGGGGCCCTCGCCGCCGGGGAAGGCGGTGGTGGCACCGAGGAAGGCCGTCTGCACACCGTCGATCAGGGTGATCGGGGAGAACAGGCCCATCCATTCGATGGCACCGGTCGAACCGGTGCTGTACGCGATGCCCTGGACGGCGGTCACCGCGCCGTACGGGATCAGCAGCAGGGCGATGATGGCGGCGACGCCGAAGCCGCGGCGCGGGGTGAGCGCGGCCATGATCAGGCCGAGGCCGGCGAACAGCACCGAGAGCAGCAGCACGGAGACCAGTCCCTCGGCGAACCCCTTGGTCTGGTCCGCGAAGTCGAATTTGGCCAGCAGCGAGCCGATCCACATGATCAGCAGCGGTGTGGCGGTGAGGATGAACAGGGCCGAGGCCATCGCCGCGAACTTCGCGAGGACGTAGTCGATCCGCTCGATCGGCCGCGAGAAGTAGAGCGGCACGGTCTTGAAGCGCAGGTCCCGGGAGACCGACTGGGGTGCCTGCGAGGCGAGGTAGAGGCCGATGACCACCTGGGTGGTCAGGGCGTACGTCGTGTACTTGATCGGCAGGCTGGTGGAACCGGGGACCGCGATGGCGATCGCGACGATGATCAGCGCGGGGACGCACATCACCGCGAAGAGGATCATCGGGAGGACCTTGGACTTGGCGGACCGGCCGAGCCCGTAGGCGCCGCGCAGGGACTGCGAGAACAGCGACGTGCGGGCGTAGGAGCGGCCGAGCCGGGCTCCCTCGTAGGACCGGTAGCCGATGTTGTGGATCTGGGTCGAGGTGTCAGGCGCCATCGGAACCGGCTCCCTTCCGGACGAGCTGCTGCTGGTCGTTGTCGCGGAAGACCTCCGCGATGTGGTGGCGGCGCTGTTCCATGCGGACCAGGCCGAGTCCGAGGCCGGCGACGGTGTCGCGCACGATGTCGTACGTGTCCTCGCCGGTGGCCTCCAGGAGCAGGATGTGGCCGGCGCCGGGCAGGCCCTGCTCCTCGCCCGCGTGCAAGGTGAGGCCCGCGGCGGCGAGTGCCTTGCGCAGTGCGGCGGTTCCGTCCGGGTGGGCGTCGGTGTCGGTGACCTCGACCGCGAGGGTCGTGGTGATCTGCGTGAAGTCGCTGGTCGAGCTGGAGCGCAGCAGCTTGCCGCCGTCGACGACCACGACGTGGTCGCAGGTCCGCTCCAGCTCGCCGAGCAGGTGGGAGGTGACCAGGACGGAGATGCCGAAGTCGGTGTAGACGCGGCGGATCAGGCCGAGCATCTCGTCGCGGCCGACGGGGTCGAGCCCGTTGGTGGGCTCGTCGAGGAGGACCAGCTGGGGGTCGTGGACGAGCGCCTGGGCCAGCTTGACCCGCTGCTTCATGCCGGTGGAGTAGCCGCCGATGGGGCGGTAGCGCTCCTCGTACAGGCCCACGTGGCGCAGGGTGTCGGCGGTCCGCTCGCGGGCGGCGGTCGGCGGGAGCCCGGACATGCGCGCCATGTGCACGACGAACTCGGTGGCCGAGACGTCGGGCGGCAGGCAGTCGTGCTCGGGCATGTAGCCGACACGTTCACGGATGGCACTGCCATGGGTGGCAACGTCGAGCCCGAGCACGGCGGCGCGGCCCTCGGTGGCGGGGGACAGTCCAAGCAGGATCTTGATCAGCGTGGACTTGCCGGCTCCGTTGGCACCCACGAGGCCGGTCACTCCCGGCCCGATGTCCAGGGAGAGCCGGTCGATTGCGGTCACTCGGGGGTACCGCTTGCTCAGGCTTTCGGTCGCGATGACAGTCACGGCTTCGACGTTAGTGGCGCGGGTCGCGCGGATCGTCAGACCTGGAGCGTCATCCCGTCTCCGCCTTCAGGACTACACACCCTGACGAAAGGCTGATGCGGACCGGACAAGTTTGTCCACAGGTCCGTGCACGGGCCTTGACGTGATCTCCGGTCATTGTCACATTCATCAGTGTCAAGTTACGGGCGCGTAGCGCGTACGGCTCTAGGGACGGACGGCTGTCATGGCTGGGGACACCAGGCAACGCACCGCGCAACTCTCGGCGGACCTGCGCGGGTTCAGGGAAGTGCAACACCTCTCGTACGAGTGCGCGGAGACCGTCGCGGCGCAGCTGCGGCCGGGCGTGACCGAGCGCGAGGCGGCGCGGATGCAGCGCGAGTGGCTGCGCGAGCGCGGGGTGCGGGACTGGTTCCACCTGCCGTTCGCGTGGTTCGGGGACCGCACCGCGTTCGCGGACTTCAAGATCCCTCTCCAGTTCTTCCCGACGAACCGGAAGCTGGAGCCGGGGATGCCGTTCATCCTCGACATGGCGCCGGTGTACAAGGGGTACGCCGCCGACATCGGGTACTCGGGCAGCCTCGGGCTGAACCCCGTACAGGACCGGCTCATGTCCGATCTGCGGGTGCACCGCGAGCTGATCCTGGAGCAGGTCCGCGAGCGCCGCACGCTGCGCGAGATCTACGAGAACGTCGAGCGGCTGATGATCCGCCAGGGGTACGCCAACCGGCACCGCGCCTACCCCTTCGGCGTGATCGCCCACAAGATCGACCGGGTCAGGGAGCGGCGCTGGTCCCCGACCGCCTTCGGGTTCGGGACGCAGTCCCTCAAGGGGCTGGTCTCCGACGCCCTGCACGGACACCGCGAGGGCTGGTCCCCGCTGTGGAGCCCGTACCGCTTCTCCGACCACCGGCCGCAGCCCGGCCTGTGGGCGGTGGAACCGCACCTGGGCTTCCGGGGCACCGGCGCGAAGTTCGAGGAGATCCTGGTCGTCACCGACTCACGGGATCCCGTGGAAAGCGCGTTCTGGCTGGACGACGATCTGCCGCACGTGCGGCGCTGGGCCGAGGAGAAGGCAGCATGAGCGGCATGAGCGAAGCGGACGGCATCAAGGACACGGGCCTCGCAGGAGCGCGTGAGCGCCGGGTGAGCACCGGCGGCATCGAGCTGTGCGTCGTCGAACTCGGCGAGACGGACCGGCCGACCGTGGTGCTCGTGCACGGGTACCCGGACAGCAAGGAGGTCTGGTCGCAGGTCGCCGAGCGGCTCGCGACCCGCTTCCACGTGGTGCTCTACGACGTGCGCGGCCACGGGCGCTCCACGGCTCCGGTGCCGCTGCGCGGCGGCTTCACCCTGGAGAAGCTGACCGACGACTTCCTGGCCGTGGCAGATGCCGTCAGCCCGGACCGGCCGGTGCACCTGGTCGGCCACGACTGGGGGTCCGTCCAGGGCTGGGAGTTCGCGACGGTCGCCCGCACCGAGGGCCGGATCGCCTCCTTCACCTCGATGTCCGGCCCCTCCCTCGACCACTTCGGGCACTGGATCAAGAAGCGGATGGCCCGGCCCACCCCGCGCCGGGCCGCCCAGCTCCTCGGCCAGGGCGCCAAGTCCTGGTACGTGTACATGCTGCACACCCCCGTACTGCCGGAGCTCGCCTGGCGCGGACCGCTCGGCAAGCGGTGGCCTAGGATCCTGGAGCGCATGGAGAAGGTCCCGGCCGGCTCCTACCCGACGGACTCGCTGCCCTCGGACGCCGCGCACGGGGCCTGGCTCTACCGCGACAACGTACGGGCCCGGCTGCGCCGGCCGCGCCCCGACGCGTACGCGCACGCGCCCGTCCAGCTGATCACCCCGACCGGGGACGCCTTCCTCTCCGAGCGGCTCTACGACGAGCTGGAGCTGTGGGCCCCCGACCTGGTGCGGCGGACCCTGCCCGCCAAGCACTGGGTGCCTCGGACCCGGCCCGACCAGCTGGCGGCGTGGATCACCGAGTTCGTCACCGCCCGGGAGGAACCGGCCGCCCGGGCACCGCAGCAGAAGGCCCCGGGCAGGTACGCCGACCGGTTCGGTGGCCAGCTGGTGCTGGTCACCGGCGCCGCCAGCGGCATCGGCCGGGCCACCGCCTTCGCATTCGCCGAGGCCGGCGCCCGGGTGGTCTGCGTGGACCGGGACGCCGAGGGCGCGGCCCGCACGGCCGACATGGCACGGCTCATCGGGGCCCCCGAGGCCTGGGGCGAGTGCGTCGACGTCAGCGACGAGCAGGCGATGGAGAAACTCGCGGCAAAGACCGCCGCCGAGTACGGAATCGTCGACGTCCTGGTCAACAACGCCGGGATAGGCCTGTCGGGGCCCTTCCTGGAGACCACCTCGGAGGACTGGAAGAAGGTGCTGGACGTCAACCTGTGGGGTGTCATCCACGGCTGCCGGATCTTCGGCAGGCAGATGGCCGAGCGCGGCCAGGGCGGACACATCGTCAACACCGCCTCCGCCGCCGCCTACCTGCCCTCCAGGACCCTGCCCGCGTACAGCACGTCGAAGGCCGCGGTGCTGATGCTGAGCGAGTGCCTGCGGGCCGAGCTCGCATCTCAGTCGATCGGGGTCTCGGCGATCTGCCCCGGCATCGTCAACACCAACATCACCGCCACCTCGCGCTTCGCCGGGGTGGACGCGGCGGAGGAGAAGCGCCGCCAAGAGCGCTCCTCCCGGCTGTACGGCCTGCGCAACTTCCCGCCGGAGAAGGTCGCCGACGCGGTCCTGCGGGCGGTGGTGCGCAACGAGGCGGTGGTGCCGGTGACACCGGAGTCCAAGGGCGCCCTGTGGCTGTCCCGGTTCGCGCCGGGCACCCTGCGGCGGCTCGCGAAACTGGAGCCCCGGCTGTGAGCGGGTCGGCGGAGCCGGACCGCGGCGGCTCCGGGACCGCCTCGCGCGGGTCCCCGTACGCGATCGGCCCGCGCCGGGCGGCCTTCGGCCGGCCGACCACCCCGCCTCGGTGGAGAGAGCCCGGCACGGCCATATCCCGCTCCTTCCGGCGGTCGTACCATCCCTCGCAGGAGGGCTCGCTGCGCAGGGCGGTCGAGTGCCTTGCGGCTTCGCCTGCCGCCCGGGCCGCGGCGGCCGCGGTCGGCCGAGCCGCCATGTCGTAGGGAGCCGGGATTGTCAGAACAGGCGGTGGCCGAGTACCGGATCGAGGATCTCGCACACCACAGCGGAGCGACGGTACGCACCATCCGGGCGTACCAGGACCGCGGGCTGCTGCCGAAGCCCGAGCGCAGAGGCCGATCCAACGTCTACCGGAACACGCATCTGGCGCGGCTGCGCCAGATCGCCGACCTGCTGGACCGCGGCTACACGCTGGCGTCCATCAAGGAGCTGCTGGAGGCCTGGGACGCCGGGCGCGGGCTCGGCGGCGTGCTGGGGCTCGTCGCCGAGGTGCACGGCCCCTGGACCGACGAGGAGGCCGCCCGGATCAGCCGGGCCGAGCTGAACGAGCGGTTCGGCGGCCGGCCCGACGACGACGCGGTGGGCGAGGCGTGCGAGCTGGGGGTGCTGGAGGCGATCCCGGGGCGCCCGGACGAGTTCCTGGTGCCGTCCCCGCAGGAGCTGGCGGTGGCTGCCGAGCTGTACGCGGCCGGAGTGCCGCTGTCGGCGATCACCGGGCACCTGCGGGAGCTGCGCGGGCAGGTGGAGCACATCGCCTCGCGGTTCCTGGAGTTCACCACCGAGCACGTCTTCGCCCGCTACCTCGGGCAGGTGCCGCCAACGGACGCGGACGCGGCCGAGGCGGCGACGATGGTACGGAGACTGCGCCCTCTGGCCCAGCAGACGGTGGATGCCGAGCTGGCACGGGCGATGCGGCTGTTCGCGACCCGGCATCTCCAGCGCCACCTGGGAGCGTCCGGGGCCCCGCAGCCTTCGGGGCCCGCGTCGGTGGCACTGCCGGCGGAGACGGTACGGGCGGTGCAGGAGCTGGTCGGCGCCGAGCACGTGGGGGAGTTCGTCCGGGCCGCGACGGAGCGGGAGCTCCAGGCCCGGACGATGAACGAACTGGCGCGCCGGGGCGGCGGGTAACGGCCGACGCCACTCGGTCGGTAGTCCACAGGGCGGATCACTCGTTTACCGTCAAATCCCACCCAACCGGCTGTGGACAAGTCGGTATTACCTGTGGGCAACCCTGTGGACATCCCTGCGGGACGGCTCAACCGATGGTCTCGTACGCGGGTTTCACGGGGGTCGCGGGAGCGGTGACACCGGTGGTGCCGGTGACACCGGTGGTGCCGGCAGTACCGCGCCGGGTGCTCCCGTAGAGGAGTGCTGCGAGGGCCAGGCCCAGGACGCCGCCGGCCAGCTGGGCCGCGACGAATCCGGGCAACGACTGCGGGGCGATGCCGGTGAAGGAGTCGCTGAAGGCGCGCCCGATGGTGCCCGCCGGGTTGGCGAAAGAGCCGGACGAGGTGAACCAGATCGCGGAGGCGATGTACGCGGCGACCGCGGCCGGGATCAGCTTCGGCCGTCCGATGCGCTCCAGGCCCTGGATGACGAGGACGAGCCCGGCGGTGGCCACGATCTCGCCGACGAGCAAGTGGCCGCCACCACGGACATGCGTGGAGAAAGTGCCGGGGGCGCGGCCGAACATCGCCTCGGCGAGGACGGCGCCGCCGATGGCCCCGGCGGTCTGGGCGGCGGTGTAGACCAGGACCTCCCGGCCGCCGAGCCCTTCACCGCCCGTCCGACGGGCCCACCAGGAGGTGAGGGTGACGACCGGGTTGAGGTGGGCCCCGGACAGCGGCCCGAAGAGAGTGGTGATCAGCCCCAGGCCGATGGCCGAGGCGAGCGAGTTGGCGGCGAGGGCGACACCGGTGTCATGGCTGAGGCCGGCGGCCTGGATACCGGAACCGATCACCACCACGAGAAGGCCGGCGGTGCCGATGAGCTCGGCGACCGCGCGGCGCGGCAGAGAAGCGTGGACTGTCATGGGTTCTCCCCCTGGGCAGCAGTTCAACGGAAAATGTATTCCGTATCTTGGAAATGCGATAGAGGGTGTCTCAGCTGGACAGAACGGCGATAAATCCCTGCTGAACCCCCGCCCGACCCGGCAAGCTGGGTCCATGGACGACAGACGCACCGTGAAGGTGTCCAAATACGTCTCGAAACATCTGCGGCATCAGCCGGAACGCATCGGACTGGTGCTCGATCCCCAGGGGTGGGTGGAGATCGACGACCTTCTCCGCGCGGCCGCGGCCCACGGCTTCCCCGTCAGCCGCGCCGAACTCGACCACGTCGTCGCCGCCAACGACAAGCAGCGGTTCGCCGTCGCCGGCACCCGCATCCGGGCCAACCAGGGCCACACCGTCGCCGTGGACCTGGATCTGCCGGAGGCCGAGCCGCCCGCGTACCTCTACCACGGCACCGTCGCCGCCGCTCTGGACGGGATCCGCGCCGAGGGCCTGCGCCCCATGGCCCGCCACCACGTGCACCTGTCCCCCGACCGGGAGACCGCGACCCGCGTGGGCGCCCGGCGCGGTCGGCCGATCGTGCTCGCCGTGGACGCGGGGGCGATGCGGGCGGCCGGGCACGTTTTCCGGATCAGCGCCAACGGCGTGTGGCTGGCGGACGCCGTCCCGCCGCAGTTCCTGCGCTTCTCTTAGCGCCGGAATTCCCCAAGAGATTGTCAGATCATCCCCCTACTCTGTTTCTCATTCCGATCCGTGAGGGGGGTACCTCGCGATCGCCGAACCATCCATGCGAGCACGCGAGGTGACGCCCCGTGACGTCCACATCCTCTTCCTCTTCCTCTTCTTCCTCGTCTTCTTCTTCCTCCTCCCGCTCCGCCGACCACTCCGACCCCTCGGCCAACAGCTTCCAGGTCGATCTGCGCGGCCTGGTCGACCTGCTCTCCCACCACCTCTACTCCAGCCCGCGCGTCTACGTCCGCGAGCTCCTGCAGAACGCAGTGGACGCCGTCACCGCCCGCCACGCACTCGACCCGGAGGCGGAGATCCGCATCCGCCTGTCCGCATCCGCGGGCCGGGTGACCATCGAGGACAGCGGCATCGGCCTGACCGCCGCCGAGGCCCACTCCCTCCTCGCCACCATCGGCCGCAGCTCCAAGCGCGGCGGCGACCACGGCCTGGAGACCACCCGCCGCGAGTTCCTCGGCCAGTTCGGCATCGGCCTGCTCGCCTGCTTCGTCGTGGCCCGCCAGATCCGCGTCATCACCCGTTCCGCCCGCGACCCCCAGGCCGCACCCGTCGAATGGCTGGCCACGGACGACGGCTCGTACACGGTCCGCGAACTGCCCGACGAGGCACGCCGGGAGCCCGGCACCACCGTCGTCCTCCAGGCCCGCCCCGGAGCCGAGGAGTGGACCGTCCCGGCCAAGGTCGAGCAGCTGGCCCGCGACTACGGCTCCCTGCTCCCGTACGACATCAGCTTCGACGACGGCGAGGGCGGCGAGCCGCGTGCCGTCACCGACCGCCCCGCCGTGTGGGACCGTCCCTTCCCCACCCCCGCCGCGCGCCGCGTCGCGCTCGCCGGCCACTGCGCGCAGCTCTTCGGCTTCACCCCGCTGGACAGCATCGACCTCGACCTGCCCGTCGCCGGGGTGCGCGGCGTGGCGTACGTGCTCCCCGAGCCGACCAGCCCCGCCCACCGGACCGGACACCGCGTCCACCTCAAGGGCATGCTGCTCACCGACCACGCCGACAACCTGCTGCCGGACTGGGCTTTCTTCGTCCGCGCGGTCATCGACACGGACACTTTGCGGCCCACCGCCTCCCGCGAGAACCTGTACGACGACGAGACCCTGTCCGCCGTACGGGAGGCCCTCGGCGCCCGGGTCCGGGCCTGGCTCGCCGAGCTCGCCGCGAGTGAACCGGAGCGCCTGGCCGCCTTCCTGGGCGTCCACCACCTCGGAGTGAAGTCCCTGGCCCGGCACGACGCCGAACTGCTCGGACTGATGCTGCCCTGGCTTCCGTTCGAGACCAGCGACGGATCGATGAGCCTCCAGGAGTTCACCGCCGCCCACACCGAGGTCCACTTCACGCGCACCGTCGAGGAGTTCCGTCAGATCGCCCCGATCGCGGCCGCCCACGGCCTCGGCGTCATCAATGCCGGATACACCTACGACGCCGACCTGCTCGCCCTGCTGCCCTCCGTACGGCCCGACCTCAAGGTCACGGAGCTGGACGCCGGGGCGGTCACCGAGCGGCTCGACCCGGTCCCGACGTCCGCCGAACTGGCCCTCGCGCCGTTCCTGTCCACGGCGCGCACCCGGCTGGAGCCGCAGGGCTGCGACGTGGTGCTGCGCGCCTTCCAGCCCGTCTCCGTACCCGCCCTCTACCTCGACGACCGCCAGGCCCGCCAGGAGCGCGACCGGACGGCGGCGCTTGACAGCGCCGACTCGCTGTGGAGCGGAATCCTCGGCGCGCTGCGCGGCTCCGGGCCGCGCGCCCGCCTGGTGCTCAACCACAACAACCCGCTGATCCGCCGGATCTCGGCCCTGCCCGACGAGGCCCTGACCGCCACAGCCGTCGAATCGCTCTACGGGCAGGCGCTGCTGATGTCCCAGCGGCCGCTGCGCCCCGCCGACACCACACTGCTGAACCGGGCCTTCCTCGGGCTCCTGGAATGGGCGACCCACTCCACCGACTCCCAGGAGGGACAGAAGTGACCACGCTGACTCGCGAGGAGATCGAGCGGGGCCTGGAGGAGAACCACGGCGCCCCGAACGGGGCCGCGCGCAACGCGCACGCCGAGGTGCTGGCGGGCGCGGCCGAGGCGACCGGTGACGGGCCGCTGTTCCGCAAGGCGCTGGACAACCTGATCAACGCCTATCTGTGGAGTGCCGAGTCCTCGAAGATGCTGGTGCCCTTCGCCCGGCTGCTCCAGGAGTACGACAAGGACCCCGGCGCCTTCTCCCGCTGGGACGCACACTCGCTGTTCTGGCAGTTCAAGTGGGTGGCGACGGCCATCAGCGATTCCCCCGAAATCCCGCTGGAGTCCGCGACCGGCTGGCTGGACGAGATGGAGCGCCGCTACCGGATCGCGGGCTACAGCGAGCGGCCGGTGCGCGAGGCCGAGCTGTGGCTCGCCGACGCGATCGGCGACGACGACCGGGCCGAGCGGGCGTACCGCTCCTGGCTGGCGGCCGACCGCGACGACATGAGCGACTGCCGGGCCTGTGAGCTCAACGGCCAGGGCGCGTATGCCGTGCTCCGCGGGGACGACACCCAGGCCCTGGAGGTCTGGCAGCCCGTGCTGGCGGGCGAGCGGACCTGCGCCGAGGAGCCCCACCGGCTGCTCGCCACCTCGCTGCTGCCGCTGCTGCGCCTCGGCCGCCTCGACGAGGCCCGTTCGCATCACGTGCGCGGCTACCGGATGGCCCGCGGCAACGAGAGCCTGCTGCCGTCGGTCGGCAAGCACATCGAGTTCTGCGCCCTGAGCGGCAACGAGTCGCGCGGCCTGGAGATCCTCGCCGAGCACGCCGCCCACGTCGGCCCGCTCGCCAATGCCGACGACCAGATGGCCTTCCACGGCGGCATCCTCGTGCTGCTGCGCCGGCTGATGGAACTGGGGCACGGCCAGAGCCCGGCCGTCCCGTACGACGGCGTCCCGCACACGGTCTCCACGCTGTACGAGGTGCTGCGCACGGGCTCGATCGAGATCGCCAGGCGGTTCGACGCCCGCAACGGCACCACCCGCGTCTCCGACCGGTTCCTCACCCGGATCGGGCGGGAGCCGCTCGTCGATGTACTGCCGCTCGGGGTGCGCAGCACGGAGCTGCCGCAGCCGCAGACCACTGCGTCCGTGACCGCCCCTGCCGCTGCGGCTGCGCCCGCAGCGCCCGCGGCCGGTCTCGACGTACTGGTGGAGCGCGCCCGGCAGGCCCGGGAGCAGCGGCATCCGGCCGCGGACGCGCTCTGGGACGAGGTCGGCGTACGAGTGGACGCGCTCCCGGAGGGCGAGGTGGACCCGCTGGTCGCCGCCGATGTGGCGGACCACCGGGCCCTGGCGGCCGCGCGCCGCGGATCCGGGAACGCGGCGGAGCTCCTGGAGGCGGTCCGCAACGGCTATCGGGCGCTCGGGCAGGCGGAGCGCGCCGCGCTGGCGGAGCTGCGGCTGGCGAGCGCGGCCGCGCAGTCCGGGGCCGCGCCGGAGCGGATCCGGGAGCTGCTGGCGGTGGCCGTGCGCGCCGCCGAGGCGCTGGACCGGGACGAGCCGCTGCGCGCCCGCCGGATCGCGCTGGCGCAGCTCTCCTCGATCCGTGTGGAGTCGTACCTGCGCTCGCTGGAGGCCGGCCCGGAGCACGATCACCTCCACGGCCCCGGCCAGGACCACGGGCACGGTGAGCTGGCGGCCGGGCTCCGCGCGTTCGCCGCCGCCCACGAGGCGGAGCTGCCCGACCTGGTGGCAGAGGCCGAGGAGATGCTGGGCCGTGTCGCCCTGACGCAGGGCGACCCCGAGCGGGCCCTGCCGCTGCTGGCCGCGTCCGCGGGGCGCGCCGTGTCGGCCGGTCTGCCCTGGCAGGCCGTGGACGCGCTGGTGCTGCGGGCCGGCGTGCTGATGTCGCTGGGCCGGCCCGAGGAGGCGGAGAAGGCGGCGCGCTCCGCGCTGGAGCACTCCGCGGAGGTGATCGAGGCCGAGACGCAGGGCGTCGTGCGGCTCACCCTCGCGGACATCCTGCTGCAACGCGCCGACGCTGCGGCGGAGGCGGCCGAGCACGGTCTCACCGCGGCGCACTGGTTCGACCAGGCAGGCCTGACCTCCGACGGAGGAGCGCAGGCCCGGCTGGTACTGGCCAGGGCGTACGCACGGGAGAGCCGGAACGCCGACGCGGCGGAAGTGCTGCAGTCGACGCTGCCCGATCTGCTGGAGCACGGCGAGGGACAGGCCGTGTCCGTACGGGAGTTCCTCGGCGATCAGCTGCGGCAGCTGAACGACCCTCGGGCTGCGGCGGAGCAGTACCTGCTGGCGGCGGAGGTGGCCAAGGGCTGGGAGGACCCCCGCCCGCAGGCCGCCCTCGCGCAGGCAGCCGCGGAACAGCTCTCGGCCGCGCGCCTGGAGCAGGAGGCGGTCGCCGCGTACGAGCGGTCCCTGGAGCTGTACCGGGTGACGGGGGATGCCCCGGTCGCCGAGGTGCGGATCCTGCGCTCCCTGGCCTGGCTGGCGCCGCGGAGGAAGGCCACCGCTGCGGCGTGGGCGCAGGCGCGGGAGCTGATGGACCAGGCCGTCCGGGTCCTGGAGGGCGCGCTGGCCGAGAACGCGGAGTCCCCCGGGGTCCCGGCCGCGCAGCTGCGGGCCGAGCTCGCCCAGACCTGGCTCCAGCGGGCGCAGGTGGTCGACTGGAGTGTCAGCGCGCACGAGCAGGCTGACGACGAGGAAGACGAGGGTTCCCGCCCTGGCGTGGTGCGCAGCGAGGAGGAGATCGAGGCGCTGCGGCTGGAGGAGATCGAGCTCAGTGCGCGCGCGGCCGGCGTCTATGCCGAACTGGGTCCGGACCATCTGGGGGACCGGCTCCAGTGCGTGCAGTACGCCGCATGGACCGAGTACGAGATGGGGCGCGGTGAGGCGGGGGCCACTCGGATGTCGGCGCTGATCGACGAACTCCGTGCCCTGCCCTGCGGAGTCCCGGACGATCTGCTGGAGCGTGCCCAGTCCTCCCTGGACAGCATGAGGTCCTGACGTCCTGAGCCTGGTGCCCCCGTCGCCCGGTGGCGACGGGGGCACCAGGGCATCAGCCGTCCAGCTGGGCGAGCCCCTCGGTGGCGATCTTCTCGAAGACGTTCTCGTCGGCCGCGAACTCGGAGTCCGGGATCGGCGCGTGGATCACGATCTCGGTGAAGCCGAGCTCCTGGTGGCGGCCGGCGAAGTCGACGAACGCATCGACGGAGTCCAGCATCGTGTTGCGGTCCGGGGTGAAGCCGGTCAAAAGGATCTTCTCCACCGTCTCGGACGCACGCCCGATCTCGGCGAATGCCTTGTCCAGCCGGGCCAGCTGGCCGCGGATGGCCTCCAGCGACTGTTCGGGGGTGCCCTCCTGGAAGAGCTTCGGATCGCCGGTCGTCACCCAGGCCTGACCGTGGGCGGCGGCCAGCTTGAGACCCCGCGGGCCGTTGGCGGCGACGGCGAAGGGCAGTCGCGGCCGCTGAACGCAGCCGGGAAGGTTGCGGGTCTCGTCAGCGGAGTAGAACGTGCCGCGCGCGCTGACCGCGGTCTCCGTGAGGATGCGGTCCAGCAGCGGCACGAACTCTGCAAAACGGTCCGCGCGCTCACGCGGGCTCCAGGGGTCCTGGCCCAGCGCGCTCGCATCGAACCCGTCGCCGCCGGCGCCGATACCGAGGGTGAAACGGCCGCCGGAGATGTCGTCCAGGGACATGAGCTCCTTGGCCAGCGTCACCGGGTGCCGGAAGTTCGGCGAGGTGACGAGCGTGCCCAGCCGCATCTTCCCGGTGGCGGCGGCCGCCGCGGTCAGGGTCGGGATCGCGCCAAACCACGGCTTGTCGCGGAAGGACCGCCAGGTCAGGTGATCGTAGGTGTACGCGGTGTGGAACCCGAGCCGCTCGGCTCGCACCCACTGGTCACGGCCGCCCTCATGCCACGGGCGTACCGGGAGAATCACAGTGCTCAGACGCAGACTCATGCGTTCGAGACTACGGCCCCGCTCGTGTTTCACGTGAAACATGAGCCGTCACCGTTTCCCTGCGGGCATCTCCCGATGGCGGCCCGGGGGAGAAAGATCGCCATCCGGCGCGGGGCCCGGCCCACTCTGGTCCGCAGCCGCAGGGCCATGGGCGAAGATGGGTCCGTGACCTCGGCTCCCCAGCGCCCGGACGGGCCAACCCCCACGCCCCGGCTCATTGCCACCGACCTCGACGGCACCCTGCTGCGCGACGACAAATCCGTCTCGCTCCGCACGGTCGCCGCACTCGCCGCCGCCGAGGAGGCCGGAATCGAGGTCTTCTTCGTCACGGGCCGCCCGGCCCGCTGGATGGACGTGGTCAGCAACCACGTCCACGGCCACGGCCTGGCGATCTGCGCGAACGGAGCCGCGGTGGTCGATCTCCACGCGGGCCGGGAGTTCGTCCAGGTCCGCGCGCTGCCGCGGGCCACGGCGCTGACGGTCGTGGAGACCCTGCGCGCCGCCGCCCCCGGCACGTCCTTCGCGGTCGAGATGACCACCGGCATCAACTACGAGCCGCTGTACCCGCCGTTCTTCAAGGACCCGGGCGCCCATGTGGCCACCGCCGAAAAGCTGCTGGAGGAGGACGCGGACGACACCTCCGCCCCCGTCCTCAAGTTGCTCGCCCACCACGCCGAGCTCGCCCCGGACGAGTTCCTGGCGCTCGCCCGCTCGGCCGCCGGCGCCTACGCATCGATCACCCGCTCCAGCCCGACGGCCCTGCTGGAGATCAGCGGGCTGGGGGTCTCCAAAGCCAGCACCCTGGAGCTGTGCTGCGCCGAGCGCGGTATCGCCCCCGCGGAGGTCGTCGCCTTCGGGGACATGCCGAACGACGTGGAGATGCTCCGCTGGGCGGGCACCTCGTACGCGATGGGCAACGCCCACCCGGACGTGATCGCGGCTGCCTCCGGTCGTACCGTCGCCAACAACGAGGACGGCGTCGCCGTCGTCATCGAGCGCATCATCGCGAAACACGCCGCGCGCCTGCGGTAGGGCCCGGCACCAGCGGCGAAGGCGGTCAGAGCGGAGCCTCCCACAGCAGGGTGGTCCCGCTGCCGTCCTCTCCGATACCGGGCCCGTACGAGCTCGACCCGCCCAGCGACTCGGCCCGCCGGCGCAGATTCCGCAGCCCGCTGCGCCGGCCGCCCTCGGCGATGCCCACCCCGTCGTCGGCGACCTCCAGCCGCACCCCGGGCCTCCCGTCGGGCAGGGTGGCGGTGCAGTCCACGACCACCTCGATCCGGGACGCCTCCGCATGCCGGAAGGCATTCGACAGGGCTTCGCGCAGCGCCGCGATCAGGTTCTTGCCCACCAGCTCGCCGACCACCGCGTCGATCGGGCCGAGGAACCGGTGCGCCGGCTTGAAGCCCAACGGCACCGCAGCCATGTTGATCTCCCGCAGGACCCGGGTGCGCAGCCCCGACGGGGCCTCGGCCGGTCCCTGCTGGAGCGCGAAGATCGCGGTGCGGATCTCCTGGATGGTCACGTCCAGCTCGTCCACGGCCTTGCCGACCCCGTCGACGACCTCGGGGACGACCGACCGCCGCTTGGCGCCCTCCAGCATCATCCCGGTGGCGAACAGCCGCTGGATGACCAGATCGTGCAGGTCCCGGGCGATCCGGTCGCGGTCCTCGAACACGGCGAGCCGCTCCCGGTCGCGCTGTGCCTCGGCCATCATCAGCGCGAGCGCCGCCTGGGAGGCGAACTGGGTGGCCAGGGTCCGCTCGGCCTCGCTGAAGGGCCTCCTGCCGTGGCCCCGCGGGGTCACCAGCGCGCCCAGCACCCGCCCGCCGCTGTGCAGCGGCAGCATCATGCAGGGTCCGTACTGGCTGGTCAGGCGGCTGACCATGCGGGGGTCGGAGGCGGCGTCGTCCACGAAGACCGGCTCGCCCCGGAGCAGCTTCGCCACCACCGGACTCTCGGCCGGGACCACCAGGCCGAGCGAGGTGGCGGGGTTCTCTGCCGACACGGCGACGATCTCCATGCCGCCCTCCTCGGCCGGGAGCATCACGATCCCTGCGGCGGAGTCCGCAAGGTGGCGGGCCTGCTCGGCCACCACCGCGAGAGCGTCGTCGGCGTCCCCGCCCGAGAGCAGGGCGGTCGTGACGGCCACCGAGCCGTCGATCCACCGCTCGCGCTGGGTGGCGGCCTCGTACAGCCGGGCGTTGCCGATGGCGATGCCCGCCTCGGTGGCCAGGACCCGGACCATGTGGACGTCGTAGTCGGTGAACCGGCCGCCGCCGTTCTTCTCGGCGAGGTACAGATTGCCGAAGATCTCCCCCTGCACCCGGATCGGGACGCCGAGGAAGGTCTTCATGGGCGGGTGGTGCGGCGGGAACCCGGCCGAGCGCGGATCCTCCGTCAGATCGGCGAGCTGCACCGTCTCGGGATGGGAGATCAGCGCGCCGAGCAGGCCCCGCTTCCCGTCCGGCCGGTGCCCTATCTTCCGGGCCACCTCGGCGTCGATGCCGAAGGTGACGAAGTCCGACAGGCCGCGGCCCTCCGTGTCGACCACGCCGATCGCCGCGTAGCGGGCGTCGGCGAGTTCGGCGGCGGTCTCGCAGATGCGGTCGAGGGTGGAGTGCAGTTCGAGGCCGGTCCCGACCGACCGCATGGCCTCAAGGAGTCGCGGTACCCGGGCCGTGAGCTCGGTCGAGAGGCCCTGCAGACTCCGGGTGGCCAAGGTGGCCGCCTCCAGCGGGTCCGGCGTTCCGGGTGATGGCTCAGGCGGTTCCTGCGACTCCTGCACTGACATGCCCTTGAGCCTAGTTAGTCCCATTTACCGGGGAAAGTCGGCCAGAGCGCCGTCGGCCAGCCGCTCCCGCTCCATCATGTTCCGCAGCGGGCCCTCGGCTGCGGCCAGCTCTGCGTACGTTCCGCGCTGCACGACCGCTCCGCGATCCAGCACGAGCACCTCGTCGACCGCCTCCAGGCCTGCCATCCGGTGCGTGATCAGCACGGTGGTGCGGCCCTCGGTCGCGGCGAGCAGATCCGCCGTCAGGGCGTCGGCTGTGGCCAGGTCCAGGTGCTCGGCCGGCTCGTCGAGCACGAGGACGGGGAAGTCGGCGAGCAGGGCCCTGGCCAGGGCCAGGCGCTGCCGCTGGCCGCCGGAGATCCGCTCGCCGTGCTCGCCGACCAGGGTGTCCAGCCCGTCGGGGAGACCGTCGGCCCACTCCAGCAGCCGGGCCGCCGCCAGGGCCTCCCGCAGCTGCTCCTCGCTCGCCCCGGTCCGGGCCAGCCGCAGGTTCTCCCGCACCGAACTGTCGAACAGGTGCGCGTCCTGGGCGCACAGGCCCACGATCCGGCGGACCCCGTCACCGTCGAGCGTGCGCGCGTCGGTACCGCCCAGGGTGTACGCGCCTTCGTGCAGGTCCAGGAACCGCAGCAGGACCTGGGCCAGTGAGGTCTTGCCCGCACCCGAGGATCCGACGACGGCGATCCGCCGGCCGGCCTCCAGGGTCAGGTCCAGCCCATGCAGCGCGTCGTGCTCCTGTCCGGGGTGCCGGGCGGCGAGCCCCGTCAGCCGCAGCGGGAACGGGGAGGCGGGCACCTCGGCCGGCCGCTCCGGCTCGGCGACCGGGACGGGAGCGTCGATGACCTCGTAGATCCGCTCGGCGCTGCGGCGCACGCGCTGGCGGTACTGAACGGCCTGCGGAAGCCCGTTGACCGCCTCGAAGGCCGCGAGCGGGGTCAGCACGGCAACAGCCATGGCCACGCCGGACAGCCGTCCGTCGTGCACGGCGCCGGCGGCCACGGCCGCCGCGACCACCACGGTCAGCCCGCACACGAGGGCGGAGAGCCCGCTCCCGAGCCCCGTGGCGGCGGCTCCCCGCGCGGCGATGGCGGTCAGCGTCCGGTCGCTCTGCCGCGCGGCGTCCTTGCGCCCGGCAAGCGCGCCGGCGACGGTCAGCTCGGCGGTCCCGGTGAGCAGGTCGGCCACCCGGGTGGCGAGCTCTCCCCGGGCCGGCGCCAGCCGCCGCTCCGCACGCCGTGCGCAGGCACCGGCGACCAGCGGCACCCCGACCCCGGCGGCGAGCAGCCCGACGGCGAGCGCGGCCCCTGCCCCGGGGAGCAGCCAGGCGGTGAAGGCGACCGAGCCGGTCCCGACGAGCACCGCGGTGCCGACCGGCAGCAGCCAGCGCAGCCAGTAGTCCTGGAGGGCGTCGGCATCGGCCACCAGACGGGCCAGCAGGTCTCCGCGTCGGTGCTCCCGCAGCCCGGCGGGCGCGATGCGCTCCAGCCGCCGGAACACCGACACCCGCAGTTCGGCGAGCATCCGCAGCACGGCATCGTGGGAGACGAGCCGCTCCGCGTACCGGAAGACCGCGCGACCGAGCCCGAAGGTCCGGGTGGCCGTGACGGCCACCATCAGGTAGAGCACCGGCGGTTGTTCCGAGGCACGCGAGATGAGCCATCCGGAGACGGCCATCAGCCCGACACTGCACCCGACGGCCAGCGCCCCGAGCAGCAGACCGAGCCGGAACCTGCCCTGCCACGCCTTGGCCACGGCGCGCACCCGCCGAAACGGATCGCCGCCGCCCGTCCCGGCTCCGGCAGCCGTGCCCGCCCTTTCCGGGGTGCTGCCGGGGATCCACTCCCCGGGAGCGGACGGCCCGTCGTGCGCCCGGCCGGAGCCGCCGGAGGTCCTGGGGACCGCCCCGCGCCGGGCGGGGGAGGGAGAGGCGAGGAGCCCCGTCGCGCCCACCGGAACCACGCGGTCGGCGACGGCCAGCAGCGCCGGCCGGTGGACGACCAAGAGGACGGTGCGCCCCACCGCGAGGCGTCGCACCGCGTCGACCACGGCCGCCTCGGTCTCCCCGTCGAGAGCCGCGGTCGGCTCGTCCAGCAGCAGCACCGGCCGGTCCGCGAGGAACGCCCGCGCCAGCGCCAGCCGCTGGCGCTGTCCGGCGGACAGGCCGGCCCCGCCGTCCCCCAGTTCCGTGTCGACGCCCCGCGGCAGCGCGGATACGAACTCCCACGCCCCGGCGTCCTTCAGCGCGTCGGCCACCGCGCCTGCGGAGGCATCCGGCCGCGCCAGGCGTACGTTCTGCGCGATCGTCCCGGCGAACAGGTGCGGCTGCTGCGGCACCCATGCGATCCGCTCCCGCCACTCCTTGAGCAACAGCGACGCGAGGTCCACGCCCCCGATCCGCACCCGCCCCGCGGTCGGCACCACAAAGCCCATCACCACTTGGAGCAGGGTGGACTTGCCCACCCCGCTCGGCCCGGTGAGGGCGACGCACTCCCCGGGTTCGACCGCCAGCGAGACCGGTCCCGGCGAGTCCTCGCCCCGGCCCTCGTACCGGACCGCGACCCCGTCGATCTCGATCCGCAGCCCCGAGGCCGGCACCGGGTCCGTGCCGCCGGAGGCGGCGACGGGGGTCTGGAGCACCTCGAAGATCTCCTCCGCGGCCGCGAGCCCCTCCGCGGCCGCGTGGTACTGCGCCCCGACCTGGCGCAGCGGCAGATAGGCCTCGGGCGCCAGGATGAGGATGACCAGCCCGGTGTACAGGTCGAGGTCCCCGTGGACCAGCCGCATGCCGATGGTCACGGCGACCAGTGCCACCGAGAGCGTCGCCAGCAGTTCCAGCGCGAACGACGAGAGGAAGGCGGTGCGCAGGGTCCGCACCGTCGCCTGCCGGTACTCGTCTGTGATCTTGCGGATCGACTCGGCCTGGGCCTTCGCCCGGCCGAAGACCTTCAGCGTGGGCAGCCCGGCCACCACGTCCAGGAAATGCCCCGACAGTCGGGACAGCAGCCGCCACTGGCGGTCCATCCGGGACTGGGTGGCCATACCGATCAGCACCATGAACAGGGGAATGAGCGGCAGGGTGACGACGATGACGGCGGCCGACACCCAGTCCTCGGTGACGATCCGGGCGAGGACCGCGACAGGGACGACCACCGCGAGCCCCAGCTGGGGAAGATAGCGGGAGAAGTAGTCGTCGAGGGCGTCCACGCCCCGGGTGGCCAGCGCCACCAGCGCCCCGGTTCCTCCCCAAGCTCTTCGGCCAGGGGATACCCCATGACCGCTCAGCCAGCCGGGCCCCAGATCCGCTGCCCGGTCCAGCAGCCGGCCCCGCAGCTGCGACTTGACCGCCGCGCCGGCCCGGTGGGCGGCGAGCTCCGTGAGCCAGGCGAGCAGGCCGCGCCCCAGGGCCACTGCCGCGAGCAGCAGCAGCGGCATCCGCAACGCCTCGCCGTCCAGTCCCTGCTCGAAGGCGCCGACCACGATCTCGGCGATCAGCATCGCCTGACCGACGACCAGCCCTGCCCCGGCAAGCCCCAGGGCCACCACGGCCGCCAGGAAGAGGCGGGTGGACCGGGCGTACCGAAGCAGGCGCGGGTCGATCGGTTTCACGTGAAACATCCCCCAGAGCAGGGTCAGGCGGAAGGGTCAGGGATCAGTGCGCATCAGCGATGTGCTGCGTACCGATCCGCTTGCGGAACACCCAGTACGTCCAGCCCTGGTAGAGCAGGACGAGCGGCGTGGCCACTCCCGCACACCAGGTCATGATCTTCAGGGTGTACGGGCTGGACGAGGCGTTGGTGACCGTGAGGTTCCAGGCGTCGTTCAGCGAGGACGGCATCACGTTCGGGAAGAGCGTCAGGAAGAGCATCGTGACCGCGGCGGCGATGGTGATGCCGGACAGGGCGAACGACCAGCCCTCGCGGCCCGCCAGGTTGAAGGCGAGGGCTCCGACCAGCGCCAGGACCGCGACGGCCATGGCGATCAGGCTCTTGCCGTCACCGTGCGAGACCTGGGTCCAGATCAGGAAGACGAGTGCCAGCACGGCAGTGAGGACGCCGAGCCGGGTCGCCATCGTGCGCGAGCGCTCCCGGATGTCCCCGACCGTCTTGAGCGAGGTGAACACCGCTCCGTGGAAGGTGAAGAGGGTGAGAGTGACCAGGCCGCCGAGGAGGGAGTAGACGTTGAGCAGGTCGAAGAGGCTTCCGACGTAATTCATGTGCTCGTCGATCTTCACACCGCGCACGATGTTGGCGAAGGCCACGCCCCACAGGAAGGCGGGGATCAGCGAGGTCCAGAAGATCGCGTGTTCCCAGTTGGTCTGCCACCTGTCCTCGGCCCGCTTGTGGCGGTACTCGAAGGCGACGCCGCGGACGATCAGACAGACCAGGATGGCCAGGAGCGGCAGGTAGAACCCGGAGAAGAGGGTGGCGTACCACTCGGGGAAGGCGGCGAAGGTCGCACCGCCGGCGGTGAGCAGCCAGACCTCGTTGCCGTCCCACACGGGCCCGATCGTGTTGATCAGGACCCGCTTCTCCTTGCGGTCGCGGGCCAGCAGCTTGGTCAGTACGCCGACTCCGAAGTCGAAGCCTTCCAGGAAGAAGTAGCCGGTCCACAGGACGGCGATGAGCACGAACCAGACGTCATGGAGTTGCATGGTGCGGTCCCCTCAGCCTCAGTACGAGAAGGCCATCGGCCGGTCGGGGTTCTTGTCGTCCCCGCCGATCTTGGTGGGCGGGTTCAGGTCGGCCTCGCTGAGCTCGGGAGGCCCGAGCTTGACGTACTTCACCAGCAGCCTGACCTCGATCACCGCGAGCACGGCGTACAGAAGCGTGAAGCCGATCATCGAGGTGAGCACCTCACCCTGGGAGACGTGGGGCGAGACCGCGTCGCGGGTGCGCAGGACTCCGTAGACCACCCAGGGCTGGCGGCCCATCTCGGTGAAGATCCAGCCCCAGGAGTTGGCGATGAGCGGGAAGCCCATGGTCCAGAGGGCGACGATCCAGTACCACGTGGCGAACCGGGGGCTCAGCGCCTTCTTGAAGAGGACCAGGTGCGGAACCTCGTCCTCGCCGGTGCGCAGGCTCGGCGGCAGCATGAACTTCTTCCGGGTGAGCCAGAGCCCCAGCACGCCGACGCCGAGGGAAGCCATGCCGAAGCCGATCATCCAGCGGAAGCCCCAGTAGGCGACCGGGATGTTGGGCCGGTAGTCGCCGGGCCCGAACTTCTCCTGTTCGGCCTTGTTGACGTCGTTGATGCCGGGAACGAAGGAGGTGAAGTCGTCATTGGCCAGGAAGGACAGCAGGCCCGGGATCTCTATGGCGACCTTGTTGTGGCCCTTTTCCACGTCTCCGTAAGCGAAGACGGAGAAGGGTGCGGGCGCCTCGCCGTCCCAGAGCGCCTCCGCGGCGGCCATCTTCATCGGCTGCTGCTTGAACATCACCTTTCCGAGCAGGTCACCGCTGATGGCGGTGCCCATGCCGGCGATGATCAGGGTGACCAGGCCGAGCCTCAGCGAGGTCCGCATCACGGGGATGTGCTTCTTGCGGGCCAGGTGGAAGGCGGAGATGCCGGCCATGAAGGCGCCGCCGACCAGGAAGGCCGCCGTGATGGTGTGGAAGAACTGGGTCAGCGCGGTGTTCTGGGTGAGGACCAGCCAGAAGTCGGTGAGCTCGGCCCGGCCCCGCTCCTTGTTGATCCGGTAGCCGACCGGGTGCTGCATCCAGGAATTGGCCGCGAGGATGAAGTACGCGGAGAGGATGGTGCCGATCGAGACCATCCAGATGCAGGCCAAGTGGATCTTCTTCGGCAGTTTGTCCCAGCCGAAGATCCACAGGCCGATGAAGGTCGATTCGAAGAAGAAGGCGATGAGCGCCTCGAAGGCCAGCGGGGCTCCGAAGACGTCACCGACGAAGCGCGAGTAGTCGGACCAGTTCATGCCGAACTGGAACTCCTGCACGATGCCCGTGACGACGCCCATCGCGATATTGATCAAGAAGAGCTTGCCCCAGAACTTGGTGGCCCTGAGGTACTTCTCTTTCCCCGAACGCACCCATGCGGTCTGAAGGCCTGCCGTGAGCGCGGCGAGCGAGATCGTCAGCGGGACGAAGAGGAAGTGGTAGACGGTGGTGATGCCGAACTGCCAGCGCGCCAACGTCTCTGGCGCCAAAGCTACGTCCACGTCGTCGTCTCCTTCGGTTCGCCGTGGTCACTGCCGCAGACTGCCCGGCGCGCCCTACTCAATACGAGACAAAGCAGGGCACGCTTGTGAACGCGTTCACATTCACAAGCATTATGTCGCACTGCTTCCGGCGCCTTTCAGCCGGGGTCCCCCTAGTCAACGCATTCAACAGATTGTTGAATGCCGCTCATGAGGATTCGCATCTCCTGGCCCGCGGGCCAGCTCACGGCAACGCTCGACGAGACCCCGACCAGCAAGGCGCTGGCCGAGGCCCTTCCGATCTCCGCCTCCGCCCATACGTGGGGGGAGGAGGTCTACTTCGACACCGGCGTCTCCGTGGCGCTCGAACACGACGCCCGGCAGGTCGTCGAACCGGGCACGGTCGCGTTCTGGACCGAGGGCGACGCACTCGCACTGCCCTACGGCCCCACACCCATCTCGCGCGGAGGCGAGAGCCGCCTGGCGAGCCCGTGCAACGTGCTCGGCTCGTTCGACGGCGACCCCCGCCTGCTGTCCACCGTCCGCGACGGCGACCCGATCCGCGTGGAACTCGCGTAGCTCCCGTGCTCTCGCAGCCCTCCGGGGCTACATCTCCTTGAAGAAGGCCTCCGCCGTGTGCAGGAAGAGGTCGTTCGCCTCGGTCTCACCGATCGTGACCCGCAGGCCCTCGCCCGCGAAGGGCCGGACCACCACACCGGCCTTCTCGCAGGCCGCCGCGAACTCGGCGGTCCGCTCCCCCAGCCGCATCCACACGAAGTTCGCCTGCGTCTCCGGCACCACGGTCCAGCCCTGGCCCAGCAGCGTCTTGTAAACCCGCGCGCGCTCGCCCACCAGCGCCCCGACACGGCCCATCAGCTCGTCCTCGGCCCGCAACGAGGCGACCGCCGCGTCCTGGGCGAGCTGGCTGACGCCGAAGGGCACCGCCGTCTTGCGCAGCGCCGCCGCCACCGGCTCGTGTGCCACCGCGAAGCCCACGCGCAGGCCGGCCAGCCCGTACGCCTTGGAGAACGTGCGCAGCACGCAGACGTTCGGGCGGTTGCGGTAGAGCTCGATGCCGTCCGGCACCTCGACGTCGCGGACGAACTCGCGGTACGCCTCGTCCAGCACCACCAGGATGTCCGAGGGCACCCGGTCCAGGAACCGCTCCAGCTCGGCGCGGCGCACCGCGGTGCCGGTGGGGTTGTTGGGGTTGCAAACGAAGATCAGCCGGGTCCGCTCGGTGATCGCGTCGAACATCGCGTCGAGGTCGTGCACGTCCCCGTCGGTCAGCGGAACCTGCACGGACTTCGCACCCGAGATCTGCGTGATGATCGGGTAGGCCTCGAAGGACCTCCAGGCGTAGATGACCTCGTCACCCGGGCCCGCCGTGGACTGGATCAGCGACTGGGCCACACCCACGGAGCCCGTGCCGGTGGCGATGTGCTCGACCGGCACACCGAACCGCTCGGCGAGCTCGTTCACCAGGCCCGTGCAGGCCATGTCGGGGTAGCGGTTGAACTGTCCGGCCGCCGCGACCGCGCTCTCCAGCACCCCGGCCAGCGGCGGGTAGGGGTTCTCGTTCGAGGACAGCTTGTACGCGACGGGCCCGCCCGCGGCAGCGGGCTTCCCCGGCTTGTAGGTGGGAATGCCGTCCAGCTCGGCGCGCAGCTTCGGGCTCTTCTCGCTCACCGCAGGTCCTCCTCGACCGTCCCGTACGACGTCGCCGTCGACTCAATACTGCTCACCTTATGAGGATTCCGCTCTCCCGAAAATGGCAGCGCCAGGATTGCGGGGGAGCGCACGCATATATGCGCACGCCGGTGGCCCACGCCGTGGCGCGCATCCCTCGTACAGGTGAGTTGAGACCGCCCCGAGACCACACCGTTTTGGCATGCCCGTACCCGACGACAAACAGCCCGCTCGCCCCCTGCTCCCAAATTCCTTCATTTCCAAGGTCATTGGGGGTGGCGAACCATGCAGAATCGTGCCTGTCAACGCGTGCATATGCACCCGGACCACCCACCCCTCCGAGCCCTACTATCGGCTCGCCATGACAGCAGCAGGGAAGCATCAGGTGAGCCGGACCGAGACCACCCGGCGGGCCGCCGGCCGACAGGGCCGGGCCGGCATCAGGGACGTGGCCGCCGCGGCGGGCGTCTCGATCACGACCGTCTCCGACGCGCTCAATGGCAAGGGACGGCTGCCGGACGCCACCCGCCGCCACGTTCGCGAGGTCGCCGACCGGCTGGGCTACCGCCCCTCCGCCGCGGCCCGCACCCTCCGTACCGGCAAGTCGGGCCTCATCGGCCTGACCGTGACGACGTACGGGGATGAACCTTTCACCTTCACCGAATTCGCCTACTTCGCCGAGATGGCCAGGGCCGCCACCTCCGCCGCGCTCGCCCGCGGCTACGCCCTCGTCATCCTCCCCGCCACCTCCCGACACGACGTGTGGTCCAACGTGGCCCTCGACGGCACCGTCGTCATCGACCCCTCCGACCACGATCCCGTCGTCAGCGAACTGGTCCGCCAAGGGCTCCCCGTCGTCTCCGACGGCCGTCCGGCGGGCTCCCTGCCCGTCACCGCCTGGGTCGACAACGACCACGAGGCCGCCGTACTCAACCTGCTCGACCACCTCGCCGCCGCCGGCGCGCGCCGGATCGGACTGCTGACCGGCACCACCACCGACACCTACACCCGGCTCTCCACCACCGCCTACCTCAGCTGGTGCGAGCGCGTCGGACAGGACCCCGTCTACGAGTCCTACCCCGCCCACGACCCGTGCGCGGGAGCCGTCGCCGCAGACCGGCTGCTCGCCCGGCCCGACCGGCCCGACGCCGTCTACGGGCTCTTCGACCCCAACGGGACCGATCTGCTCGCCGCCGCCCGGCGCTACGGCCTGCGCGTCCCCGAGGACCTGCTGCTCGTGTGCTGCAGCGAGTCCACCGTGTACGCCAACACCGAACCGCCCATCACCACCCTCTCCCTCAAACCGCGCCGCATCGGCACCGCCGTCGTCCAGCTGCTCATCGACGCCATCGAGGGGGTCGACACCGGCCGCCCGGTCGAACAGGTGGTCCCGACCGAGCTGATCGTCCGTACTTCCTCGCAGCGCAGGCAGCCCCGTACGACCATCAGTCCGCCCCGGTCACCGGCCAAGGACTGACCGCAACATCGCGATACCGGCGGGGTCGACGGTCCCGCCAAGGAATTCCGGAACGCCTTTTTCGGGCGAAAGCGGCAGGAACTATTGGTTCCGCCCAGGATTCACCACCCCTGGTGCGTCACAGAGCGCGAGCTGCATTCCTATGATGGGCGCACGACATCACGGACCCTCCGCCCCGGAGGTGAGGAGGGTCCGCAGGTGTACGGCAGCGCGACGGTGGTGGAGGGGTCGATGACTCAGGGGGCCGGTCAGGGACCCGCGATGCGGACGGAGACGCTGCGGGACTTCCGAGTTCCGGTCACCGAGCCCGCCCCGTACGGCGTGCCCGGCGGGCGTCCCGACGATGCCCCCGTGTACGGCGAGTACCCCGCGTACTACGGGGAGGGCGCGCCCGTGCCCCCGCCGCCGCCCGTGGGCCAGGCACCCGCCGCGGGCGGACCGGCCGAAGAGGACGACTTCGACGCGGGCTACACGCCCACCCACCGCGATCTGCCGATCATCGGCCGCGGCGGGCCGGGCGACACCGTCCAGGTCCAGTACGTGCCCCAGGAGCCCCAGGCCTCGGGCCCCGGACCGCTGTACGTCGTCGGCGACGTCCACGGCTACCTCGACGAGCTCGTCACCGAGCTCCAGGCCCAGGGCCTCATCGACGCCGACCGCCGCTGGTCGGCCGGCAACGCGCGCATGTGGTTCCTCGGCGACTTCACCGACCGCGGCCCCGACGGCATCGGCGTCATCGACCTCGTCATGCGCCTGTCCGCCGAGGCCGCCGCCGCCGGCGGCTACTGCAAGGCCCTCATGGGCAACCACGAGCTGCTGCTCATCGGCGCCAAGCGGTTCGGCGACACCCCCATCGCCTCGGGCGCCGGCACCGCGACCTTCCAGGCCGCCTGGCTCCTCAACGGCGGCCAGCGCACGGACATGGAGCGCCTGGAGGACGTACACCTCCAGTGGATGTCGCGGCTGGACGCGGCCGTGCTGGTGGACGGGCACCTGCTGCTGCACTCCGACACCACCGCGTACCTCGACTACGGCGACTCCATCGAGGACGTCAACGACACCATCCACGAGCTGCTCAACCGCAACGACGCCGACATCACCTGGGACCTGTTCCGCAAGTTCACCAAGCGGTTCGCCTTCCGCGACGAGGAGACCGGCCCGCAGGCCGTGCGCGAGCTCCTCGGCATCTACGGCGGTGGCCATGTCGTGCACGGACACAGCCCGATCCCGTACCTGCTGGGCGAGGTGGGCACCGAGGACGGCGACGAGTCCCGCGGCCCGGAGGCGGTGAACGGCCCGCACGTATACGCGGAAGGACTCGCCATCGCCATGGACGGCGGGGTCACGATGGCGGGCAAACTGCTGGTCGTTCAACTCCCGCTGAACGACTGAGGGTTATCAGAAGGGGGGTAATTTCAGGAAAGCCCCTGTCACGGCGTGGCATGGGCGCTCTACCATCGCCCTATCCGTAGCAGGCTCTCCTCCGTTTGTGCCGGCGCCCGGGTCTACGCGGGCAAACCGGTCCCCACGGAGCATCGGGGGATGCACATGAACAGCGCTCCGCACCTGCTGGCCGAAGACCGACCCGAGTTCGATCGGCTCCTCGACGAGGCGCTGCGCACCGCGCACGAACGGCCCGAGCTCGCCTCCCTCGGTGAGCGACTGAACGCCGAACAACTGCGCACGATGGCCATCGGGGCCATCGCGCTGCTGACGGCCGCGGCTGCGGCCGAGTACGACCACTACGTGAAACTCCGCGTGGAACGACGCGACGAGGCCCTGTCCGGCCCCGGATCGGCAGAAGACCAGAGGGCCGGGCAGGGCGAGGGCGACGACGGCGCGGGCGTCAGTGCCGTGGTCGCGGTGCTCGCGCCGGTCCTGGCGGGCACCGCCATGCTGATCTTCCTGGTGGTGGGCTACACCCTGAAGGCGGTGGAGCCCGAACCCGCCTTCGCCGACACGATGCTGACGGCAGGCTGGCTGTTCGGCGCGCTGACGGTGGTCTCCCTGCTGTTCGCGGTGATCGGGCTGCTGGTGACGGCCGTCCGCAACCGCGCCACCGAGGTGGTGGCCGCGGACGAGCCCGGGGCGATACCCGACGAGGTCGCGCAGGCCCGCGAGGCCTGGCGGCACGCCCTGCTGGAACGGGGAATCCTGCCGTTCCTGCGGGACGCGCTGGCCGATCCGAGCGTGGGGCCGGTGCATCCGTCCCCGCGCACGCCGAAGGCCGGGCGCATCCCCAACCTCGGATACACCCGACCCGACTTCACGAGTCCTGGCTCCTCCTCGCAGGGACCCCGGCCCGGGTACACGCCTCCGGACTTCAGCAGCCCGGACTTCGGCGGCCCGGAGACGGAGTCGCCATGACGGCCGCTCGGATTCGCCGCCGTCCGCAAGGGGCCGTCCGTCCCTGTTTCACGTGAAACATCGCGCCCTGCCAAGCTCCGGGCTGACACGGAGGGCGGGGCCTAGCCCGCAGCCCGGTCCCCCGGTGCCCGCCGACGCTGCGCGGTGTCGGTCAGAGCCGGCGAACGCCACACCCCGTCCGGGTGGTAGAGGTTCGTCCCTGGGGGCACGATCTCGTCGATCCGGTCGAGCATCTCGTCGTCGAGGACCAGTCCGGCGCCCTTGACCAGCGAGTTCAGCTGGTCCATGGTCCGCGGTCCGATGATCACCGAGGTGACCGCGGGATGTGCGACCGGGAAGGCGACGGCCAGCTCTGGCAGGGTGCAGCCGATGCCGTCGGCGAGCTCGACGAGCTGTTCCACGGCCTCCAGCTTGGCGATGTTGCCGGGTATCGCCGGGTCGAAGCGCGCGGGCGTCAACGCCGCCCTCCCCGAGTTCAGGTCGACGGGCCTGCCGAGCCGGTACCTGCCGCTCAGGAAGCCGGACGCGAGCGGGCTCCAGGTCACCACCCCCATCCCGTACCGCCGAGTGACGGGCAGCACGGAGGCCTCGATCCCTCGCGCGAGGATCGAGTACGGGGGCTGCTCCGTCCGGAACCGCGGGAGGGCCCGCCGCTCGGCGACGTGATGCGCCTCGACGATCTCCTCGGCGGGGAAGGTGGAACAGCCGAAGGCGCGGATCTTGCCGGCCCGCACCAGGTCGCCGAGGACCGAAAGGGTCTCCTCGATGTCCGTCGAGTGGTCGGGCCGGTGCACCTGGTAGAGGTCGATCCAGTCGGTGTCCAGCCGCCGCAGGCTGTCCTCCACGGCCCGTACGATCCACCGCCGCGAGTTCCCGCTGCGGTTGCGTCCCTCTCCCATCTGGAAGTGGACCTTGGTGGCGAGCACGACATCGTCGCGCCGCCCCTTGAGCGCCTTGCCGACGATCTCCTCGGACTCCCCGGCGGAGTACATGTCCGCGGTGTCGACGAAGTTGATCCCCTGATCGAGCGCGGCATGGATGATCCGCGCGCACTCCTCGTGGTCCGGGTTCCCCACCGCTCCGAACATCATCGTGCCGAGGCAGTGCGCACTGACCTCTATGCCGGTCCCGCCCAGACTGCGGTATCTCATGGTCATGGGCCTGCACTGTAGGAGCTGAAGTGCACTCCAGGGCAAGCACTTTCCGCATCGAGGACAGTCTCAGTCCGACCGTGGCACCTTCACCTCACCGCAGCGTGCATCGGCGGCCGTCAGCAGAACCTCCGCCGCCTCGGTCCGGGCGTAGAACACGTACCGGCCGCTTCGGTGGGCCTCGACCAGGCCGGCGGCCCGTAGTGCGGCCAAGTGCTGGGAGACGCCACCAGCGGTGATCGCGGTGCGGCGGGCCAGGTCGGACGTCGACGCGGGCATGTCGAGTTCGGCCAGCAGACGAGCCCTGGACCGGCCGATGACCGATGCCAGGGCCTGTGGGAGCGAGGACCGCCGTTCCCACAGCGTGGCCACGCCGCGCGGTGGATACCGCAGCGTGGGCTGCCAGTTCGCGGTGATGACGGAGAAGACCCGGGGCCAGACGAACACCGACGGAACGAGGAGGAGACCGCGCCCGCCGAGTTGCCGGCTGCCACGAGCGTAGTGGTGCCCCACGTACAGCGTGTCGGCGTCCCACGTCACGCCGGGGCCGAGGTCGTTGAGCAGCTGCTGCGCTCCGTACTCGGCGAACAGCCTGGCCCGGTGGAGCACGTCGCCCTCCAGAAGGGAACGCATCCGCGGCCAGTACGGCGCGAGTGCGATGTCCCAGTACGCCTCCACGACGTCGGCGAGTTCGGCAAGACCGCGGCGCGGATCGCTCCGCAGCCGTTCGATCCGCTCGGAGCGGGGTGCCCGCTGACCGCTGAGTCCGGACCGGACCCGGTCCGGTGGGGTGGATCGCAGTACGGCCAGTTCGAGTCCCAGATCGGCGACCGGGGTGGTCGGTGGCGGCGCGATGAAGACCGGTATGGCCAGGGGCGGTTGCGGGATCAGATCGGCGAGCAGGCCCCAGTCCAGCCCCGAGGCGGCCAACCGCCGGCCGGCTTCGTCGCTCCAGGGCCGGTAGAGGGAGTGCTCGGCCGGGTGCTTCAGCACCCTGACGCTGGCCACCACCTCCCACAGCGGCGACAGGGCGAACCTGGTGCGGGCCAGATCGCGGACGGAGAAGGCCAGGTCCAGCACGGTGCAGCCCTTCTGTGGAGAAAGATCCCACGGCCGGCAGGTCAGGATTCAGTACAGCCTAAATTCATGGCCTGCCGGGCTCCTCGGCAAGAGGCTCGTTCCATGACCACCACGACCGGCCCGGCCACCACTGATCCCGCTCTTCAGCCGGACGCGGCCCATCCCACTGCCGGACCGCGCCGTTCGGTCCTCCACGACCCCGGCTTCCGCCTGCTCATCAGCGCAGCAGCCGCAAGCAAGCTCGGCACCTCGGTCAGCTCCCTGGCGATGCCGCTGGCAGCCGTGCTGGCCCTGCACTGCTCGGCCGGACAGGTCGGCCTGCTGGCGATGTTGAGCACGCTCTCCTTCCTGCTGATCGGCCTGCCGGCCGGAGCCTGGGTGGACCGGATGCGGAAGCGACCCGTGATGATCGCCGCCGACCTGGTCAGGGCGGCGCTCTTCGGCTCGGTTCCGGTGGCCTGGATCCTGGGGATCCTGACCATCCACCAGCTGTATCTGGTGGTCCTGTTGGCGGGCGCGGCCACGGTGTTCTTCGATGTGGCCGCCCTGAGCCAACTGCCCCATCTGGTCGGACGGGAGCAGCTCACCGAGGCCAACGCCCACCTCGTGACGGTGGATGCGCTCACCCTGGTCGGCGGAAGAAGCGCGGGCGGCTTCCTGGTGGCATTGCTGTCGGCCCCGACGGCCATCGCAGTCGACGCGGCCGGCTACCTGTGCTCGGCGGTCCTCCTGCTGCGCATCCGCCGACCGGAGCCACCGTCACGGCCCCCGCGCGGCGAACGCCTCTCCGGCGAGATCGGCGAAGGCCTGCGCTTCGTGTTCGGTCATCCGGTCCTGCGCCCCATCGCACTCGCCGGAGCGGTGACCAACCTGTCCGTCCAGCTGTGCCAGACCATGCTCCCGGTGCTGTTCGCCCGTGAGCTCGGGCTCTCCAACGGCGTCATCGGCCTGTTCTTCGCCGCCGGGGGGCTCGGCGTGTTCATCGGTTCGCTGTCGGCCCGACGGCTCGCCCGCCGCTTCGGCGCGGGCCGGGTGCTGTGGCTGATGGGGCTCGCCATCGCGCCGTTCGGCTTCCTCATGGCGCTGGCCGACCGGGGTCCGGCACTCTGGCTCGCCGTGGGCGCCTGGCTGATCACGACGTTCAAGGTCGGCATAGACAATGTGATCAAGGTCAGCTTCCGCCAGAGCGTGACTCCGGACCGGTTGCTCGGCCGGATGAACGCCACCATGCGGGTCGTGCTGACCGGCTCACTCGCTGTCGGTGCGGCGCTGGCCGGTCTGTTGGGCGAGTTCGGCTCCGTCCGGGCAGCCCTGTGGGCCGGGGCGGCAGGGCTGGCCACGGTCTGGGTACCGGTCTTCTTCTCACCGCTGCGCAGCGAGCGCCGGCTGCCCGGCCCCGGCGGACCGCGGTGAACCTCCGACGCCAGGCAGAGCGCCGCCCCACAGGCCCGCGCCCCGCGGGACGCCGCTCTGGGGAACCCCCTCCTCCTCCCCAGAGCAGCGCAACCGCGACGTCAGCGCTGCAGGGTGAGGACACCGGGCCGGTACGGCAGTTGGTCGTAGGGGCCGCCCGCGGTGGGGGACTTGCCCTGGTAGAGGAACTGCAGGTTGCACGGGTCGATGGTCATGGTCTGGTCGGGGTTGCTGCGGACCAGGTCGCCGTGGCTGATGTCGTTGGTCCAGGTGGCACCGCTGTTGGCCTTGCCTGCGAAGGGGTTGCTCTCGCTGGCGGCCTGCGGGGTCCAGGAACCGTTCAGGCTGGAGGCCGTGAACGAGCGGAAGTAGCGCCCGTTCACACCCTGCGCCTCGACGATCATGAGGTACTGGTTCTGGTCCTTGACCTTGTATACCTGCGGCGCCTCGAACAGGTTGTTCGTGGTGTCGCTCATGACCGTCGTGTACGACGAGCCGAAGCTGCCCGGGAAGTTCCCGATCGGCATGCTCGCCCGGTAAATGCTGCCGTTGTCACCGGCGAAGAACAGGTACATGTTCTGGCCGTCGGCGATCAGGGTCTGGTCGATCGGGCCGGTGCTGGACTTGGGGATGCTGCCGGTGAACAGCGGCTGCGGCGCGGACCAGCCGTTGGGGTTGGTCGGGTCGCTGGAGGTGCGGTAGATGAACGGCCACTGACCCCACTGGTAGGCGAGCACCCAGATGTTCTTGGGCGCGAAGTAGAACAGTGTGGGCGCCACTGCGGCCTGGCCCATCCCGCTCTGTCCGGCCGACGCCATGTCCGACCAGTTGGTGAACGGGCTGAACATCATGGAGCCGTACGACGACCCCGACACGTTCGAGCCGTAGACCAGGTGCTTGCCGTTGTACATGACGTTCGTGAAGTCCTTCACCGACGCCCACCCGTTCGCCGGCTGCGCCAGCGCACCCGTGGAGGACCACCGGTAGCTCGACGGAAGGGCGCACGTGCCGCCCGGCGCGGGCGTTGTCGGGGTCGGAGCCGGGGTGGGCGACCCGGACGACCTGAAGGTCCAGTGCTGGTTGGCGGCGCCCCAGGAGTCCCAGATCTGGACGGCGGTGCCGTTGGCGGTCTGGTTGCCGGGGGTCTCCAGGGCCCGGCCGCTGGCGACGTTGATGAGGGTGTAGGAGCCGTCGCCGTTCTGGGCGGCCTTCCAGTGCTGGTTGGCGCCGCCGTTGTTGTCCCAGACCAGCAGCTTGGTCCCGTTGGCGGTCTGGCCGCCCGGCTCGTCCAGGACCCGGCCGCTGGCGACGTTGGTCAGGGTGTAGGAGCCGTCGCCGTTCTTGGTGGCCTTCCACTGCTGGTTGGTGGCGCCGCTGGCGTCCCACACCTGGAGCGGGGTGCCGTTGCCGTTCTGTCCGGCGGGCTGGTCGAGAACACGTCCGGCGGCGCCCACCGCGGAGAGCGTGTAGACGGCGGCGGAGTTGATGCCGCCGCCCGGCTTACCGCCGCCGGCGCTGCCCAGAGTGGTGAGTACGGTGCTGTAGGCGGGCTTCTTGTTGCCGTTGTTGTCGAACAGCAGCGCGTTCTCGCCGGTGCGCCAGGAGTCGCTGTCGCGGATGCCCCACACCGTGATGCCGGTGCAGCGCGCGACGGCGAGGCAGTCCTTGACGGCGTTGTCGTACGCGCCGGCGGACGCCTGGGCGATGTCGAGCTCGGTGATCTGGACGTCCACGCCGAGCGCGGCGAAGCTGGACAGGGTGGTCTGGAAGCTGGCCGGGGGGCCGCCGGCGCCGAAGTGGCTCTGGAAGCCCACGCAGTCGATCGGCACGCCGCGGGACTTGAAGTCCTTGACCATGTTGTAGACGCCCTGGGTCTTGGCGTCGGACCAGTTCTCGATGTTGTAGTCGTTGTAGCAGAGCTTCGCCGAGGAGTCGACGTTCCGGGCGGTGCGGAAGGCCTCCTCGATGAAGCCGTTGCCCAGCACGTCCTGGAACACCGAGCTGCGGTGCTGGCCGCTGCCGCCGTCGGCGAACGCCTCGTTGACCACGTCCCAGGCGTAGATCTTGCCCTTGTAGTGGGTCATCTCCTGGGTGATGTGATTGTTCATCACGCTGCGGAGAGTGTTGGCGTCGTTGATGGAGCGGACCCAGCCGGGAAGCTGGGAGTGCCAGACCAGGGTGTGGCCGCGCATCTTCTGGCCGTGCGCGGAGGCGTGGTTGACGATCGAGTCGGCGGGGCCGAAGTTGAACGACCCGCGGGAGGGCTCGATGGCGTCCCACTTCATCTCGTTCTCCGGGGTGATCATCTTGAATTCCCGGTCGAGAATGGTGGAGTACGCCGAGTCGCCGAGCCGGCCCGTGGGCACTGCGGCGCCGAAGTAGCGGCCGCTGACGGCCGCTGCGTCGGCGAGCACGGTCGGCGTGCCGGCGTCCGACGTGAACGCGGCCTGGGCGACCAGCGGTACGGCTGCACCCACGGCGGCGAGCGCCACGGCGGCGGCGATCAGGCGGCGGGTTGGCGGCCGGCGGCGATGAGAGCGGTTCTTATCTGGCAACAGCTTGTCCCTCTGGCGCAGTGGGCCTCGGTCTTGGCCACGGTTACCTGCCAGTTGCCGCCACGCACACAAAGGTTGCCGTGATCGGGAGAACTTTTTTTATCGAGCCGGAGACCGGCGCGCGGCCCTCATCCCGTCGGGGCGAAGCCGCCCCGGACCGCAAGGGCGCCCGCGGCGGTCCCGGCGCCGGCGCGGCAGATGTCGTCCTTGGCGTTCCGTCAGACACGGCGGGGCCGCAGGCCGGTTGGCCCGCGGCCCCGCTCAGGGTGTCGGGGTCAGGAAGGATCGCCGTACTGGAGACCGCGACCGTTGGTGCCGATGTACACCCGGCCGTAGGTGTCGGGGTCACCGGTGACGATGCGCGAGCCGGCGAAGTTGCCCCACTGGTGCGCGTCGTCGTTGATCCGGACCCAGCTCGCGCCCTGGTCGGTGGAGCGGAAGACGCCGGCGACGCCCTTGACGGTGCCGATCAGGTACAGCGCCTGGTACGAGGTGCCCGGGGCGGCCTTGCCGAAGCCGAGGGCGGAGGCGGACTCCACCGAGGACAGCTTGGCGAAGCTGCGGCCGCCGTCGGTGGAGTGCAGCAGACCCGAGCCGCCGCCGGAGAGCCACAGGTCACCCGCGACGCCGGGGACGGCGCTGAGCTTGCCGCTCGGCAGGTTGCCGGCGCGGGCGGTGAAGTTCGCGCCGCCGTCGGTGCTGGCGTAGAGCGTGCCGTTGTTCAGCGAGTAGAAGGTGTTGGCCGAGGACCGGTCGGCGACGACCACGGCATCGTTGCCGAGGCCGTTGACCCTCGACCAGCTCGCGCCCCGGTCGGTGGACCTGTACGGGGCCTGGCCGGCCTCGGTCCAGACGAAGCTGGAGCCGTCCGCCGCGATCGCGATGTGGCCGCTGTCCGCGCTGGGCACCGGCTCGCCCTTGAAGCCGTTCCAGGTGTGGCCGCCGTCGGTGGAGAGGGCGCCGTCCTGCGCACCGCCCCGGCCGACCCGGACCACCAGCGAGGGGTTGGACTGGGCGAAGTCGAGCGAGGTGCTGTTGTAGATCGTCGGGTTGACCAGCCGCCCGGTGGGCTCCTTCGTCAGGTCGTCGTACACGAAGCCGCCCTGGTCGCCCATCGAGGTGATGAGGGCGGCGGCGCCGGGCGGGGAGACCGCGTCGTACAGCGCCGTCTCCTCCAGCCCGCGGGCTCCGATGAACCAGTGGCTGGTGCCGCCGTTGTCGGTCGCGTTGGCGTCCTTGCTGGCCCAGATGCCGTTGCCGGTGCCGTACATCACGTGCCCGGAGTCGAACGGGTCGATGCTCAGGGCGGTCATCCAGTGCCCGATGCCGGTGCCGAGGTACGGGGCGAGGGAGGCGTCCCGCACCGACCTGTCGGACTGGGTCTTCCAGGTCGCACCGCCGTCGGTGGTGCGGTAGACCTCGTCCTGCGGCCACCAGCGGTCCAGCGTGGTGACCATCACCGTGGACGGCTTCTGCGGGTCGACGGCCAGACCGGCGAACCCGTAGCCGCCCTGGGACGGCGAGATGTTCTTCCACGCCCCGCCGGAGGTGCTGTACTTCCACACCGAACCCGCCGTCACGCCGTTGGGCCCCGGGTTGTTGGAGTACGTCAGGTACAGCGAGCCGTCACCGGAGAGCACACCGTGCTGCGGCACCTGGCCGGTGGGCTGCCCGGAGACCGCATGCCAGGAGTTGCCGCCGTCGGTGGAGCGGTACAGGTTGGTGGACCTGTCGGCGACGCCGACGTAGATCGTGTTGCTGCCGGCCGGGCCGTAGGTCACGAAGGAGATGCCGGTGCCGAAGCTCCCGCCGTCCTTGACCGGGAACGAGGAGACCTGGTTCCAGGTCTGGCCGTGGTCGGTGCTGCGCCACAGGCCGTTCTTGCGGGTGCCCAGCAGCAGGGTGTCGTGGTTCGCGGGGTCGATCACCAGGCGCTCGCCCGCCCCGCGGCCGTCCTCGTTGCCGCCCAGCTTGAACGGCAGGTCGGTGCGCTGGAAGGTGCGGCCCCGGTCGGTGGAGCGCAGGATCGAGCCGTTGCCGGCCCAGTCGTTGGTGTAGGTGCCGGCCGCGAGGTAGAGCCGGTCCGGGTCGACCGGATCGGTGGCCAGCGACTCGATGCCCAGCAGGTTCCAGTCCTTCTGACCGACCCAGTCGGTGAGCGGTGTCCACTGCTCGGCGCCGGTGTCCCAGCGGTACGCGCCACCCATGTCGGTGCGCGCGTACAGCAGGCCCTTCTCCTTCTGGTTGAAGACCAGGCCGGTGACGTAACCGCCGCCCGCCACCGGGGCGTTCTGCCACACGTACGCTCCGGACCCGGTCTGCGCGCCGCCGCTCTCAGCCACCTTCACCAGCTTCCACTGCTGGTTGGAGCTGCCCTTGCCCGGCCACTGGATGACCTGCGCGCCCTGGTCCGGGGAGCTTCCGGAAACGTCCAGGACCTGCCCACTCTTGCGGGAGGTGAAGGTGACGGCGTCGGAACCGCTCACATCGTCGATCCGCCACTGCTGGGACGCTGAGGACCTGTCCGTCTGCTGCTCGGCGGCGGCCGCCTGGCTGGTCGAGTCGCCCGCCATGCCCAGCACCTTGCCACTGTTGCGGTTCACCAGCTCGACGTAGCCGTCCCCGGTGGACTTCAGTTTCCACTGCTGGTTGGCGGTGTTCTGGTCGGTCCACTGCTGGATACGGGTGCCGTCGGCGGTGGAGAAGCCGTTGACGTCCAGCACCTTGCCGCTGCGTACCGAGACCAGCCGGTAGTAGGCACCGCCGTCGACCGTCGCGGCCTGGGAGTCCTCCTGCACGAACAGGAGATACGGCACGAGGACGGCGGGCGCACCGAGCAGCAGACCGGTCGCGGTCCAGCGACGGCGGTGACGCCCGCGGCGCCCGCCGTTCGTGGGGTTGCTCATGGGTAGACGTTCTCCTTGCGAACTGTTCACGAGGGAAAGGCGGATCCGGACAGCGGAACTGGCCGGATCTGCTTCCTTGTGGTCACAGGCTCCGCAAAGGGTTGCCTCGAGCCGGAAACTTTTTCTGGTCACCTCGTGGTGGGGTGGACGTTGATCAGCGTCCAGGGTGACGTCGGCGCCCTCGGCGTCGACGTTCCACACGCGCGTACCCCAGAAAGGTCGGCGTCCTCACAAGCGGCTCAAGAACACGGCTGAAGCGAAGCGCCGTCCCGGAAAGCGAAAGCCTCTCGGGACGGCGCTCGTCTGTAGGTCAGTCAGCCAGCGGCAGGTACACCCGGTTGCCGCTCGCCGCGAACTCGGCGGACTTCTCCGCCATGCCCGCCTCGATCTCATCGGCCTTCAGGTCGCCGCCGTGCTCACGGCGGATGTCCTGGGAGATCTTCATCGAGCAGAACTTCGGACCGCACATGGAGCAGAAGTGCGCGGTCTTGGCCGGCTCGGCCGGGAGCGTCTCGTCGTGGAACTCGCGGGCCGTGTCCGGGTCGAGGGCCAGGTTGAACTGGTCCTCCCAGCGGAACTCGAACCGCGCGTCCGACAGGGCGTCGTCCCACTCCTGGGCGCCCGGGTGCCCCTTGGCGAGGTCCGCCGCGTGTGCAGCGATCTTGTACGTGATGACGCCGGTCTTCACGTCGTCACGGTTGGGCAGGCCCAGGTGCTCCTTCGGCGTGACGTAGCAGAGCATCGCGGTGCCCCACCAGGCGATCATCGCGGCGCCGATGCCCGAGGTGATGTGGTCGTACGCCGGGGCGACGTCCGTGGTCAGCGGGCCGAGCGTGTAGAACGGCGCCTCCTCGCAGATTTCCTGCTGGAGGTCGATGTTCTCCTTGATCTTGTGCATCGGGACGTGGCCCGGACCCTCGATCATGGTCTGCACGTTGTGGCGCTTGGCGATCGTGTTCAGCTCGCCCAGCGTCTTCAGCTCCGCGAACTGCGCCGCGTCGTTGGCGTCCGCGATGGAACCGGGCCGCAGGCCGTCGCCCAGCGAGTACGTGACGTCGTACGTCGCGAGGATCTCGCAGAGCTCCTCGAAGTTCGTGTAGAGGAAGTTCTCCTTGTGGTGCGCCAGGCACCACGCGGCCATGATCGAGCCGCCGCGGGAGACGATGCCGGTCTTGCGGCGGGCGGTCAGCGGCACGTACGGCAGCAGCACGCCGGCGTGGACCGTCATGTAGTCGACGCCCTGCTCGGCCTGCTCGATGACCGTGTCCTTGTAGATCTCCCAGGTCAGGTCCTCGGCGCGGCCGTCGACCTTCTCCAGCGCCTGGTACAGCGGCACGGTGCCGATCGGCACGGGAGAGTTGCGCAGCACCCACTCGCGGGTGGTGTGGATGTTGCGGCCGGTCGAGAGGTCCATGACCGTGTCGGCGCCCCACTTGGTCGCCCAGGTCATCTTGTCGACCTCCTCCTCGATGGAAGAGGTGACGGCGGAGTTGCCGATGTTGGCGTTGACCTTCACCAGGAACCGCTTGCCGATGATCATCGGCTCGATCTCCGGGTGGTTCACGTTTGCGGGAAGCACCGCACGGCCCGCGGCGATCTCCTCGCGGACGACCTCGGGGGAGACGTTCTCGCGGATCGCGACGTACTCCATCTCCGGAGTGATCTCACCGCGGCGGGCGTACGCGAGCTGCGTGACGGCGGCGCCGTCACGGCCGCGGCGGGGCTGGCGGGGGCGGCCCGGGAAGACCGCGTCGAGGTTCTTGAGGCCACCGCGCGGCGAGGTGTGCTTGATGCCGTCGTCCTCGGGGCGCACGGGGCGGCCCGCGTACTCCTCGGTGTCGCCGCGGCCGATGATCCAGTTTTCACGCAGCGGCTGCAGGCCGCGCCGGACGTCGGTCTCGATCTGCGGGTCGGTGTACGGCCCGGACGTGTCGTAGAGCGTCACGTCCTTGCCGTTGGTGAGGTGGACCTGGCGGACCGGCACCCGGATGTCGGGGCGGGAACCCGCTACGTAGCCCTTGTGCCAGCCGGGCTGGCGCTCGGTCTGGCCGTCGGCGTCCTGGCTGACGGCAGGCGTGCGTGCGTCCTGAATGGTCATGAGACCTGATCTCCCTACGCCGGCATTACCCGGTAACAGGTTCGGCGGTCGACGCAGCCTCTTCCCGTACGCATGTGTGCTGCGCGTACGGTGATCAGCGCCCTCTCAGCCCGGTGCTCCGAGCTCCCGCGTTGTGCAAAGGTGCTCCCACGCTAGCGTCATTTGTGGCGTGCTGAACAGTGGGCCCCCCTCAACTCTTGCGATGATCTGCCGGTGACGTCCTCGCCGCAGCCTCCCTCCGTGCCCACTGTGCCCCCCACGCCCACGGGTACCACCGACCACGAGCACGCGGGCCACGAGCACGCGGGCCACGAGCACGCGGGCCACGAGCACGGCCCGCCCCAGGGCCACTCGCACGGTCATGCCCATGGTCATTCCCACGGCCATGGGCCGGCGGCTCCCGTCTCGAAGCACCTGCGCAAGGTCATCGCTGCGGTACTGATCCCCTTCGCCGCCGCCGTCTTCGTCGGCATGGTGGTGCTCTGGCCGGGCGGTGCCCCCGCGCACGAGCGCTCCGGAGTGGGCTTCGACCGGCAGACCCAGCAGGGCCAGGTCGTCGCGCTGGAGCAGGTCGACTGCAAATCGGTGAACGCCTCGCAGGTGCCGCCCACCGGCAGCGTCTCCACCCCGGAGGGCCGCGAGGCCAAGGCCGCGCAGACCGGCGAGTGCAAGAAGGCCACCGTCGAGGTCACCACCGGCCCCGACAAGGGCCGCACCTTCTTCGAGATCGTCCAGCCGGGCGCACCACGGCAGTTGGAGGACGGCCAGGAGGTGGTCGTCGCGTACGCGCCGGACGCGCCCCGGGATCTCCAGTACTCCGTGGTCGACGTGAACCGCAAGCTGCCCCTGGCGGTACTGGCTGCCATCTTCGCGGTGGCGGTGGTCGTCGTCGGCCGGATGCGCGGCCTGTTCGCGCTGATCGCGCTGGCCGTCAGCTTCGGGGTGCTGACCCTCTTCATCCTCCCGGCGATCCTGCAGGGGTCGAACCCGCTCCTCGTCGCCGTCGTCGGCGCCAGCGCCATCATGCTCATCGCGCTCTACATGTGCCACGGCCTGAGCGCCCGTACGTCCGTGGCCGTCCTGGGCACGCTCGTATCGCTGCTGCTGATCGGGCTGCTCGGCTCGGTGTTCGTCGACTGGGCGTTCCTCAGCGGCAACACCGACGACAACACCGGGCTGATCCACGGGCTCTTCCCGGACATCGACATGAGCGGTCTGCTGCTTGCGGGCGTGATCATCGGATCGCTGGGTGTGCTCGACGATGTGACGGTCACCCAGACCTCAGCGGTCTGGGAACTCCACCAGGCCGACCCGTCGATGGGGTCCCGCGCCCTGTACCGCGCGGCCATCCGGATCGGCCGCGACCACATCGCATCCGTGGTCAACACCCTGGTGCTGGCCTACGCGGGTGCGGCGCTGCCCCTGCTGCTGCTGTTCTCGATCGCGAACAGCAGCGTGGGTTCGGTCGCCAACAGCGAGCTGGTCGCAGAGGAAATCGTACGGACTCTCGTCGGGTCGATCGGCCTGGTGGCCTCGGTCCCGGTGACGACGGCACTCGCCGCTCTCGTGGTTTCCGCCGACCGGCCGGGATCCCCGGCCGGAGCGGCTGCCTCGGGGCCGGTCCGCGGAGGCCGGGGACGGCGGCGCAAGCGCTGAGCGACCCGGGCTGCTCGGGGGCCCGGGGGCTCGGGGCGGCGCGGCCCGTCCGCTCCGCTCAACCCGCGTTCTGCTCGTTCTGCCGCGACTCGGCCAGGATCCTGTCCAGCGCTTCGTCGAGGTTCTCCTCGAAGTCGCCGAGACTGCGCTCCTGACCGAGCGGAACGAGCCGGTCGGTGCGGTCGAGGAACGCGACGAGCGGCGCCGCGCCGACCCGGAACAGGGCCCGGTCGCAGCCGACCTGGAGCCGGATGTGGACGTCGGACAGCTCCTCGGGATCGGTGGGGGCGATGTGTACGTCGCCGTCACCGCACGGCTTGTTGATGCCGTCGAGGAGGAGCTCCCGGCCGAAAGCCCAGGTCACGGGCGCGTCTCCGGGAAGGTGGAAGGTCAGGCGCACTGCGTAGGGGTCACGGGTGTCGTACCGGAGTTCCACCGGGATCCGGAACGAGAGCTCCTCGGAAACGAGGAAGCTCATCATGACTTCTGCCTGTACCGACTCGCGCATTGCCTACCCCGCTGTGTAGAGGAAGTGGCCAGGAATGAACCCTCAGGGCCCTCTTGACAAGGGTGGTGGAAGCGCTTGCGGATCACAAGGAGTGAGTTTTCAGATACTGATAGAGAACGAGAGGGTGCTCAACAGCGCGCCTACTTCACTCCGTAGCCGATCAACCACACACAGCAATCGTTCCTCCTGATGCAAAGGGAGGGAAATCGCCATGGCTGCGACGGTATCGCCGGCCGTGATGGGGATGGCCGCACACACCGTGCCCAGGGCGTATTCCTGACGCTCCGTGACCGGCTGCATGCGGTCGAGGGACGCGATGCGGTCTTCAAGAGCGCTCTGGTCCCGGACGGTGTACCGGGTGACGGCCTCGACCGGGTGCCGGTCGTAGTAGTCCCTGCGCGTCCTCTCGTCGAGCTGGGCCAGCAGGCACTGCCCGATGGCGTGCGCATGGCCGGTCGCACGGAAATCGGCCCACTCCTCGACGGCGGGGCTGGCCGGGGTGTCCGAGACACCCACGAGCTCGATCTCACCCTCGCGGAACACCGCGAAGTAGACGGGGGCCCCGACCGCGTCGCGGAAGTGCGCGAGGGAGTCGGCGATCATGCTGCGACGTTTCTGCTGTAGCCCGCCGCCCACAAGCCGCCCGGCGGCCGCGCCGAGGACGAACACGCCGCCCTCGCGCCGCAGGTAGCCCTCGTGGGTGAGGGTGCGCAGCAGGTGGTACGCGGTAGGGAGCGGCACCCCCGCCTCGCGCGCCAGTTGTTTCGCCGGGGCCCCGTCACCATGGGAGCCCGCTGCTTCGAGCAGCCTCAACGCGCGCTGCACCGAACCGATCAGCGTCGGCACACCGGCATTGCGAACCGGAGACAAAGCTCACCCCCAGGCGTGGCGGCGGGCCTTGGAAGGGCCTGCCCTGCGGGGGCCGCCCCCGCACATGCCGTGGCTCCTGGGGGTCGCGCTCGGCCGACACTTGAAACAACCACAGGTCAGGGCGGCGCTACCAGCTCTCGGCGCCCAGGGACCGGCACAGATTGCCACTCTATCCGCCGATTCCTGCGGTGTGAGCGGTCTGCCCCCTCACGTTCCCCCGCCTGGGTTAATCCCCGAAGCGACCGGAAGGAGCCGATCCCCTGGCCGGGGACCGGGCCGGGGCCGTGTACCCCGGCGGCCGTGCCGGTCCTACCAGTCGGAGGAGGACTTCGAGCGGCTCCCGGTGAACTTCTTCACGATGAAGACCAGTCCGCCGACGAGGGCGACGAAGAGCAGCAGCTTGAAGACGAACCCGATCAGGGTGGCGAGGATGCTCGTGATGACGCCGCCGAAGACGAAGAGCACCAGAAGCGGAATCGCGACCCACTTAACCCACCAGGGCATGCCTGCGAATGTCTCTCGGATGCCGTCCATGTCCTCAACCTCTTCCTGAGCCGTGACTTCCTGCTCTCGATGCTAGGAGGCCGCACACCCGCCCGGGCGGCCGAGAGCCCCCGGACTCCCCTGATCCGCCCCCTAGGGGAATCCGGGGGCAGACCCTGGGCCGGGGTCTGCCGGCTATGCCTCCGGCGGGGAGAACACGACCAATACCCGCAGGTCCTCCGTGATGTGGTGGAACTTGTGCACCACCCCGGCGGGGACGTAGACGACGCTGCCGCGCGCCACCGTCGTCGTCTCCTCCCCGACCGTGATCGAGGCTCGGCCGCTCACCACGAAGTACACCTCGTCCTGGCGGTGCGGCTGCTGCGGGTCGCTCTGGCCGGCATCGAGCGCGTACAGCCCGACCGACATGTTCCGCTCGCGCAGGAACTGCAGATAGGCGCCGTCGTTCGCGAGCCGCTCCGCTTCGAGCTCGTCCAGCCGGAAGGCCTTCATCGTCGTTGTGCCCCTTGCTCTCTCGCGTTTCCCGGCATCCGCTGATCTGCTGATGTCCCACCGGGATCTTCTCTGCCACGATCAGACACATGACGAATTTCGTAGTCAAGACGCTCGCGAACGCGGCAGCCCTGGCCGTCGCCATCTGGCTGCTCGCCGGCATCACGCTCGACGATCAGAGCTCTCTGGGCCGCAGGACCCTCACGCTGATACTCGTGGCGCTGGTCTTCGGCCTGGTCAACATCATCGTCAAGCCCCTGGTGAAGTTCTTCTCGCTGCCGCTGTTCATCCTCACCCTCGGACTGTTCACCCTCGTCGTGAACGCCCTGATGCTGATGCTGACCTCCTGGCTGGCCGAGCAGCTCGACCTCAGCTTCCACGTCGACGGCTTCTGGACCGCGCTGGTCGGCGGCCTGATCATCTCCGTCGTCTCCTGGGCCGTGAACATGGCCCTGCCCGACAAGAGCTGAGCGGACCGCCCATGTACCGCGTGTGCTTCGTCTGCACGGGCAACATCTGCCGATCGCCCATGGCCGAATCCGTCTTCCGCGCCCGCGTCGCCGAGGCCGGTCTCGACGGCCTGGTCGAGGTGGACAGCGCCGGCACCGGCGGCTGGCACGAGGGGGACGGCGCCGATCCGCGCACCGTCACCGTCCTGAAGGCCGCCGGGTACGAGCAGAACCACCTGGCCCGGCAGTTCCGGGCCTCCTGGTTCGCCCGCCTCGACCTCGTCATCGCGCTCGACGCCGGGCACCTGCGGGACCTGCGGGCGCTCGCACCCACCCCCGAGGACGCCGCCAAGGTGCGGCTGTTGCGGTCCTACGACCCGGCGGCCACGGCCGCGGAGGCCGACGTACCGGATCCCTACTACGGCTCCCTCGACGGGTTCGAGCAGTGCCTGGAGCTCGTCGAGGCGGCGAGCACGGGCCTGCTGGACGCCGTACGCGAGGCAGTGAAGGAGCACAGCGCATGAACGACCATGCCGACGAGGCAACCGCGGCGGCAGGGGCACAAGCGACGGCCGCGGCGGATGGGATCGGCGAGGGCACCCGGGCCGTACGCGCCGGACTGCCCGAGCCCGTCAAGAACGAACCGCCCCTGCCCGGACCCGTCTTCGCAGCCCACTTCCACCTCCCCGGCGACGTAACGGGCCCGTACACCTACGGCCGCGACACCAACCCCACCTGGACCCTGCTGGAGCGGGCCATCGGGGAGCTCGAAGCACCCGGCCAGGACGGCGTGGAGACCGTCGTCTTCGCCTCCGGCATGGCCGCGGTCTCGGCCGTTCTCCTCTCCCAGGCCCGCACCGGGGACACCGTCGTCCTGCCCGATGACGGCTACCAGGCGCTGCCGCTGGTGCGCGAGCAGCTGGAGGCGTACGGGATCCACGTCCGCACCGCCCCGACCGGTGACGACGCACAGCTCGCCGTCCTGGACGGAGCCAGGCTGCTGTGGATCGAGACCCCCTCCAATCCGGGGCTCGACGTGTGCGACGTACGGCGCCTGGTCGAGGCCGCCCACGCGGGCGGCACCCTGGTCGCCGTCGACAACACCCTCGCCACCCCGCTCGGGCAGCGGCCCCTGGAACTCGGCGCGGACTTCTCCGTCGCCAGCGGCACCAAGGGCCTCACCGGCCACGGCGACCTCCTGCTCGGCTACGTCGCCTGCCGCGACCCGGAGCTCGCCGCCGCCGTCCGGCGATGGCGCAAGATCGTCGGAGCGATCCCGGGCCCGATGGAAGCCTGGCTCGCCCACCGCTCCCTGGCCACCATCCAGCTGCGCGCCCAGCGCCAGTGGGCCAACGCGCTGGCCGTCGCCGAGGCGCTGGCCGACCGTACGGACGTGACGGGGCTGCGCTACCCGGGGCTGCCCGCGGACCCCTCGCACAAGACGGCCGCCCGGCAGATGCGCGGCTTCGGATCCGTCGTCTCCTTCACCCTGCCGGACCGCGCGCACGCCGAACGCTTCATGGCCGCCCTGCACCTGGTCGAGGACGCCACCAGCTTCGGCGGCGTACGGTCCACCGCGGAGCGGCGCGGACGGTGGGGCGGGGACCCCGTCCCGGAGGGCTTCATCCGCCTGTCCGCCGGCGCCGAGGACACCGACGACCTGGTCGCGGACGTGCTGCGCGCCCTCGACGCGGCGGGCGCCGGCGCCTGAGCAGCCGAACGCACGAGCGGTCCGAGCCTCCCCCCTAGTGGCTCGGACCGCCCCGGGTTCTGCGCGCGAAGAACCACGCGCACAAGGCTAGTTGACCCAGCGTCAGAGTCCAATCACGGTAACGACAGGGGCCTATCGACATATTTATAGTTGAAGGCCCCCACCGAGAGGGGCCTTCATGGACCTGGCCCTGTTGCGCACCTTCGTCGCCGTGCACCGGGCGGGCTCGTTCACCCGGGCCGCCGCGCTCCTCGGGCTGTCCCAGCCCGCCGTCACCTCACAGATCCGCACCCTCGAACGCCAGATCGGCCGGCCTCTGTTCCACCGCAGGGCCCGCGGGGTCACCCCCACCGCCGTCGGCGACGAACTCGCCCACAAGGCAGCCCCGCACCTCGACGCCCTGCTGCGGATCACCGAGGCGGAGCGGGAGGCCGCCGGTGCATTGCGCACCCTGCACCTCGCCGGTCCCCCCGAATTCCTGTGCCTGCGCGTCCTGCCCGCCCTCGCACCGCTCGTCGGCCAGGGCCACACCCTGCGCACCGTGCTCCGGAACGGCGCCCAAGAGGCCCTCGACGGGCTCGCCGCCGGCCACCACGACCTCGTCGTCACCACCGCCCGCCCACGCGGCGGACTCTTCGGCACGACCGCCCTCTGCGACGAGGAGCACGTCCTGGTCGCCGCACCCTACTGGGCCGCCCTCATCGACACCGACCGGCTGCGCGAGACCGGACCCGCCGCTCTCGACGGCATCCCGCTCGTCGAGGTCCACGAGACGCTGCCGCTCGTCGCCCGCTACTGGGCCGCCGTCTTCGAGACCCGGCCCGGTACCCGGCCCGATGCCGCCACCGTCGTCGCACCCGACCTCAGAGCCGTACTGGAGTGCGTCCGGGCCGGCGCGGGGCTCGCCGTCCTGCCCCGGTATCTGTGCCAGGACGCCCTCGACCGCGGGCAGATCGTCGCGCTGCTCGAACCGCCCGTACCGCCGCTGCGCACCTGGTTCCTCGTCGTACGGACCGGCAGCCTCGCCCTCGCCCACCTCGCCCGTGCACACGACCGGCTGGTGCGCGCCGCCGCGCACTGGTGAACTTCCGCTTGCGGTGTGCGGGGCGTTTTCCCGACACGCGTTTCAGACACCCGACTCTGGGCCACTCTTCTCCCATGACCGAACGTCCCGTGGTCAAACGCACCGCCCGCGCGATCCTGCTCGACGGTGACGACCTGATCCTCATCAAGCGCACCAAGCCCGGCGTCGATCCGTACTGGCTCACCCCCGGGGGAGGAGTGGAGTCCTCGGACGCCACCGTCGTCGACGCCCTCCACCGGGAGATCCACGAAGAACTCGGCGCGAAGATCACCGATGTGGTGCCCTGCTTCGTCGACACCGTCGAGCACATCGCCGACGGAGGGGTGACCGGGGTGAAGGTGCAGCACTTCTTCGTCTGCCACCTCGAATCCATGGACCCCAGCCAGCGCCACGGCCCCGAAATCGACGAACCCGCGGGCGAGTACGAGATCGTCCGCGTGCCCTTCAGCCGCGTCGGCATCGCCGCCGTCCATCTCGTCCCGCTGTCGCTGCGCCACTACCTCGACGGCAACATCGAGGGCGTGCGCGCCATGCACGCCCCCGACCTGGGCTGATCCCGGCGCCGGGCCGGCTCCGGCCCGGCCGGCTCCGGCCGGGTCTCAGCCAGCCGCGCCCGCCACCTCCTCCACCGCGTCGAAGCGGATCCGGTCCACGGGGATCCCGATCCGCTTGAGCTCGTGAACTCCGCTGCGGATCATCGCGGGCGGCCCGGAGATGAACGCGTCGTACGAGCTCCACGGCCCGTGCTCGCCGACCGCCTGGGGCAGCTGCCCCGCCAGGCCCTCGCAGACCACCGGGCGCACCGACAGCCACGGATGCGAGCGCTGGAGCCCCAGCAGGGTGTCCTTGTCGTACAGGTCGCCGTCGCTGCGCGCCCCGAAGAACACCTCCACCGGGCGGCGCTCACCGTGCTCCGCAACGTCCTCGATCAGCGCCTTGATCGGGGCGATTCCGGTACCGCCGCCCAGGCACAGCATCCCGTTGTCGGTGGTGTGGTCCACCACCATCGACCCCGCCGGCGGCCCGAGCCTCAGCACGTCGCCGGGACGCGCGTGCCGCACCAGCGCGTTCGAGACCCAGCCCGCCGGAACGGCTTTGACGTGGAAGGACAGCAGCCCGTCAGCGCGCGGCGCCGAGGCGAACGAGTAGTGCCGCCACACCCGGGGCCACCAGGGGGTCTCCAGACTCGTGTACTGGCCCGCCAGAAAGGTGTAGGGCTGGTCGGGGCGGACCGTCAGCACCGCGATGTCCGGGGTGCGCAGATCGTGCGAGACCACCTCCGCGTGCCACCACGCGGGGGTCTTCACCCCGTCCTCCGCCGCCGCGTCGATCATGATCTGGGACATCGCCGTATAGGCCCTCACCCACGCGGCCTGCGCCTCCGGCCCCCAGGTCTGCTGCGCGTACCGGGCGAGCGCCCCGATCAGGGCCTCGCCCACCACCGGATAGTGCCCGGACACCGTGCCGTACTTGCGGTGCCCGGTGCCCAGGCGGCGCAGATAGGGGACGAGCACGTCCGGGTTGTCGATGTGCTCGGCGGCGGTCAGCAGCGCCTTCAGCAGCCGGTCGCGCTGTACGTCCATGGCGGCCGGGAACATGCCCCGCACCTCTGGGTGTCCGGTGAACACCAAGGCGTAGAAGTACGAGGTCACCCTGTCGGCGACAGGGGCGATTTCCTCAAGGGTCCGGCGGATGAGCACCGCGTCCGGGGAGGGCTCGACCGAACCGCCCCCGGACGGTATCCGGGCCGTCCGTCTAGCCGATCTGGTGGGCGGAGCGTCCATGCGGTGCCTCGCTTCGAACATCTCGGTCGGTAAGCACGCCACGGCCTTCGAATCCGTGGTTCCGGGCCTCAAAGCCTGCCAGCCGCCCCAACCACCCGCGGGGAAAAGCGGAAAATCCGCGTTTCGAACCCACTTTCCCCTTAAGATGCTTCAACTTCCGGGCGGGCCACCCCCACCAGCTGATATGCCTCTCGCAGGTCACGGCCCTCGTAGACATACGTCGCCCGCTCCGCCAGAAATGGCCGCGCATTGACCGCCACCGACACCGACACGGCATCGAACAGCACCGCGTCGGTCGACGAATCCCCGTACGCGACACAGTCGGCCCGGCCCACCCCGAACCGCGCGCACAACCGGTCCGCCACCGTGACCTTGCCCTCCGGGGTCAGGATCCCTGCTGCGTCCACCGGCCGGGTGAAGGGCACCTCCGGAAAGACCGAGCCGTACGCGGCATGCGCACCCCACTCCAACAGCAGCTCAACGAAGAACGACGGTGACAGCGAGATCACCGCGCAATAGTCCCCGCGCTCCCGGATCTCCTGCCACACCTCGCGAATCCCCGCGAGCCAGGGGGCTCCCTCGAATGCCGCTCGGACGTGTGCGGGCGTCAGCCCGGCCCACAGGGCATGCGCCGCCACCGAGAATTCGTGCGGGCCGATCTTCCGCGCGCCGAAAGCCCGTTCCAGTTCGGCGATCTCCGCGCTCAGGCCGAGCTGCCGGGAGATCTCGACCGGCGCCGCCGAGCCGTACATCAGCGTCCCGTCGAGATCGAAGAGGTGCAGGAGGGTCATGGCCGTCGAGGCTAGTCCGTCCGCTTCACCGGAGTCACCTCCCGGCGGCAGTCGAGGCGGGGAACAACATGTTTCACGTGAAACATCGCCCAGTCCCACGAGGGCACCATCCAGCGCCGCAGGGGAGAAGCATCGAGATGTTTCACATGAAACATGCGACCCAAATCCCCTGGACGCTCCCCGGCTGATGATCCAGTCTGGGCCCGTGACACCACCACACCTCACCGACCTACCGATCCGTGCGCTGACCGTGGATGATCTCCGCCACTGCGCCGACCTGTCCGAAGACCGCGGGTGGCCGCGCGAGGACCACAAGTGGGGACTGCTTCTCGCCGCGGGCAACGGCTACGGCATCGATGCCCCCGACGGGCAGGGGCTGGCCGCCGCCTGCGTCGTCACCTCGTACGGACACACCCACGCCGGCCCGGAGCTGGCCGCCATCGGCATGGTCCTAGTCGCCGAGCGCCACGCCCGCCAGGGCCTAGGCCGACGGCTGATGACGTACGTCTGCGACGACGTCCTCAAGGGCGTCCCCCTCACCCTCCACGCCACCCCGTACGGCCGTCCCCTCTACGAGGAGCTCGGCTTCGACACCACGGGCCGCGCGGAAATGCTCCGGGGTACCTTCCGCAGGAAGGCCGCAGAACGGGAGACGCAGCCGGAGCCGAATCCGGAGCCGGGCTCCGTGGCGGTCCGGCCCGCGACCGGAGAGGACATCCCCCGGATCGTCCGCCTGGACACCGAGGTCTTCGGCACCGACCGGACCCACATGATCACGCGGCTGCCCGCTTTCGCGGACCGGCTGCTGGTCGCCGAGGACGGCCGGGGCGAGCTCGTCGGCTATGCCGCGATCTGGCCCAACATGGAGACCCATGTGATCGGGCCTCTGATCGCGCGTGACACGGCCGCCGCCCAGGCACTCGTCACCGCGCTCGCCGCCGCCACCGACCGGCCGCTGCGGACCGACATCGACGTGCGCCACGAGGAACTCCTCACCTGGCTCAAGGACCGCGGCCTCGATTCCGTGGCGTTCAACTCCGTCATGACCCGCGACATCCCCGGCCTCCCGGGCGACTGGACCCGCCGCTGGGCCCCGCTCACAGTGGCAGCGGGCTGAGAAAGGGACGTTTCCATGACCGACCTCGACGAGATGGCCATCCGCCCCGCCACCGAGGAGGACCTGCCCGCCATCGTCGCCATGCTCGCGGACGACCCCCTGGGCGCCACCCGCGAATCGCCGGACGGCCTCACCCCGTACATCGCCGCTTTCAAGCACCTGGCCGACGCCCCCCACCAGCACGTGGTCGTCGCGGTCCGCGGGGACCACGTCGTGGGCACCCTCCAGCTCACCGTCGTTCCCGGGCTGTCCCGCAAGGGAGCCACCCGCTCGATCATCGAGGGCGTCCGTGTCCACGCCGACGAGCGCGGCCGCGGCCTGGGCACCCGGCTCATCCAATGGGCCGTCGACCGATCCCTCCGCGAGAACTGCCAACTGGTCCAGCTCACGTCGGACGCGACCCGCACCGACGCCCACCGCTTCTACGAGCGGCTCGGGTTCACCGCGTCCCACGTCGGGTTCAAGCTCTCCCTCTGACCGCCCGGGCGGCAGGCCGGGTCGGTGTCGTCGGCCCGGCCTACGATCAGGAGGATGAGCCCCGGCCTCCCCCGCGTCACCACCGTCGAGCGCCGCCACCGGCTCGGCCGCAGACACCGTCTGGCTCCCTCGGCCCGTGCCACCACGGTCGCCCGGGCTGCGGACGCCGTCGTCGCCCTGCACGCCACCGATGCGGCAACCGTGTTCCTCTCGGCTCGCGCCCGGCTCGCGGCGGGCGGCCCCGACACCGTCGAGCGGGCGCTCTACGAGGACGTCTCGCTCGTCCGGTTGCTCAGCATGCGCCGTACGCTCTTCGCCGTCTCCACCGAGCTCGCCCCGTACGTGGACGCCTCCTCCGCGCGGGGGATCGCCGCCAAGGAGCGCCGCACCCTCCTCAAACACCTTGGTGAGGACGGCCAGGGCCTCGATGCCGACTGGCTGGCACGGGCCGAGGCCGCCGCGCTCGATGCCCTCGACTCCCGCGGCCCCTGCACCGGCAGCCAGCTGTCCGCGGCCGTGCCCGCCCTCCGCAAGAAGATCACCATCGGCCGGGGCAAGAAGTACGAGACCGAGACCGGCGTCGCGACCCGTGTCATCCGGCTCCTGGCCGCCGACGGCCGGATCCGCCGCGACCGGCCGCGCGGATCATGGACCTCCAGCCAGTACCGCTGGGTCCACACCGAGCCCTGGCCGGCCGTGCCCGCAGCCGAGGCCCGCGCCGAGATCGCCCGGCGCTGGCTGCAGGCCTACGGTCCGGCCACGGAGACAGACCTCAAATGGTGGACGGGCTGGACCCTCACCGATGTCCACAAGGCCCTCGTCGCCGTCGGCCCCGACCAGGTCCGCCTCGACGACGGCGGCACCGCCCTCGTCAGCCCCGGCGACACCGGGCCCGAACCCGCCCCGGAGCCCTGGGCGGCGCTGCTGCCCGGCCTGGACCCCAGCGGCATGGGCTGGGCCGACCGGGGCTTCCACCTCGACCCCGCCCACCGGCCCGCCCTCTTCGACCACGCCGGCAACATCGGACCCACGGTCTGGTGGAACGGCGAGATCGTCGGCGGCTGGGCCCAGCGTACGGACGGCGAGATCGTCTGGCGGCTGCTGGGCGCCCCCGGCCGCGCGGCCGAGGAGGCGATCGCCGCCGAGGCGGCCCGCCTCGCCCTGTGGGTGGGCGAGGCCCGGATCACCCCGCGCTTCCGCACCCCGCTGGAGCGCGAACTCGTCGCCTGAGTCCGCTAGCCGACGCCCCGCCAGCCCTGCGGGTCCACTCCGCCGGGGACCGGCGCCTGGGCGTCGTACGGCTCCCTCGTGAATACGAACGAGCCCAGGTCGAGGTGGCTCACCGAACCGTCCTCGCGCCGGACCGCCCGCAACGTCTCCCCTGCGTAGTAGCCGGAGAGTCCGGTCCAACTGCCGTCGGGCCCGGACCGGAAGCGTGCCGGCCGACCCGTCGCGCCCAGGGGAGCCAGTTCCAGCAGCCCGTCCGCCGTCAGCCGCAGCACCTGCGCCGACGTACCCCAGTACCAGGGGCCGCACAGTTCCAAGGCGACCGGATCAGCCTCCCGGAACGGCCGCCACGGCTGCGGGAACCTCGGCTCCGCGTCCGCGGCGATCGTCACCAGGTCCACGGCCACCGTCGCGGCCGGCAGCCCCGACGTGCAGTTCGCCATCACCACGGCCGCCACGTCGTCCGCCTCGCTCAGCCACAGCCCCGCCACGAACCCCGGCAGGGAACCGCTGTGGCCCGCGAGGCTGCGCCCGCCGACGTCCGTCAGCTGCATGCCGAGTCCGTAGCCGATTGCGGTGGCACCGGGCTCCGGTGGGGAGGCCGGCGTCCGCATCTCCCGTACCGTCTCTGCGCTCAGCACCCGCTCGTCACCGCGGGCGAGGAACACCGCGAACCGAGCCAAGTCGCGTGCAGTGGACCAGAGTTGTCCGGCCGCGGCCATCAGCCCCAGGTCCTCCGGCGGCTCGGGCATCATCACATCGGCCCACGGATGGACCGCCCAGCCACCCGCGTGCGGCGCCTGCGGCTGTGCCGTCGTACGGTCCAGAGCCAGCGGCTCCAGCACCTCGGCCCGGAGCACCTCTTCCCATGGCTTCCCGCGCACGGCCTCCACGAGCGAACCCAGCAGCGTGTACCCGGGGTTGGAGTAGTGGTGGCGCCGGCCGGGCCGGAACCGGAACGGCTCCTCTCCCAGTACGTCCGCAAGCTCGGGCCGCAGCGCCGCGGGCGTGCGCTCCCACCACTCGCCCGGCGTCTCCGCCGCCAGCCCGCCGGTGTGGGCCAGCAGCTGGGCGATGGTCACCTCGCCGGCACTCGTCCCCGGCAGGTGCTTCTCCAGCGGGTCGTCGAGCCGCAGCAGGCCCTCGTCCCGCAACCGCATCACCAGAACGGCGGTGAAGGTCTTGGTGATCGACCCGATCCGGTACTGCACGTTCCCGTCGGGCCCGTGCCCCTCGACGGAGGTCCGGGAGCCCTCCCAGACCACCTCGCCGCCGCGGGCCACGGCCGCCACCACCGACGGCGCCCGTCCCTCGCTCTGTGCGACGGCGATCCGGTGCCTCAGCGCACGCCGGGTCGCAGGGAGCAGATCCAGATCTTCAGATACGGCATCCATGATCGGATGCTACGTGTTGGCCATGTCCACGAACCGCGAATAATGCCCCTGGAAGGCGACCGTGATCGTCGCCGTGGGGCCGTTTCGGTGCTTCGCGACGATCAGGTCCGCCTCGCCCGCGCGGGGCGACTCCTTCTCGTACGCGTCCTCGCGGTGCAGCAGGATCACCATGTCGGCGTCCTGCTCGATCGAGCCCGACTCACGGAGGTCGGAGACCATCGGCTTCTTGTCGGTGCGCTGCTCGGGACCACGGTTCAGCTGGGACAGCGCGATCACCGGCACCTCAAGCTCCTTGGCCAGCAGCTTGAGGTTTCGGGACATGTCCGAGACTTCCTGCTGGCGGCTCTCGGGGCGGCGCGAGCCGCCCGACTGCATCAGCTGCAGGTAGTCGATGACCACGAGCGAGAGGTCGTTGCGCTGCTTGAGGCGCCGGCACTTCGCCCGGATCTCCATCATCGACAGGTTCGGGGAGTCGTCGATGTAGAGCGGGGCGGCGGAGACGTCCGGCATCCGGCGGGCCAGCCGGGTCCAGTCGTCGTCCGTCATGGTGCCGGAGCGCATGTGGTGCAAGGCCACCCGGGCCTCCGCCGACAGGAGGCGCATGGCGATCTCGTTGCGCCCCATTTCGAGGGAGAAGATGACGCTCGGCAGGTTGCTCTTGATGGAGCAGGCGCGGGCGAAGTCGAGCGCGAGGGTGGACTTGCCCATGGCGGGGCGGGCCGCGATGACGATCATCTGGCCCGGGTGCAGGCCGTTGGTCAGCGAGTCGAGGTCCGTGAATCCGGTCGGGACGCCCGACATCTGGCCGCTGCGCGAGCCGATGGCCTCGATCTCGTCGAGCGCGCCCTCCATGATGTCGCCCAGCGGCAGGTAGTCCTCGGACGTGCGCTGCTCGGTGACGGCGTAGATCTCGGCCTGGGCGCTGTTGACGATCTCGTCGACGTCGCCGTCCGCCGCGTATCCCATCTGCGTGATCTTGGTGCCGGCGGCGACCAGGCGGCGCAGGACGGCCCGCTCGTGGACGATCTCCGCGTAGTACTCGGCGTTCGCCGCGGTCGGGACCGACTGGACGAGCGTGTGCAGGTACGAGGCCCCGCCGACCTTGCTGATCTCGCCGCGGCGGGTCAGCTCGGCGCCGACGGTGATCGGGTCGGCCGGCTCGCCCTTGGCGTACAGGTCGAGGATCGCCTGGTAGATCGTCTCGTGCGAGGGCCGGTAGAAGTCGTGGCCCTTGATGACCTCGACCACGTCCGCGATCGCGTCCTTGGACAGCAGCATGCCGCCGAGCACCGACTGCTCGGCGTCGAGGTCCTGCGGCGGGACGCGCTCGAAGCCGCCGCCACCGCCGTCCCAGGAGCCGCCCTCGCGGCCCCGCTCGTGCTGTTCGTCCCCGCGGCCCCGGCTGTCGCTGTTACGGCGCGAACGGGCGGGCAGACGGTCACCCGGACCGCTGTCGGCCCAGGGGTCGTCCATGGGCTCGGGCATACTCACCGGGCCGCCTCCTCCCGTCCGCAACGCGGACCTCGCCGTGCCAATCTTTCTACGACACGGCTCTGACATTTGGGACACCCGAATCCGCAGTCTGCGAGTCGGGCAACGCACAACGGTAGGGCCGGGAGCGACGTCAGCCAATCTTGTTATCCACAGGCTGTGTGGATGAGATGTGGATGACCGCGCCAATGCTGTGGGTAACTCGCCGGAAGCTGTGCACGGACCAGGGGACGGGGCTGTGGACAAAATCACCTGCCCTACCCACACACACCATCTGACCTGCAAATTCTTCCCCCACTGGCTGTGGGGGAGAAATTTCTTGGCCCTGGTTCCGAGATCGCCTCCAACGGGGCGCCGAGAACGTGCAAGCCAACTCACAAGTAAGGACTCAATGTCAGTTGCGTCCATTACCTGTGGAAGATTAGATTGAGCGCATGACACAGGCCCTCGCCCCGCTGGCGGCTGCCCCGAGACGACACGATCGCGAGATACTCGCCCTCGCCGTCCCGGCATTCGGCGCGCTCGTCGCCGAACCCCTGTTCGTGATGGCCGACAGCGCCATCGTGGGCCACCTCGGCACCCCCCAGCTGGCCGGCCTCGGCATCGCCGCTGCCCTGCTCACCACCGCGGTCAGCGTCTTCGTCTTCCTCGCCTACGCCACCACCGCGGCCGTCGCCCGCCGGGTCGGCGCGGGAGACCTCCCGGCAGCCATCCGGCAGGGCATGGACGGCATCTGGCTCGCCCTCCTGATCGGTGCCGTCGTCGTCGCCGTCGTACTGCCCGCGGCGCCCTGGCTGATCTCCCTCCTCGGCGCCTCCGACACCGTCGCCCCGTACGCGGTCACGTATCTGCGGATCTCCGCCCTGGGCATCCCCGCCATGCTCATGGTTCTCGCCGCCACCGGTGTCATCCGCGGCCTCCAGGACACCCGTACGCCGCTCTATGTCGCCGTCGCGGGCTTCGCCCTCAACGCGGGCCTGAACGGAGCCCTCGTGTACGGCGCCGGCTTCGGCATCGCCGGTTCCGCCTGGGGCACGGTGATCGCCCAGTGCGCCATGGCCGGCGCCTACCTCGTCGTGGTCGTCCGCGGAGCCCGTACGCACGGGTCCTCCCTGCGCCCCGACCTTGCAGGCATCCGGGCCTGCGCCCAGGCCGGCGCACCGCTGCTGGTACGCACCCTGTCCCTGCGCGCCGTCCTGATGATCGCGACCGGCGTGGCCGCGCGGCTCGGTGACGCGGACATCGCAGCCCACCAGATCCTGCTCTCCCTGTGGAGTCTGCTCGCCTTCGCCCTCGACGCGATCGCCATCGCCGGGCAGGCCATCATCGGCCGCTGCCTGGGCGCCGGCGACACCGAGGGCGCCCGGGCCCTCTGCAGGCGCATGGTCCAGTGGGGCGTCGTCTCCGGGATCGTCCTGGGCGCACTGGTGATCTCGGCCCGGCCGCTGTTCATCCCGCTCTTCACCGGCGATCCCGCGGTCAAGGACGCCCTGCTGCCGGCGCTGCTCGTCGTGGCCCTGTCCCAGCCGGTGTCCGGCGTCGTCTTCGTGCTCGACGGGGTTCTGATGGGCGCGGGAGACGGGCCCTTCCTGGCCCGGGCGATGCTCCTGACCCTCGCCGTGTTCACCCCGGCCGCACTGCTCGTGCCGGCCGTCGGCGGCGGCCTGACCGCGCTCTGGTGGGCCATGACCCTGATGATGCTGGTCCGGATGGCGACGCTCCAGCTGCGCGCCCGCTCCGGCCGATGGCTGGTCGCCGGGGCCACCCGCTGATCCCGGGCGATGTTCCACGTGAAACATCGCCCCGCAGCCCCCGACAACGACGAAGGGCCGCACCCCCACAGGGGTGCGGCCCTTCGCGTGCAGCACTTAGGCGGCGACGACCTCGACGCCCACGTTCGCGGCGACCTCTGCGTGCAGACGCACGGAGACCTGGTACGAACCGAGGGTCTTGATCGGGGCAGCCAGCTCGACGCGGCGCTTGTCGACCTTCGGACCACCGGAAGCCTCGATCGCCGTGGCGATGTCGGCCGGGGTCACGGAGCCGAAGAGGCGGCCGGCGTCACCCGAGCGGGTGGCCAGACGGACCTTCGTGCCCTCAAGCTTGGCCTTGACCTCGTTGGCCTGCTCGATGGTCGCGATCTCGTGGATCTTGCGGGCGCGGCGGATCTGCGCCACGTCCTTCTCGCCACCCTTGGTCCAGCGGATCGCGAAACCACGCGGGACCAGGTAGTTGCGAGCGTAACCGTCCTTGACGTCGACGACATCGCCGGCGGTACCGAGGCCAGAGACCTCGTGGGTCAGGATGATCTTCATTAGTCGGTCACCCTTTCCTTATCGCGCGGTGGACGTGTAGGGCAGCAGCGCCATCTCACGGCTGTTCTTCACGGCCGTGGCGACGTCACGCTGGTGCTGCGTGCAGTTGCCGGTCACGCGGCGGGCACGGATCTTGCCGCGGTCGGAAATGAACTTCCGCAGCATGTTCGTGTCCTTGTAGTCCACGTACGCGGTCTTGTCCTTGCAGAACGCGCAGACCTTCTTCTTAGGCTTGCGCACAGGCGGCTTCGCCATTGTGTCTCTCCTGTGTGATCAAGAAGTGGGGATGCGAGCTTCCCTAGAAGGGAGGCTCGTCCGAGTAGCCGCCGTTGGAGCCGCCGGAGCTTCCGCCCCAGCCGCCCCCGCCGCCCTGCTGCTGGCCGCCGGCCGGCGCGCTGGACGCCCACGGGTCGTCGGAGGGAGCTCCGCCGCCCTGCGGGGCGCCGCCGCTGGGGGCTCCGCCCCAGCCACCGCCGCCGCCCTGCTGCTGGCCGCCGCCGTATCCACCCTGGCCACCGCGACCGGTGGTCTTGGCGACCTTGGCCGTGGCGTTCTTCAGGCTGGGGCCGACTTCCTCGACGTCCAGCTCGTAGACCGTGCGCTTGACACCCTCACGGTCCTCGTACGACCGCTGCCTCAGCCGGCCCTGCACGATGACGCGCATGCCCCGCTGGAGGGACTCGGCGACGTTCTCGGCCGCCTGCCGCCACACCGAGCAGGTCAGGAACAGGCTCTCGCCGTCCTTCCACTCGTTGGTCTGGCGGTCGAAGGTGCGGGGGGTGGACGCAACACGGAACTTCGCGACCGCCGCACCCGAGGGGGTGAAGCGCAGCTCGGGGTCGTCGACGAGATTGCCGACGACCGTGATGACGGTCTCGCCTGCCATGGATGAACCTCTCGGCGGGGATTGCTGCTGGGCTGCTGTGCTACTCGGTCCCGATTACCGCTGAACCGAAGTTCAGTGGGTCTCGGGGCGAAGGACCTTGGTCCGGAGAACCGACTCGTTCAGGTTCATCTGTCGGTCAAGCTCCTTGACGACCGCAGGCTCGGCCTGAAGGTCGATGACCGAGTAGATGCCCTCGGGCTTCTTCTTGATCTCGTAAGCGAGACGACGACGGCCCCAGGTGTCGACCTTCTCGACCTTTCCGTTGCCCTCACGGACGACGGAGAGGAAGTTCTCGATCAGCGGGGAGACAGCGCGCTCCTCGAGATCGGGGTCGAGGATGACCATCACTTCGTAGTGACGCATGTGGAACCCACCTCCTTTGGACTCAGCGGCCACGGTCGTTCCGTGGCAGGAGGGTCGTGATGCGTGCGCACGGCGTCCGAGAGCAGACACCGCGCAGACCGTACAGACTACCTGCTCGACTCCTTCCGGTTGAAATCCGGCAGGAGGAGGCCACACTCTGTATCCATCGGGTGTGCTCGGTGCTATGTCCCCGGCTCCTGCCGGAGGCCGCCCCGCCGCACCGCTCTGCTTCAGCCAGGAGGTGCCTTCCGATGGCCCAGGCAATGCGACCCCAGCCCTCCATCTCGCTCCTCGCGACCGACGGCAAGCCCCACCCTCTGCAGGACACGCTCATGGTGGCCACGCTGGTCCTCGGCACCGTGGCGTTCATCACGGGATTCTTCGACAATCTGCACCTGCTGAGCTCGTGGACCGGGCTCGTCGGCATCCTGACCGGCGCGTACGGACAGTTCATCTCGGAGACGACACGCGAGCGCTTCGCACTGATCATCGGCCTTGGCGCCTCGGGCGTGGGCTTCTACCTCGGCATGGCACACGGCGGTCTCTTCGGCGGCTGGGCGGGCTGACCGGGGCACCTCGGCGACAGGGCGCCGGCCGCTCACCGGCCCGGGCACGGCCCGTCCCCCAGATGGGTGGCGCCCTTGTCGCAGTAGGCTTCGCGCCATAGCCAGCGAAGCCGCCGTAGGAGACGCCCCGCATGAGCCTGTCCCTGAGGACCATCAGCCGAGAGCAGCATCTGGGATATCTCCAGAGCCTGCCCTCGGCTAGCCACTGCCAGGTCCCGGCGTGGGCCGACGTGAAGAACGAGTGGCGCTCCGAGAACCTCGGATGGTTCGACCAGAACGACGAACTGGTCGGTGCCGCCCTCGTGTTGTACCGGCAGCTGCCCAAGGTGAAGCGGTACCTCGCGTACCTTCCCGAGGGCCCTGTCATCAACTGGTACGCCCCGAATCTGGAGGAGTGGCTCCAGCCGATGCTGGCGCACCTCAAGAGCCAGGGCGCCTTCACGGTGAAGATGGGTCCGCCCGTCGTCATCCGTCGCTGGAACTCCGCCGCCATCAAGGCCGGAATCCAGGACCCGGAGGTCAAGCGCCTGCGTGACGTGGAGGCCTCGCACATCGAGCCCCGCGCTTTCGAGGTCTCCGACAAGCTGCGCCGCATGGGCTGGCAGCAGGGCGAGGACGGCGGCGCCGGCTTCGGCGACGTGCAGCCCCGCTACGTCTTCCAGGTGCCGCTCGCCAACCGCTCGCTGGACGACGTCCTCAAGGGCTTCAACCAGCTGTGGCGCCGCAACATCAAGAAGGCCGAGAAGGCCGGTGTCGAGGTCGTCCAGGGCGGCTACGAGGACCTGCCGGTCTGGCAGGAGCTGTACGAGATCACCGCCGAGCGCGACAAGTTCCGCCCGCGCCCGCTCAGCTACTTCCAGCGCCAGTGGACGGCCCTCAACTCCGAGGACCCGAACCGGATGCGGCTCTACATCGCCAAGCACGAGGGGGAGCCGCTGGCCGCCGCCACGATGCTCACCGTCGGCCAGCACGTCTGGTACTCGTACGGCGCCTCCGCGAACCACAAGCGCGAGGTACGGCCCTCGAACGCGATGCAGTGGCGCATGCTGCGCGATTCGTACGCGCTCGGTGCGAGCGTCTACGACCTGCGCGGCATCAGTGACACGCTGGACGAGAACGACCACCTGTTCGGCCTCATCCAGTTCAAGGTCGGTACGGGCGGCGAGGCCGTCGAGTACGTCGGCGAATGGGACTTCCCGCTCAACAAGATGCTGCACAAGGCGCTCGACATCTACATGTCGCGCCGCTGACCCCCTGCCGCATCCCCCACACACCGCACCGCTGCACCAGGCAGCTTTTCAAGAGAGGCTCCGGACGGGCATGGCGCTCACGCTCTACGTCGACACCGCGCGCTGGCGTGCGCACCAGAAGCAGATCCAGGACCAGTTCCCCGGAATGATCCCGGTCTGCAAGGGCAACGGCTACGGCTTCGGCCACGAGAGGCTGTGCGAGGAGGCGACCCGCCTGGGCGCCGACGTGCTGGCCGTCGGGACCACGTACGAGGCAGCCAGCATCAAGGACTTCTTCGGCGGTGACCTGCTCGTCCTCACCCCGTTCCGGCGTGGTGAGGAGCCGGTGCCGCTGCCGGACCGGGTGATCCGCTCGGTGTCCTCGCTGGACGGGGTCCGCGGCCTGGTCGGCGCCCGCGTGGTCATCGAGTGCATGAGCTCGATGCGCCGCCACGGCATTTCCGAACAGGACCTGGGCCAGCTGCACTCGGCGATCGAGGACGTGCGGCTGGAGGGCTTCGCCCTGCACCTGCCGCTGGACCGCCCGGACGGCTCGGACGCCGTCGAGGAGGTCATCGGCTGGATGGACCGGTTGCGTGCGGCCCGGCTGCCGCTGCACACCATGTTCGTCAGCCACCTGCGGGCGCAGGAGCTGGCCCGGCTCCAGCAGCAGTTCCCGCAGACCCGCTTCCGGGCCCGGATCGGCACCCGGCTGTGGCTGGGCGACCACGAGGCGACCGAGTACCGCGGCGCCGTCCTGGACGTCACGCGCGTCGCCAAGGGCGACCGGTTCGGCTACCGCCAGCAGAAGGCCGCCTCCGACGGCTGGCTGGTCGTGGTCGCGGGCGGCACCTCGCACGGGGTGGGCCTGGAGGCGCCCAAGGCCCTGCACGGCGTGATGCCGCGTGCCAAGGGCGTGGCCCGGGCCGGCCTGGCCACCGTGAACCGGAACCTTTCTCCGTTCGTGTGGGCCGGCAAGCAGCGCTGGTTCGCGGAGCCCCCGCACATGCAGGTGTCGATCCTGTTCGTGCCCTCGGACGCCCCCGAGCCGAAGGTCGGCGACGAGCTGGTGGCGCACCTGCGCCACACCACCACGCAGTTCGACCGGGTGCTCGACGCCTGAGGCGCACCCGGTCGGTGAAGGGGGCCGGTCAGTCCCTGGGAGCCGTGCCCCACTCGACCCGCTGTCCCTGCGAGGGCGCCGCTTCCTGCGGCGCCCTCGCGGCGTCCGACAGCACGAACACGTCCTCGGCCCCGTCCAGGACGCCGCCGGACGGGTCGTCCGAACCGTCGCGGCGTACGACGTCCCGCTCGGGCAGCAGGATGTCGCGGACGACGACCGCGCACAGGTAGAGGGTTGCCAGCAAGTGGGCGGTGATCGCCAGCTGGTAGCCCTCCACGGGCAGGCCCTGGTGCTTGTCCCCGCTGGTCGTGTAGGCGAGGTACAGCCAGATGCCGAGGAAGTACACGACCTCGCCGGCCTGCCAGACCAGGAAATCCCGCCAGCGCGGCCGGGCCAGCGCCGCGAGCGGGATGAGCCACAGCACGTACTGCGGCGAGTAGACCTTGTTGGCCAGGATGAAGGCGGCCACGACCAGGAAGGCCAGCTGGGCGAACCGGGGACGGCGGGGGGCGGTCAGCGTGAGCACACCGATGCCCGCGCACAGCAGCAGCGTCAGACCCGTCGCGTACGTGTTGGCGTCGTTCAGGGGGTTCCCGGAGCGCTGGGAGATGAGCAGCCACACGGAACCGAAGTCGATCGGGCGCTCCTGGCTGAACGTGTAGAACTTCTTCCAGCCGTCCCAGGCGAGGAGCATGACGGGCAGGTTCACCACGAGCCACGAGACGGCCGCGCCGAGGGCCGCCGAGCCGAACGCCCGCCACTTCCCGGCCCGCCAGCACAGCACGAACAGCACGCCGAGCAGCAGGACGGGATAGAGCTTGGCGGCGGTGGCCAGGCCGATGAAGACGCCGAAGAGCAGGGTCCGGCCGCGGGACCACATGAGCATGCCCGCGGCGGTCAGGGCGATGGCCAGAAGGTCCCAGTTGATCGTCGCGGTGAGCGCGAAGGCGGGTGCGAGGGCGAAGAGCAGCGCGTCCCAGGGCCGGCGGCGGTGGGTGCGCGCGACGCACACGGCGATGACCGCGGCGCAGGCCATCAGCATCCCGGCGTTGACCATCCAGTACATCTGCTCGCGGTGCTCAATGGAGCCGCTGCCCGGGGTCAGCCAGGACGCGACCTCCATGAAGAGCCCGGTGAGCACCGGGTACTCCAGGTACTCCATGTCGCCCGGGAGCCGGTCGAAGTAGGGCGTGAGCCCGTCGGCGAAGCCGCGTACGGCGAACAGGTGCGGGATGTCGGAGTAGCAGGCGTGGGTGTACTGGGAGCCGGCCCCCCGGAACCAGGCCCAGTCGTAGCAGGGCAGCTTCTGCACCATGCCGAGCGCGAACATCCCCAGGGCGACGAGGACCACGACGCGGACCGGGGTCAGCCAGTGGCCGCCCAGCCGGGCGTGGCGGCCCAGCGGGCCGCCGAAGAACTCGCTGCCGGCCGCGGCGACCTCGTCCTGCTGGGTGGGCAGTACGGGCCTGTCCTCGTGCACCTTCGTCATGCGCTCATCCTGCCGTACGGGGCCGGACATGCGGGAGGGCCGCCGCACCGTGTGCGACGGCCCTCGTCCGGTCAGGGGGAGGCGGGTCAGCCCGAGGTCCCCACCGTGGTCCCCCAGCTGGTGCCGCCGGGGCGGCCCGGTTTGCCCGATGGGGTCGGGGACGGTGATCCGCTGGATCCGCCGGCACCCCCGTTGGTGGTGCCGCTGTTGGTGCCGCCGCCGCTGTCGGGGATGCAGTACAGCTCCCACGGCTTGCAGGACGGCTTGCCGCCCTTCGACGGGCTCGGGGAGACCGTCGGCGAGGAGCTCGCCGACGGCGAGGGCATCGAAGCGGACGGCGACGGGGAGAAGGAGGGGCTCGGTGAGGGGGCGCCGGAGGCGTCCGCGGTGACGCCGATCTTGTCGGCCTCCGGGAAATCCTTGACCGGGGCGCCCTTGAGGGCTTCCTTCATGTACTCGGTCCAGATCGCGGCCGGGATGTCGCCACCGTGGATGGAGTCGACGCCGCCCACGCCGTTCATGGAGATCAGCTTCTTGTCCGCCGAGTTCGGGTCGGTACGGAACAGGGCGACCGAGGTGGAGAGCTCCGGGGTGTAGCCGACGAACCAGGCGGACTTGTTCTGGTCCGTGGTTCCGGTCTTGCCGGCTGCGGGCCGGGTGAAGCCGAGCTTCCTGACCTTGGTGCCGGTGCCGTTGTCGACGACGTTCTCCAGCACCTTGGTGACGTTGTCGGCGATGGAGTTGTCCATCGCCCGCTGCTCCTTGGGGGTACCGAAGCCGGGCAGCTCCTTGCCGTCCTTCTCGACGCGGGTCACGGAGAACGGCTCGCGGTGGGTGCCGGAGGCGGCGAAGGTGGCGTACGAGTCGGCCATGCGGATCGCGCTCGGGGTCGAGGTGCCGAGGGCGAACGAGGCGTCGTTGTTCGGGTTCATCGAGTCCTTGAGGATGCCCGTGGACTGGGCGACCTCCCGGACCTTGCTGTGGCCGACGTCGAAGACGAGCTGCGCGAACGGCACGTTGATGGACTTCTCCATCGCCTCGTTGAGGGTCACGTAGCCGTAGGGGTAGGTGCTCTCGTTCTTCTGCTTGAACGGCCGGCCGGAGGCGTCCCGCAGCGGCTTGCCGTCACGGTTGTTGATCACGGTCAGGTCGTTCGCGTTGTACTTGCTGTCGGCCGAGATGCCCTGGCCGTTGGAGTTCTGGGTGCCGTACTGCATGGCGGCGGCCAGGACGTACGGCTTCCAGGTCGAGCCGACCGGGACGCCGACGGTGTTGGCGTTGTTGCTGAAGTACTTCTTGTCCATGCCCGGGCCGCCGTACAGGGCCACGATCGCCCCGGTCTTCACGTCCACGGAGGCCGCGCCGAACTGGACGAACGTGTCGTACTCGGGCCGGGCCTTCTCGTCCAGGAAGTTGTTGCGGGTCTCCTCGACGGCCTTGACCAGGGCGTCCACCTTCGGCTTCTGGAAGGTGGTCGTGATCTGGTAGCCGCCGCGGGCCATCTCGTCGGCCGTGCTGTTCGTGACCTTCATCACGTACTGCTTGGCCGTCTCGACCAGGTAGCCGGTCTGGCCGGACAGGCTGCGGGCCTGCTCGGAGTCGATGATCTTGGGGAACTCCTTGAACTGGTCCCGGTCGGCCTTCTGCATCCGGCCCACCGCGACCTCGCGGTCGAGGACCCAGGCCCAGCGCTCCTTGGCCCGCTCGGTGTTCTTCTCGGGGGTGGCCGCGGCACCGATGCCGCCGTCCGGGTTGTAGAGGTTGGGGCCCTTGAGCATGGAGGCCAGGAAGGCGCTCTCGGACGGCGTGAGGTCCTTGCAGTCCTTGCCGAAGTAGGCCCGCGCGGCCGCCTGGATGCCGTAGGCGTCGCGGCCGTAGTAGGCGGTGTTGAGGTAGCCCGCGAGGATCGTGTCCTTCTCCTCGGACACGCCCAGCTTTATCGAGATGAAGAGCTCGGTGACCTTCCGCTTCAGCGTCTGGCCGGAGTCCAGGTACGTGTTCTTCACGTACTGCTGGGTGATGGTCGAGCCGCCCTGGGTGGAGCCGCCCTTGGCCATGTTCCATACGGCGCGGGCAATGCCCATCGGGTCGACGCCCTTGTCCGTCTCGAAGGACTCGTTCTCCGCTGAGATCACGGCGTTCTGCATCGACTTGGGGATCTTGTCGATGGGCACGATCTGCCGGTTCATCGAACCGCCGGTGGCCACCATCTGGGTGCCGTCCGCCCAGTAGAAGACGTTGTTCTGCGCCTGGGCGGCCTTGTTCGGGTCGGGCTTGTTCACCGAGGCGATGCCGATGCCGGCCCCTGCCGTGATGATGGCGAAGAAGCCGAGGGCCGTACCGCAGACCAGCTTCCAGGACGGCAGGAAGCGCTGCCAGCCTGCCTTGTCGGAGCGCGGGTAGTTGATCAGGCGCTTGTCCGGGCGGCCCGGGCCGCGCCCGGCGGGGCCGGCGCCGCGTCCGCGGCCTCCGGATCCACGGGGAGCGGCCCGGCGTGCCCCGGCACGGCTGCCGTGGCCGGACGGGTCTGCGTACGGTCCGCTGTGCGACGCGGTGGGCACGTCGCGTGCGGGCCCGGCACCCCGGCCAGGGCTGTGTTGGGCGGCCCGGCGGGCCGCGGCACGTCCGCCGTCCTCGGGCTGCGGCGGTTTGCGGCGGTGCTCGCTCATCGAACGACTACTCCTCGGGCAGGCGAGTGGCCTGGAAGCGGCAGGCGAATTCCGGTTCCCCCCGTTGTCATGGCCCACAGACTACGCACGCTCAAAACCCGAACAGTGCCGAAGTTCATCTCAAATCAGGCAACTCGCCTGGTACGAATTAGTGATGTGACGCCGGTCACTACGTCACCGCTTGTCGCCGAAGGCGGCCCGTTCTATCGTCTGGATGTATCGAGTCGATACATCAGCTCGGTATAAAAACTCAGGAGCGAAGGAGGCAGGCGGATGAGCAGGCGCTCAGGCATCCTCGAGTTCGCCGTCCTCGGCCTGCTTCGCGAATCCCCCATGCACGGGTACGAGCTCCGCAAGCGGCTCAACACCTCGCTGGGGGTGTTCCGGGCGTTCAGCTACGGAACGCTCTATCCCTGCCTCAAGACGTTGGTCGCCAACGGCTGGTTGATCGAAGAACCGGGGAACGCCCCGGAAGACGCTCTGGCCACTTCACTCGCAGGGCGCCGCGCCAAGATCGTCTACCGGTTGACGGCATCGGGTAAGGAGCATTTCGAGGAGCTCCTGTCCCACACGGGCCCCGACGCCTGGGAGGACGAGTCCTTCGCCGCCCGCTTCGCCTTCTTCGGCCAGACCGAGCGGGACGTGCGCATGCGGGTCCTGGAGGGCCGCCGCAGCCGGCTGGAGGAGCGTCTGGAGAAGATGCGCGCCTCGATCGCCCGTACGCGGGAGCGCCTCGACGACTACACGCTTGAGCTGCAGCGGCACGGAATGGAGTCCGTGGAGCGCGAAGTGCGCTGGCTGAACGAGCTCATCGAGAGTGAGCGGGCGGGACGGGACCAGAGACGGCCCGGTCCGCCCGACGAAACCGCAAAGTGAGGCCTGCATCTCGCAGGCTTCGTCCGAGAACAAACAGGGAGCAACCGGAATGGGTTCGGTTCGCGTAGCCATCGTCGGCGTGGGCAACTGCGCCGCCTCGCTGGTGCAGGGCGTCGAGTACTACAAGGACGCCGACCCGGCGGCCAAGGTCCCCGGTCTGATGCACGTCCAGTTCGGCGACTACCACGTGGGGGACGTCGAGTTCGTCGCCGCGTTCGACGTCGACGCGAAGAAGGTCGGCCTCGACCTTTCGGACGCCATCGGCGCCAGCGAGAACAACACCATCAAGATCTGCGACGTCCCCAACAAGGGCGTGACCGTGCAGCGCGGCCACACCCTGGACGGCCTGGGCAAGTACTACCGCATGACGATCGAGGAGTCCGCCGAGGCCCCGGTCGACGTGGTCCAGGTCCTCAAGGACCGCGAGGTCGACGTTCTGGTCTGCTACCTGCCCGTCGGCTCCGAGGACGCGGCGAAGTTCTACGCCCAGTGCGCCATCGACGCCAAGGTCGCCTTCGTCAACGCCCTCCCGGTCTTCATCGCCGGCACCAAGGAGTGGGCGGACAAGTTCACCGAGGCCGGTGTCCCGATCGTCGGCGACGACATCAAGTCGCAGGTCGGCGCCACCATCACGCACCGCGTGATGGCGAAGCTGTTCGAGGACCGCGGTGTCCGCCTGGAGCGCACCATGCAGCTCAACGTGGGCGGCAACATGGACTTCAAGAACATGCTGGAGCGCGACCGCCTGGAGTCGAAGAAGATCTCCAAGACCCAGGCCGTCACCTCGCAGATCCCCGACCGTGAGCTCGGCGACAAGAACGTCCACATCGGCCCGTCCGACTACGTCGCGTGGCTCGACGACCGCAAGTGGGCCTACGTCCGCCTCGAAGGCCGCGCCTTCGGCGACGTCCCGCTGAACCTTGAGTACAAGCTTGAGGTGTGGGACTCCCCGAACTCCGCCGGTGTCATCATCGACGCCGTGCGCGCCGCGAAGATTGCCAAGGACCGCGGCATCGGCGGCCCGATCCTGTCGGCTTCGAGCTACTTCATGAAGTCCCCGCCGGTGCAGTACTTCGACGACGAGGCCCTGGCCAACGTCGAGAAGTTCATCAAGGGCGAGGTCGAGCGCTAAGTCGAGCCCCACGGGTCTTCGGACACCTGGTCTTCGGCTGTTCTTCCGCGGAGGGTCCCCGGGCAATGTGCCCGGGGACCCTCCGCGTGTGTGACCCTTGCCCTCATGCCTGTCGTACGTGATCTGCGCGTACTCCTGCGCCTGAGGGACTTCCGCAACCTGCTCGCCGTGCGGCTGCTCTCCCAGGCCGCCGACGGCGTGTACCAGGTGGCCCTCGCCACCTACGTGGTGTTCTCCCCGGAGAAGCAGACCTCGCCCGCGGCCATCGCCTCGGCCATGGCGGTGCTGCTGTTGCCCTACTCCGTGATCGGCCCCTTCGCCGGGGTGCTGCTCGACCGCTGGCGCCGCCGCCAGGTCTTCCTCTACGGCAACCTGCTGCGGGCGCTCCTCGCCTGTGTCACCGGCGTGCTGATCGTCGCGCACGTCCCCGACTGGCTCTTCTACGCCTCGGCCCTGTCGGTCACCGCCGTCAACCGCTTCGTCCTGGCCGGGCTCGCCGCGTCCCTGCCCCACGTCGTCGCCCCCGCCCAGCTGGTCACGGCCAATTCGCTCTCGCCCACGGCCGGCACGCTCGCGGCGGTCGCCGGAGGAGGTCTCGCCTTCCTCGTCCGGCTTCTGGCCTCCGACTCCAACGCCCTCGTGGTGCTGCTCGGCGCAGGGCTCTACCTGTGCGCGGCCCTGGTCTCACTGCGCCTGGCCGTGGGCCTGCTCGGCCCGGACCACCCTGCCGGACGGGTCCACCCGTCGGTCGCCGAGGGGGTCGTCCTGACCGTCCGGGGCATGGTCGAAGGGCTCCGGCACCTGGCCTCCCGGCGCGAGGCGGCCCAGACGCTCATGGCCATGACCCTGATGCGCTTCTGCTACGGGGCCCTGTTCGTGATGCTGCTCATGCTCTGCCGCTACTCCTGGTCGGACGACGAGTCGGCCGGCCTCGCCCTGCTCGGCATCGCGGTCGGCGTCTCCGGGGCCGGATTCTTCACGGCTGCCGTCATCACCCCCTGGATGGTGGGCCGACTGGGCACCCACGGCTGGATCACGGCCTGCTCCGCCGGGGCCGCAGTCCTGGTGCCCCCGCTCGGCTTGTTCTTCGCGCCCGGGCCGATGCTGGTCGCGGCCTTCGTGCTCGGCCTCGCCACCCAGGGCGCCAAGATCTCGACCGACACGGCCATCCAGTCCCATGTGGACGACGACTTCCGCGGCCGCGTGTTCTCCGTCTACGACGTGCTGTTCAACATCGCGTTCGTGGGCGCGGCCGCCGTGGCCGCCCTCATGCTCCCGCCGGACGGACGGTCCGTCCCACTGATCGTGAGCGTGTCCGCCCTCTACGCGGTCACCGCGGTCTACCTGACGCGGCAGGGCACGCGCACGTGAGGGCATCGGCCGGATCGATGTTTCACGTGAAACATCGATCCGGTCGGCCGCGTATCAGGCCTGTGCGGCCCACCACTCCTTGAGTGCGGCGACGGCTGCATCGCGCTCCATGGGGCCGTTCTCCAGCCGCAGGTCCAGCAGGAACGCGTACGCCTTGCCGATCACGGGCCCGGGGCCGACCTCCAGCACCTGCATGATCTCGTTGCCGTCCAGGTCGGGCCGGATGGCGTCGAGCTCCTCCTGCTCCTGAAGCTGCGTGATGCGCTCCTCCAGCCCGTCATAGGTGCGGGAGAGGGCATTGGCCTTGCGCTTGTTGCGCGTGGTGCAGTCGGACCGGGTCAGCTTGTGCAGGCGGTCCAGGAGCGGACCGGCGTCGCGGACGTAGCGCCGCACCGCGGAGTCGGTCCACTCGCCGTCTCCGTATCCGTGGAAGCGCAGGTGCAGCTCCACCAGCCGGGACACGTCCTTGACCATGTCGTTGGAGTACTTCAGCGCCGTCATGCGCTTCTTGGTCATCTTCGCGCCCACCACCTCGTGGTGGTGGAAGGAGACCCGGCCGTCGCTCTCGAACCTGCGGGTGCGCGGCTTGCCGATGTCGTGGAGCAGAGCCGCCAGCCGCAGCACCAGGTCCGGGCCGTCCTGCTCAAGCGCGATCGCCTGCTCCAGCACGATCAGCGAGTGGTCGTAGACGTCCTTGTGCCGGTGGTGCTCGTCACTTTCCAGCCGCAGGGCGGGCAGCTCGGGCAGCACGTGGCCGGCCAGCCCGGTGTCCACGAGAAGGCCCAGGCCCTCGCGGGGGTGCGCGGACAGCAGCAGCTTGTTCAGCTCGCCCTGCACCCGCTCCGCCGAGACGATCTCGATCCGGTCCGACATCGCCTTCATCGCCGCCACGACCTCGGGGTCGACCTCGAAGTCGAGCTGGGCGGCGAAGCGCGCTGCGCGCAGCATCCGCAGCGGGTCGTCGGAGAAGGAGTCCTCCGGGGTGCCGGGAGTGCGCAGAACGCCCGCCTGCAGGTCCTCCAGGCCGCCGTGCGGGTCCACGAACTCCTTCTCCGGAAGCGCGACCGCCATCGCGTTCACGGTGAAGTCGCGGCGGACCAGGTCCGCCTCGATCGAGTCGCCGTAGGAGACCTCCGGCTTGCGCGAGGTGCGGTCGTACGACTCCGAGCGGTACGTGGTCACCTCGATCTGGAAGTTCCGCTCGGTGTCTCCGACGCGGGCCGCCTTCTGCGCGCCGACTGTGCCGAAGGCGATGCCGACGTCCCACACCGAGTCGGCCCACGGCCGGACGATCTTGAGAACGTCCTCGGGGCGGGCGTCGGTGGTGAAGTCGAGGTCGTTGCCGAGACGCCCGAGCAGCGCATCGCGTACGGACCCGCCGACCAGGGCAAGGCGGAAGCCGGCCTCCTGGAACCGGCGGCCGAGCTCGTCGGCGACAGGGGCGACCTGCAGCAGTTCACTGACCGCGCGGCGCTGCACCTGACTCAGGGCACTGGGGTTGTCTTCGTTGGCGTTCGGCACAACAGAAAAGGGTACGTGCCCCGCCCGGCGAGGGCTTCCCTGTTTGGGGCCACCCCGGCATGCAAGGCCTGCGGGGCGGACCCGATCATGTGGAGCAAGGCGCGGCACTCGCACCCAGCGGGTCTCGTTACCATTCCTGGACGCACAGACGACGACCACTGACACTTCGAGGGACGGGCTAGCGCGTGGCCGAGGCGGCAGACATCCAGGGGGCTTCCCCCGCCCCTGCCCGGCGCCGCTGGCTGCGGCGGGCAGTCGTTCTGCTGGCCGGGACTCCCGTTCTCGCCGCCCTGGTCTACTCGCCGGCTCCCCAGGCCGCCCAGGCCGCCGAGGCGGGTGCCGTCGACGTACAGCTGACCGGGGTGGCCCCCTCGGCTCCGGTCAAGGGCGACACGCTCACCATCTCCGGCAGCGTGGTGAACAACGGCCGCGAGACGGTCAACGGCGCGCACGTGGGTCTGCGGGTCGGTCCCGCTCTGGGCGACCGGGCCTCCATCGACGAGGCGGCGGAACGCGCCGGCTTCCGGGCCGGCACGGATCCCGGCGAGATCGACCAGGCCTACGCAGTGAAGATCGCCTCGCTGCCGTCGAAGGTCAGGCAGGACTTCACCCTCACGATCCCGGTGGACAAGCTGGAGCTGGGCAAGGACGGCGTCTACCAGCTCGGCGTCTCGCTGTCCGGGGAGACCGAGAGCCGCCCCTACGAGCAGGTCCTCGGCATCAAGCGGACCTTCCTGCCGTGGCAGCCGGAAGCTGCCGCCAAGCGCTCCCAGCTCACCTACCTGTGGCCGCTGATCTCCACCACCCGCCTGACCGCGGAGACCGGCTCGGACGAGCTGCAGACCCCCGTGTTCCTCGACGACTCCCTCGCCGAGGAGCTCAAGCCCGGCGGGCGCCTCCAGCAGATGGTCGCCCTCGGCAAGGACCTGCCGGTCACCTGGGTCATCGACCCCGACCTGCTCTACACGGTCGACGCCATGACCAAGGGCTACCGGTTCCGCACGCCGGACGGCCGGATCGTCCAGGGCAAGAACAAGGCCGTCGCCGAGCAGTGGCTGAGCGCCCTGGAAACCGCGGTCCAGGGCAAGAAGATCGTCGCGCTGCCGTTCGCCGACCCCGACATCGCCTCGCTCGCCCACCAGGGCAAGGACGTCTCGGGCACCCTGGGCCAGCTGAGGCCGGCCACCGACAAGGCGAAGCAGGCCGTGGAGACCGTCCTGCACGTCACCCCGTCCACCGACTTCTCCTGGCCCGTGGACGGAGCCATCGATCCGTCGATCGTGAACGTGGCGACCTCGGCGGGCGCCCACAGCGTCCTCACCCGCAGCGACAGCCTCCAGGAGACCGGTGCCCTCGGCTACACGCCGTCGGCGGCCCGTCCCATCGGCGCGGGCACCACTGCCGTCGTCGCCGACGCGGACCTCTCCACCGCCTTCGACGGCGACATGCTGAGTGCGGGGAACTCCACCCTCGCCGTGCAGCGCTTCCTCGCCCAGAGTCTGGCCCTGAACCTGCAGAAGACCGACAACCAGCGCAGTTTCGTCGTCACCCCGCAGCGGAGGCCGTCCACCAGCCAGGCGCAGACGATGGCCACCGCCGTACGGGGTCTTCAGGCGGGCCGCTGGACCCAGCCGGCCGATCTCGACGCCGCGGCCGCGGCCAAGCCCGACCCGGGCGTCAACACCCAGGTCCCGGGCGCCGGCCAGTACCCCGAGGCGCTGCGCAAGACGGAGCTTCCCGTCTCCGCCTTCGAGAAGATCCGCACCACGCAGAACACCCTCGACCACTTCAAGGTGATCCTCAGCGCGCCCGACCGCGTGGAGATCCCCTTCGGCAACACCACCAACCGCGAGATGTCCGCCTCCTGGCGCGGCCGCCCGGAGGAGGCCCGGCTCTACCGGGACCAGGTGCAGGAGTACCTGATCGGCCTCACCGAGAAGGTCAAGGTCGTCCCCAAGTCCGACGCGACCCTGTCGGGGCACAGCGCGACCATTCCGGTCAGCGTCCAGAACAGCCTCGTCCAGGACGTCCACAACCTCGTCCTGCGGGTGAAGTCCGCCAACCCGACCCGTCTGGTGTTCGGCGACAGCGGCCAGGCCGAGCAGGAAGTGACCGTCGCGGGCGGGCACAGCCAGACGGTCAAGTTCACCGCCAACGCCACCGCGAGCGGCCCCGTCGAGGTCACCGCGCAGCTCTACACCACGGACGGCGTGCCCTACGGCAAGGAACGCAAGTTCACCGTCGAGGCCACCGAGATCACTCCCACCGTCATGCTCGTCATCGCCGGCGGCGTTCTCCTCCTCGTCCTGGCAGGCATCAAGATGTACGCCAGCCGCAAGCGCGTCGCGGCCCGTGCGGCCGCCGAGGAGAGCACGCAGCCGAGTGACGAGACCCCGGACACCGGAGCGCAAAGCACCGGGCCGTCCGGCACGGGTGAGACAGTGGACCGTTGAGCGATGCCGTGGCCGGCCGGCCTGGGGACGATGAGGTGGGGTTTCGATGAACGCGCCGTACGACGGTGACCGCGCGCAGGGCACTGGTGGGCCCGCGCCCTCCCAGGGCACTGCCCCGGGCACCCCGGTGCCCGGGCAGGTTCCCGTGCCTGCGCCCGCGCCGGACCGCGACCCATATGTCCAGGACGCCTACGACCACGACCCGTACCGGTCCCAGGACCTGTCGGCCCAGGACCCCGTCGCCGAGGTCCTCTACGACCGGGCCTCGCACCCTCCGCCGCCGCCCGGCACCTACCAGGAGCCGGGGCCGCTGTACGGGGCGCCCCAGGCCGCTGCGCACGCCCCTGACCCGCACGTCTGGGCCCAGACCCCGCCGCCCGAGCCGGACGGGCCCTCCAGGCACCTGCCCTACGGCGACCGCGCCGCGACCACCCAGTTCGTCGGTGTGGACTCCCTGGTCACCGAGGCGGCGGACGAGCAGCCCGAGCCCGACGCCTTCGCGCACCTCTACCGCGACCAGCAGGGGACTCCCGGCACCCCCGCCGAGGACGCCCCCGTTGCCGCCCCGGCGCCGAGCAAGCCCGCCGGCCGCGCCTCCAGCCTCCTCAAGTCCAGCGCCCTCATGGCTGCCGGCACGATCGTCTCCCGCATCACCGGGTTCATGCGGACCCTCGTCATCGCCGGTGCCATCGGCGTCGGCACGTTCAACGACACGTACCAGATCGCCAACACGCTGCCGACGATGATCTACGTGCTGGTCGGCGGCGGCGCCCTCAACGCCGTCTTCATCCCGCAGCTGGTGCGGGCCATGAAGCAGGACGACGACGGGGGCGAGGCCTACGCCAACCGCCTCCTGACGCTCGTCGTCGTGCTGCTGGCCGCCATCACCACGATCTGCGTCCTCGGCGCACCGGTGTTCATCACGATGATGTCGCCGAAGCTCGCCTCCGACCCGCAGCAGATGGACGTCGCGGTCGCCTTCGCCCGCTACTGCCTGCCGACCATGTTCTTCATGGGCGTCCACGTGGTCCTCGGCCAGATCCTCAACGCACGCGGCCGGTTCGGCGCGATGATGTGGACCCCCGTCCTCAACAACATCGTCGTCATCGCCACCTTCGGGGCCTTCATCTGGGCCTTCGGCGGCTTCACCACCTCCGGTGTCAGCGCCACGACCGTCACCGCCGAAGGCGTCCGCCTGCTCGGGCTGGGCACCCTCCTGGGTCTCACCGTCCAGGCCCTCGCGATGCTGCCCTACCTGCGCGACGCCGGCTTCAAGCCGCGCCTGCGCTTCGACTGGAGGGGCCACGGCCTCGGCAAGGCGGCCCGCCTGGCCAAGTGGACGTTCTTCTTCGTCCTCGCCAACCAGATCGGCCTCGTCGTCGTGACGCAGCTGGCCACCTGGGCCGGATCCGTCGCCGAGAAGCAGGGCCACCCCGGCACTGGGATCACGGGCTACCAGTACGCGCTGCTGCTGTGGCAGATGCCGCAGGCCATCATCACCGTCTCGGTCATGACGGCGGTCCTGCCCCGCATCTCCCGCTCCGCCCACGACGGGGACGCCGCCGCCGTCCGCGACGACATCTCCTACGGGCTGCGCACCTCGGCCGTCGCGATCGTGCCGTGCGCCTTCGCGTTCCTCGCGCTCGGCGTCCCCATCGCCACCCTGCTCTACGCCAGCTCCGGTTCCGGCGCCCAGAACATCGGCTACATCCTGATGGCCTTCGGCCTCGGACTCATCCCGTACTCCGTCCAGTACGTCGTCCTGCGCGGGTTCTACGCCTACGAGGACACCCGGACACCCTTCTACAACACCGTCATCGTCGCCGCGGTCAACGCGATCGGCTCCGCCGCCGCGTTCTTCGTGCTCCCCGCGCGCTGGGCGGTCGTCGGCATGGCCGCCGCCTACGGTCTCGGCTACGCGGTCGGTGTGGGCGTCGCCTGGCGGCGCCTGCGCAACCGGCTCGGCGGCGACCTCGACGGCGCCCACGTCATGCGCACTTACGCCCGCCTCACCGGCGCCTGTGTCCCCGCAGCCGCTGTGGCAGGCGCCGCGGCCTACGCGGTCACCCAGTGGCTCGGCAGCGGAGTCACCGGCTCCCTCGCCGCCTTGGTCGTCGGCGGTATCGCGCTGGCCGCCGTATTCCTCGTGGCAGCGAAGCGGATGCGCATCGAAGAGCTCAACGCCATGGTCGGAATGGTTCGCGGGCGCTTGGGGCGCTGATGCGCACAACCGTCGGGGCCCTTCGCGTGTCGTGCATAGCGCCGGACTGTGGGCACAATTGGCTTGGCTTCGCAGACTGGCCGACAGCGCGTAACGGATGGGGAGGCAGGAACGACGGTGGCGGAACGTAGCACGGCTGCCGTCGACGTGGCCGACAACGGCGGCAACAAGCCGCCGGCCGCAGATGCGGCAAAGGCCACGGCCGACGGGGTGGACACCCAGAACGGACGAGCCGCGGACGGATCCATGCCCGAAAAGGACGGCGAACGCAGGAAAGCGGCACCTGCTGCCGCGCCCGAACTCCACAGCGGCCACAAGCTCGCCAGGCGCTACCGCCTCGAAGAGTGCGTCACCCGTCTGGACGGATTCAGCAGCTGGCGCGCGATGGACGAGAAGCTGCGCCGTGCCGTGGGCGTCCACCTGCTGCCTGCCGACCACCCACGGGCCCGTGCCGTCCTGGCCGCCGCACGCTCCTCCGCGCTGCTCGGCGACCCCCGGTTCGTCCACGTCCTCGACGCCGTGGAGGAGAACGACCTCGTCTACGTCGTCCACGAGTGGCTGCCCGACGCCACCGAGCTGACCGCACTCCTCGCAGTGGCTCCCCTGGAGCCGCACGAGGCCTACCAGCTCGTCACCCAGGTCTCCCAGGCCATGGCCGCCGCGCACCGCGAGGGCCTGGCCCACCTGCGCCTGACGCCCAGCGCCATACTGCGCACCTCCACGGGCCAGTACCGCATCCGCGGGCTCGCCGTGAACGCCGCCCTGCGCGGCATCACCAGCGACACCCCGCAGCGCGCGGACACCGAGGCCATCGGCGCACTCCTGTACGCCGCCCTGACCCAGCGGTGGCCGTACGAAGTCGACGCCTACGGACTCACCGGCCTGCCCAAGGGCGTCGGACTGATCGCACCCGACCAGGTCCGTGCCGGGGTGCACCGGGGCCTGGGAGAGCTCGCCATGCGCGCCCTCGCCAACGACGGGGCCACCGCCTCCCGTCAGGAGCCCGCCTGCACCACCCCGGAGGAGCTGGCCAAGGCGGTTGCCGCGATGCCGCGCATCCGGCCGCCGGAGCCGGCCTTCACGGCGCCGCCCGAGTACCAGCAGACCACCTATCAGCAGGGCAGCTACGGCCGTCCGCCGACGCGCCCCGGCGCGCCGGCCACCCGCCCCATCGTCGTCCCGCCGCCACCGCTGCAGAGCCGCACCGGGCGCGTCCTGAAGTGGGGTGTGGCCGCCCTGCTCATCGCCGCGCTCGGCCTGGGCAGCTGGCAGCTCGCCGACACGCTCCTGGACCGCGTCAAGGGCGACAGTGGCGGAACCGGCAACTCGCAGTCCACCAAGACGAACGAGGACAAGAAGAATCCCAAGGAGAGCAAGCCGCTGGCCATCAAGGGGGCGGCGGAGTACTACCCGGACGGCAAGGCACAGGACCTCGACGGGGTCTCCAAGAGCTACGACAACGACCCGAGCTCGTTCTGGCGGACCTACCGGTACGACGACGGTCCTGACCTGGGGGCCTACAAAGAGGGGCTCGGCCTCGTCTTCGACCTCGGCGAGGAGCAGGAGGTGAGTGCGGCCTCGATAGCGTTCAGGTACGACGGAGACCACACCACCGCGACGATCTACGCCGCGCCGAGCCTGTCATCGTCGACCCCGATCAAGAGCATGAAGCAGATCGCCACGGGGACCACGAAGGACAAGCAGCTGGAGCTCGCCACCGACACTCCGGTCAAGACGCGCTACGTGGTGCTGTGGCTCACGGCCATGCCGAGGGCCGGCGCTTCGGAGTACAGCGGGGCCGGCTACAAGCAGGGCATCTCGAACGTCGTCTTCTCCCGGATCTCCTAGCCCTTCCCGCGCTGTACGCGGTCCGGTGCGGGCAAGAGGTCTGCGGGAAGGAGTTTCCCGCAGACCCGCGGGGCCCGGCCGCGCGGACCGGCCCCGGGACGCACCCGGTTCGACACGTGCTCGGCTTCCAACAGGAGGGGAATCATGAGGCCTGCGCCTGACGGCCCCACCCCCGCCTCGGACCAGGAGCTCCTGGCCCGGCACGTCGCCGGGGATCCCGAGGCCTTCGGGGAGATCGTGCGGCGGCACCGCGACCGGTTGTGGGCCGTGGCGTTGCGGACCCTCGGGGACCGCGAGGAGGCCGCCGACGCGGTACAGGACGCCCTCGTCTCCGCCTACCGGGCCGCACACACCTTCCGCGGCGAATCCGCCGTCACCACCTGGCTGCACCGCATCACCGTCAACGCCTGCCTCGACCGGGCCCGCAAGGCCGCCTCCCGCAAGACCTCGCCCCTCGACGACACGGAGCGCCTGGAGCGCCTCCTGGAGCCCCACGAGTCCGCCGAGGCACCCGCGGAGCGCCAGGACCTCCACCGCCAGCTCCTGGCCGCCCTCGGCACGCTCCCGGCCGAACAGCGGGCCGCTCTCGTCCTCGTCGACATGCAGGGATACCCGGTCGCCGAGGCCGCCCGTGTCCTCGATGTCCCCACCGGCACCGTGAAGAGCCGGTGCGCGCGCGGCCGGGCGAAACTCCTCCCGATGCTCACTCATCTGCGCTCGAATGCCGGGGATAACACGGCCGCCGAGCGGGGAAGGAACCGGACGCCGGGGACACCCGTCCCACCAGCGGCAGACCCCAGTCAGCCAGCCCCAGACGCAGACACGGTGAAGGGCGGAGGTGGACGAACGTGACTCCCACAACCGGCACGATCCGGCACCCTGACGTCTCGGAGATCTCCGACCTGACCGAGGGGCTCCTCTCCCCGGCCCGGACCACGGAGGTACGCCGCCATCTGGGCGACTGCCCCCTGTGCGCCGACGTCCACGCCTCCCTGGAGGAGATCCGCGCGCTCCTCGGCACCCTGCCGGGGCCGCCCCGGATGCCCGCCGACATCGCCGGGCGTATCGACGCGGCCCTTGCCGCAGAGGCGCTCCTCGACTCCACCACGCCCAGAGCCGAGACCGCCCCGGCCTCCGGGCCCTGCACCCAGCGCGATGTTTCACGTGAAACATCGCCTGCAGCAGCCACGCGTCCGGGCACCCCGCGGCCTGCCGGTCGCCCGGCGGGCGCCACCGGCCCCGGACGGCGTCGCGCCCGCCGTCGGATCACCGTCATCGCCGGCCTCGCCGGAGCGGCTGCCTGCGCCCTCGGGATCTTCCTCGCGGGCAACCTGCTCGGAACCGGCTCCCCGGACACCGCCGCCCGTAAAACCGGGACGAGCGCGGCTGCCGAGGCCCCCGTCAACGGCACATACACGGCACAGGGCCTCCAGGACAGCGTCCGCCGGCTTCTCGTCCCGGGACAGGGTGCCAAGACCGCCCCGCAGAGGGACCAGCAGAACAACACGTACGGGTTGGAGAACACCGGCCCCTCCCCGGGAGAAGTCCCCGGCGATGGCAACCGCACGAAAGCCGCGTCGGTCCCGACCTGTGTCCAGGGGGCCACCGGCCGCACCGACATCCCGCTCGCGGCCGAACGCGGTACCTACCAGGGCACCGAGGTCTACCTCCTCGTCCTGCCGCACCCGGGTGACTCCACCCAGGTGGACGCGTACCTCGTCGGGGCCGGCTGCGCGGACAACCCCTCGGCCGACGCCGGCAAACCGCTGCTGGCCAAGACCTACCCGCGAAGCTGACACCTTCAGGGCCGCGCAGGAGCGGGCCGGGAATGCATGCGCCGTAGGATCCGTTGGGTGGGGTGAGACACCACACCGGCCTCCCGACAAGCAGCGCGCAGTCCACAGAGACGAGGAACAAACCCGTGAGCGACGTACGAAACGTGATCATCATCGGTTCCGGGCCGGCCGGCTACACCGCCGCCCTGTACACCGCACGCGCTTCGCTCAAGCCGCTGGTCTTCGAAGGTGCCGTCACCGCCGGTGGCGCGCTGATGAACACCACCGAGGTCGAGAACTTCCCCGGCTTCCAGGACGGCATCATGGGTCCCGACCTCATGGACAACATGCGCGGCCAGGCCGAGCGCTTCGGCGCCGAGCTCGTTCCCGACGACGTCGTGTCCGTGGACCTCACCGGTGACATCAAGACCGTCACCGACACCGCCGGCACCGTGCACCGCGCCAAGGCCGTGATCATCACCACCGGCTCGCAGCACCGCAAGCTCGGACTGCCCAACGAGGACGCGCTCTCGGGCCGCGGTGTCTCCTGGTGCGCCACGTGCGACGGATTCTTCTTCAAGGACCAGGACATCGCCGTCGTCGGCGGCGGCGACACCGCGATCGAGGAGGCGACCTTCCTCTCCCGGTTCGCCAAGTCCGTCACCATCGTGCACCGCCGCGACGCCCTGCGCGCCTCCAAGGCCATGCAGGACCGCGCCTTCGCCGACCCGAAGATCAAGTTCTCCTGGGACAGCGAAGTCGCCGAGATCCACGGCGAGCAGAAGCTCTCCGGCCTCACCCTGCGCAACACCAAGACCGGTGAGGCCTCCGAGCTCCCCGTGACGGGCCTGTTCATCGCTGTCGGCCACGACCCGCGCACCGAGCTGTTCAAGGACCAGCTGGAGCTCGACGAGGAGGGCTACCTCAAGGTCGACGCCCCCTCGACGCGCACCAACCTCACCGGCGTGTTCGGCGCCGGCGACGTCGTGGACCACACGTACCGTCAGGCCATCACCGCCGCAGGCACCGGCTGCTCCGCGGCCCTCGACGCCGAGCGCTTCCTCTCCGCCCTCGCGGACGCCGAGAAGGCGCACGCTACGGTCTGACCCCCGCTCACCCCCCACCCCACACCCCGCAGGAAGAATTAGGAGGCCGCTGTGGCCGGCACCCTCAAGAACGTGACCGACGCTGACTTCGACACCGAGGTCCTTGGCAGCGACAAGCCCGTACTGGTGGACTTCTGGGCCGCCTGGTGCGGACCGTGCCGCCAGATCGCGCCGTCGCTGGAGGCCATCGCCGCCGAGTACGGCGACCAGATCGAGATCGTCAAGCTCAACATCGACGAGAACCCGGCCACGGCTGCCAAGTACGGCGTCATGTCCATCCCGACGCTGAACGTCTACCAGGGCGGCGAGGTGGCCAAGACCATCGTCGGCGCGAAGCCGAAGGCCGCCATCCTGCGCGACCTCGACGGCTTCATCCAGGCCAAGACCGTCTGACGCCTGAGCCATCCCCAGCGGTAGCCGGGATCGTTTCACGTGAAACGGGGCCGCCCCTTCAAGGGGCGGCCCCGTTCGCGCATCACAGCGGGCGCAGCGCGGGTTCCTTGCGCGCCGCACCCAGCAGCCGGTCCAGCGCGAGCTCCACGTCTTCCTTCCACGAGAGCGTCGAGCGCAACTCCAGCCTCAGCCGGGGGTGCACCGGATGCGGCCGCACCGTCTTGAAGCCCACGGCCAGCAGGTGGTCCGCCGGCAGCAGACAGGCCGGGCCCTCCCACCGGGCGTCCCCGAACGCCTCGATCGCCCGGAACCCTCGCCGGAGCAGGTCCTTGGCCACTGTCTGGACCATCACCCGTCCCAGGCCCTGCCCCTGATAGCCCGGCATGATCCACGCCGTGATCAGCTGCACGGCATCCGGAGACACCGGACTCGTCGGAAAGGCCGTGGCCCGCGGCACGTACGCCGGCGGCGCGTAGAGCACGAATCCCACCGGGACATCGTCCACGTAGACCACGCGGCCGCACGAGCCCCACTCCAGCAGGACAGCGGAGATCCACGCCTCCTTCTCCAGCGCCGGGGTCCCCGCCTTCACGGCAGCCTCACCGCTGACCGGATCCAACTCCCAGAACACACAGGACCGGCAACGCCGAGGCAGGTCCTGGAGGTTGTCCAGCGTGAGTGGTACCAACCGACGCCCCATGAGCGCATCGTATCCACAGCCCGAATCAGGAGAAACCGCAACAAGGCAAAGGGGCGGACCGTGCCGGTTCACACCGGCACGACCCGCCCCTCGGCGGCCGGGGGTTCACTCCCCGGACAGACCCTGCTCCAGCACCCGGCCCTCGCCCGGCGCCAGCGTCCCGAGAATCCGCTCCAGATCCTCCATCGACGCGAACTCGACGGTGATCTTGCCCTTCTTCTGACCCAGATCGACCTTCACGCGCGTCTCGAACCGGTCCGACAGCCGCGTTGCCAGCTCGCTGAGCGCCGGAGCCACCCGGGCACCCGCCCGCGGACCCTTCGGCTTCACGGTCCCCGAAGGCTCCGAGCCCATCAGCGACACGATCTCCTCGACCGCACGCACCGACAGCCCCTCGGCCACGATCCGGTGGGCGAGCTTGTCCTGGACCTCGGACTCCTCCACCGACAGCAGCGCCCGCGCATGCCCGGCAGACAGCACACCTGCGGCCACCCGGCGCTGCACCGGCGGCGACAGCTTCAGCAGGCGCAGCGTGTTCGACACCTGCGGACGCGAACGGCCGATCCGGTCCGCCAGCTGGTCGTGCGTGCAGTTGAAGTCCTGGAGCAGCTGGTCGTACGCAGCCGCCTCCTCCAGCGGGTTCAGCTGAGCCCGGTGCAGGTTCTCCAGCAGCGCGTCCAACAGCAGCTTCTCGTCATCGGTCGCCCGGATGATCGCCGGAATGCGCTCCAGCCCGGCCTCCCGGCACGCCCGCCAGCGACGCTCGCCCATGATGAGCTCGTAGCGGCCCGGAGCATGCGGCCGCACCACCACCGGCTGAAGCAGGCCCACCTCCTGGATGGAGGTCACCAGCTCCGCCAGGGCGTCCTCGTCGAATACCTCACGGGGCTGCCGCGGGTTCGGGGTGATCGTGTCCATCGGAAGCTCGGCGAACGTCGCCCCGGCCACCGTGCCGGCCTCCGGCTCCACCGCCTTCGGCTCGTCCGCCACCGCGACCGCGCCTGCCGCCGATGTTTCACGTGAAACATCGGCCTGCGCCAGCGAAGCCAGCTTCGCCGCCGCGACCCCGCGCTCCGAAGGCAGCACCGGCAGCGCCGACGGAGACGTCGACCCGCCACCGATCACCGGCGGCGTCTTCTCCTGCGGAGCGGCGGGGATCAGTGCGCCGAGCCCCCGCCCCAGACCCCTACGTCGCTCACTCACTGGATCCCCTCCGCCACACTCTGCGTGCTGTTCATGCCCGAGCCCAGGTGGGCGTGCTGGGCGTCGTACGAAATTCCGGCCCCTCGCAGCGCGATCTCGCGCGCCGCTTCCAGGTAGGAGAGAGAACCGCTGGAACCAGGATCGTAGGTGAGCACCGTCTGGCCGTAGCTCGGCGCCTCGGAAATACGCACCGACCGCGGGATGCTCGTACGCAGCACCTCCTTGCCGAAGTGGGTGCGCACCTCCTCCGCCACCTGCGAAGCCAGCCGGGTCCTGCCGTCGTACATCGTCAGCAGGATCGTCGACACGTGCAGCGTCGGGTTCAGGTGGGCCCGCACCAGGTCGACATTGCGCAGCAGCTGGCCCAGCCCCTCCAGCGCGTAGTACTCGCACTGGATCGGGATCAGCACCTCCGCGCCGGCCACCAGCGCGTTCACCGTCAGCAGCCCCAGCGAGGGCGGGCAGTCGATCAGGATGTAGTCCAGCGGCTGCTCGTACGCCTGGATGGCCCGCTGGAGCCGGCTCTCGCGGGCCACCAGCGACACCAGCTCGATCTCCGCACCCGCAAGGTCGATCGTGGCCGGAGCACAGAAGAGCCCCTCCACGTCCACCACCGGCTGGACGACCTCCAGCAGCGGCCGGCTGTCCACGAGCACGTCGTAGATCGAGGGCACATCCGCGTGGTGGTCGATACCGAGCGCTGTGGACGCGTTGCCCTGCGGGTCGAGGTCGATCACCAGGACCCGCGCACCGTGCAGGGCCAATGAGGCGGCCAGGTTCACGGTCGTCGTGGTCTTGCCGACGCCGCCCTTCTGGTTGGCGACCACGATGACCCGCGTCTGCTCCGGGCGAGGCAGCCCCTCGCCGGCGCGCCCCAGTGCCTCGACCGCCATCTGGGCGGCACGGCCGATGGGCGTGTCGTTGTCTACAAGGGGTGGGGGCGATGTTTCACGTGAAACATCCTCGCCCGCCGATTCAGAGCGGGGACCGGGGACCGGATCGGCCATCGGCCCCGCGAGGTTGGCGTCGGACCGCACGGTGTCACTCTCCTCGACATCAGGCTCGCGATGAACAGAGCCTGCCATGGCACCCGGGTCGCGAACCAGCGGGGACCGTACTCCTGTGGATGAATCCACAGATGTGGACAACTCCGTCCCCCCCTCACCCTTGCGGGGACGAGGGGACGCAGCCGCACGGCCGCGGCTGATGATTCCGTGCAGCAGAGAGCGACGTTTCACGTGAAACACGATGCCCGGACGCAGTCTTCAGGCTGCTACGACACTCCGAAATCCGTACCTATAGGGTCCAACACGCCCGAACTCCATACCCACCGGGCTCAGAAGATCAACGGCGCCGGCGCGTACGGGAGACCCGGGCGGCCTTGGCCCGCTTGGCCGCGAACCTCACCCCACCGGGGCTCTCTCCGACCTCGACCCGGACGACCGTGGACATGGGATCCACCACACCTTCGCCCACGTGCAGCACCGAGGTCTTCACCACACCCAGCTTCGCCAGCGCGACCTTCGCCGCCACCAGCTCCTCCTCGGCGGTGTCACCCTTCAGAGCGAGCATCTCCCCGTACGGACGCAGCAGGGGCACGCCCCAGCCCGCCAGTCGGTCCAGCGGAGCCACGGCTCGCGCCGTCACCACATGCACCGGCTGTACCTTGCCGAGGACCTCCTCGGCCCGGCCGCGCACCACCGTGACGTGGTCCAGGCCCAGCAGCTCCACGGCCTCCTGCAAAAAGTTCGTCCGTCGGAGCAGCGGTTCAAGCAGCGTGATCTTCAGATCCCGCCGCACCAGGGCCAGCGGAATACCGGGCAGGCCGGCACCCGAACCGACATCGCACACGGTGACGCCCTCGGGCACCACCTCCGACAGCACCGCGCAGTTCAGCAGGTGCCGCTCCCACAGCCGCGGCACCTCGCGCGGGCCGATCAGGCCGCGCTTGACCCCCGCGTCCGCCAGCAGCTCCGCATACCGCACAGCTTCCGGGAAAAACTCGCCGAACACCGCACGCGCCTCTTCGGGCGCCGGGGGAAGCTCTGCTGCCTCCGTCACGGGGACCGTCCTTCCGTACCGCATGGATCGTTGAAAACGCACTGCTCGGACAGGCACCGCCCAGACCGGCACTGCCAGGCTGACAAACATCGGCCCCGTCTGCGACACAGACGGGGCCGAAACACTCGGGCTTGCGGTCAGGCCGGAAGCACGACGACGAAGCGCTGCGGCTCCTCGCCCTCCGACTCGCTCTTCAGGCCGGCAGCCGCCACGGCGTCGTGGACGACCTTCCGCTCGAAGGGAGTCATCGGCGCCAGCTTCAGCGGCTCGCCGGACGCCTTCACGTCCGCCGCCGCCTGGGCACCCAGCGCCGCCAGCTCCTCGCGCTTCTTCGCACGGAAACCGGCGATGTCCAGCATCAGCCGGCTGCGGTCCCCGGTCTCGCGGTGCACGGCAAGGCGGGTCAGCTCCTGAAGAGCCTCCAAGACCTCACCGTCGCGGCCCACGAGCTTCTGGAGATCGCGGCTGGCCGAGTCGCTGACGATCGACACCGCGGCCCGGTCGGCCTCGACGTCCATGTCGATGTCCCCGTCGAGGTCGGCGATGTCCAGCAGACCCTCAAGGTAGTCGGCTGCGATCTCACCCTCCTGCTCAAGGCGGGTGAGGGTGTCGCCACTCTCAGCGGCGGCGGTGGTGGTGCCTTCCGTCACGGGAGGGACTCCTTCTTACTTCTTGGAAGAGGGCTTGGGGGGCGTCTGACGCTGCGACTTCGTCTGCCGCTTCGGCTGCTGCCGCTTGGCGGCACCGCCGCTCGCCGCGTCCGAGTCGGCCGTGGCCTCGGCACTCTTGATGACAGACCCGTCCGCCTGCGCAGCCAGACCCTGCTTCGTAAGAGCCGCGATGAACTTGCGCTCGTTGTCGTTGCGGTCCGGGCCCTTGGCCACGATCGCCGCGACGATCTTCTTCTTGCCCCGGCCCTTGACGTCGCCGTGCGTGCCGATGTGCTTCAGCAGACGGGTCAGGTACTGGTCCTGAGCCTTGCTGCCCGGCGTCGGGTTCTGGTTGATCACGTACATCTGCTGGCCCATGGTCCACACGTTCGTGGTCAGCCAGTAGACGAGAACACCCACGGGGAAGTTGATGCCCATCACCGCGAAGATCAGCGGGAAGATGTACATCAGCATCTTCTGCTGCTGCATGAACGGCGTCTTGACCGAGAGGTCGACGTTCTTCTGCATCAGCTGGCGCTGCGTGTAGAACTGCGACAGCGACATCAGGACGATCATGACCGCGGTCACGATCCGGACGTCGGTGATCGAGGCGCCCAGAGAGGCGGCCTTCTCCGCGCTGTCCGTGAACTTCGCCGCCAGCGGGGCGCCGAAGATGTGCGCCTGACGGGCGCTTTCCAGCAGCTCCTGGTTGATGACGCCGATCGTCTGCCCGTTGGCGATGGCCGAGAGCACGTGGTACAGCGCGAAGAAGAACGGCGACTGCGCAATGATCGGAAGGCACGAGGAGAGCGGGTTGGTACCCGTCTCCTTGTACAGCTTCATCATCTCTTCGGACTGGCGCTGCTTGTCGTTCTTGTAGCGCTCCTGGATCGCCTTCATCTTCGGCTGGAGCGCCTGCATGCCACGCGTCGCCTTGATCTGCTTCACGAAGAGCGGGATCAGACAGATGCGGATCAAGACCACCAGGGACACGATCGACAGGCCCCAGGCCCAGCCGCTGTCCGGGCCGAAAATCGCGCCGTACAGGCTGTGGAACTGGACGATGACCCACGAGACGGGCGTGGTGATAAAGCTGAACAGACTGGCAATCGTGTCCACTAATCAGGCTCCTTGAGCATTGCGAGATCTACGCAACGCACTGCGCAGCTGCTCGTGCCAACGCGGGCGTTTACGGGGTGGGACATGATCGACACCGCCGGCGGACCACGGATTGCACCGCAGGATCCGCCAGCCGGTCAGAACCGTCCCCTTCACCGCACCATGCCGGTCGATGGCCGTGTACCCGTAGTGCGAGCACGAGGGGTAATAACGGCACACCGGCCCGAGCAGCGGACTGATCGTCCACTGGTACAGCTTGATCAATGCGAGCAGCGGGTACTTCATCGAGCCACGCCTCCCAGGAGCCGCGACAGGGCGGCGTCCAGGTCCCGGGCCAGTTCATCGACACCGGCATCACCCGCTCCGGGCAATGCCCGCACCACCACCAGGCTACCGGCGGGCAGCTGGGACAGCCGCTCGCGGACAAGATGGCGCAAACGGCGCTTCACCCGGTTACGGACGACGGCACCACCCACGGCCTTGCTGACGACGAAACCCGCACGCGTCGAGGGATCTATATCCCCCGGCCCGTGCGGGTCCGTTGCACCGCTTGTACGTAGGTGGACGACGAGGAGCGGGCGACCAGCCCGGCGACCTCGGCGTACCGCGCTCGCGAAGTCCTCGCGCCGCCTCAGCCGATTCTCGGGAGACAGCACGACGTCACTACCTGCGCGTTGTTACGCGGAGAGGGCGGCGCGGCCCTTGCTGCGGCGGTTCGCCAGGATCGCGCGACCGGCACGGGTACGCATCCGCAGGCGGAAGCCGTGGGTCTTGGCGCGACGGCGGTTGTTCGGCTGGAAGGTGCGCTTGCTCACTCGGGGGCTCCAGAGAATGAATCGTTGTGGCGGGACATCGCCTGGCTGTCACCGTGCGCCCACGAGGAAACTCGCGTGTTCGCCCGAGTGGCACCGCTAAACGATCACAAAAGGTGATCTTCGCCCATCGGTAGGCAGGCGGCAGCAGCCATCGACAACTCGACCTCGTTACGGTACGCGCGGCTACGCCATCCGGTCAAACCGAGGCGACGCGACCCCGCGCTGTGCACAGGCTGTGGACAACGACTTGAACCGTACCCGTCGGGCTGACTACCGTTGTCTGATCCCGGATTTTTTGTCCCGACCGTCCCAAAGAACCACACATTCGTGGGACCCCTGTGAGAGAGCGTGCTCTGTGGCTGACGTACCTGCCGATCTTGCCGCAGTGTGGCCAAGGGTGCTCGAAAAGCTCCTCGGGGAGGGACAGCAGGCGATCGAGCCCAAGGACAAGCAGTGGGTCGAGCGCTGCCAGCCCCTGGCTCTCGTCGCCGACACCGCGCTGCTTGCCGTCCCCAACGAGTACGGCAAGCGCGTCCTGGAGGGCCGGCTCGCCCCGCTGATCAGCGATGCGCTCAGCCGTGAGTGCGGCCGGCCCATCCGCATCGCCATCACCGTGGACGACTCCGCCGGCGAGCCCGCGCCCCTGGCCGCGCCCGCCCAGCAGCGCCCCGAGTCGTACGAGCCGTACGGCGGCCAGCGCCCCGGCGGCCACGGCGGCCCGTCCGACGACCAGCTCCCGACCGCCCGCCCCGCCTACCCGGACTACCAGCAGTCGCGCCCCGAGCCCGGCTCCTGGCCCCGCGGCGGGCAGGACGACTACGGCTGGCAGCAGCCGCGCCTCGGCGGTTTCCCCGAGCGCGACCCGTACGCCTCCCCGCAGCCGGGCTATCTGCAGCAGTCCGAGCCGGGCGGCTACGAGCAGGGCTCCTATGAACAGCAGTCGTACGAACAGCAGCAGTACGAGCCCCGCCCGCCACAGCAGTCCCATCAGTACGAGCAGCAGCAGTACGAGCAGCCGGCCCCGCGCCCGGCGCCCGGCCGGCCCGCACCGCTGCCGGCCCCGTCCGGGGGCTCCACGTCGGGCCCGCTGGAGCCCACCGCCCGGCTGAACCCCAAGTACCTGTTCGACACCTTCGTCATCGGCGCCTCCAACCGCTTCGCGCACGCCGCCGCGGTGGCCGTCGCCGAGGCGCCCGCCAAGGCGTACAACCCCCTCTTCATCTACGGGGAGTCGGGCCTCGGCAAGACGCACCTGCTGCACGCCATCGGGCACTACGCGCGGAGCCTCTACCCCGGCACCCGGGTGCGGTACGTGAGCTCCGAGGAGTTCACCAACGAGTTCATCAACTCGATCCGCGACGGCAAGGGCGACGCGTTCCGCAAGCGCTACCGCGAGATGGACATCCTGCTCGTCGACGACATCCAGTTCCTCGCGAGCAAGGAGTCGACGCAGGAGGAGTTCTTCCACACCTTCAACACGCTCCACAACGCCAACAAGCAGATCGTGCTGTCCTCCGACCGGCCGCCCAAGCAGCTCGTCACCCTTGAGGACCGGCTCCGCAACCGCTTCGAGTGGGGCCTGATCACCGACGTCCAGCCGCCCGAGCTGGAGACCCGTATCGCGATCCTGCGCAAGAAGGCCGTACAGGAGCAGCTCAACGCCCCTCCGGAGGTACTGGAGTTCATCGCCTCCCGCATCTCGCGCAACATCCGCGAGCTGGAGGGCGCGCTGATCCGGGTCACTGCCTTCGCGAGCCTGAACCGGCAGCCGGTCGACCTGGGCCTGACCGAGGACGTCCTGAAGAACCTGATCCCCGGCGGCGAGGATTCCGCGCCCGAGATCACCGCCTCGGACATCATGGCGGCCACCGCCGACTACTTCGGCCTCACGGTGGACGACCTGTGCGGCTCCTCGCGCAGCCGTGTCCTGGTGACCGCCCGGCAGATCGCCATGTACCTGTGCCGGGAGCTCACGGACCTGTCCCTGCCCAAGATCGGGGCGCAGTTCGGCGGCCGCGACCACACCACCGTCATGCACGCGGACCGCAAGATCCGCGCCCTGATGGCGGAGCGGCGCTCCATCTACAACCAGGTCACCGAGCTCACCAACCGCATCAAGAACGGCTGAGCCGGCTCTCCCCGGACCGCTGCCTCACAGGAGCTCCCGCACGACTCGTGCGGGAGCTCCTGTGCGTTCCTGTCGGGGCCGTCCGCGGGCCGCCAGGGCCTCTTCAAACGCATCCAGAGGGCGCTTCCGGGGTACTTCGGGGGCGCCCTCCTTCGTCCACGCGCCCCTGGTCTGTTCGAATACGCCCCCTGTGGAGCAACTCATCCACAGATTCCCCGACTTTCTTCCGTCCACAGGCTGGGGACTGTTTCCGTCACCCACAATCTGTCCACAGGGGTGGCGTGTGAGGGTCCATCAGGCCTGGTCAGCCACCTGTGGAATTGTGCGCAAGCGTCATCCACACCCTGTGGACAGAAGATTCATCCACAGGCTCGTCCACTCCTCTGTCCACCGTCGACCCACAGGTTCCCGCATCCTGTGCACAGGATGCGACGAGTTACCCACACCGCTGTCCACTGTTCGGCAACCATCCCCCCCTCCTCACCGCCCCGAGTGAAAGCCGTCACACAGAAGTCGACGTTTGGGCTGTGGAGTACCGGGGGAAAGCTGGGGACACACCTGTGGAGTAGTCGGGGTCACCTGGGGATGGCCTGTGCAGAAGTTTTCGTTCTCCACAGAGACACCGTGTTGTCCACCGGTGCCACCCACAGGGCCGGTGGATAAAAAACGCGGGTTGACCTGCGAGAACAGGCTTATCCACCGTTTCCACAGGCCCTACTACTACCCCCATGGAGAGTTAGGCCGGTTTCGGTTTTCAAGCAGGTCCTGTGCACAACTCGGTGGGGACGCCTCCCCGACACCTCGCTCCCGACTTGACCTCCGGCAGCAACGGCTGTCGGCGCCGTACGTCAGACTGGTCCCCGGCAACGAGGCTCCGAGCCACCGAGGGCATCGAGGCATCGAGCCGACGACGAAGGCCGGCAGACGAGCGAGCAACAGCAGGAGGCGGTTCCGGTGAAGATCCGGGTGGAGCGCGACGTACTCGCGGAGGCGGTGGCCTGGGCTGCCCGCAGCCTCCCGGCCCGGCCGCCGGTGCCCGTTCTCGCGGGCCTGCTGCTGAAGGCCGAGGAAGGCACCCTGTCCCTCTCCGGCTTCGACTACGAGGTCTCGGCCCGCGTCTCCGTCGAGGCGGACGTCGAGGAGGACGGCACCGTCCTGGTCTCCGGCCGGCTGCTCGCCGACATCTGCCGCGCCCTGCCCAACCGCCCGGTGGAGATTTCCACAGACGGTGTACGGGCGACCGTGGTCTGCGGCTCCTCGCGGTTCACACTCCACACCCTGCCTGTGGAGGAGTACCCGGCGCTGCCGCAGATGCCGACCGCGACCGGCACCGTGCCCGGTGAGGTCTTCGCCTCCGCCGCAGCCCAGGTCGCCATCGCCGCCGGCCGCGACGACACGCTGCCCGTGCTGACCGGTGTCCGCATCGAGATCGAGGGCGACCGCGTCACGCTGGCCTCCACCGACCGCTACCGCTTCGCGGTCCGCGAGTTCCTGTGGAAGCCGGAGAACCCGGACGCCTCCGCCGTGGCCCTGGTGCCCGCCAAGACGCTCCTGGACACCGCGAAGTCCCTGACCAGCGGTGACACCGTCACCCTGGCACTGTCGGGCTCCGGCGCCGGCGAGGGCCTCATCGGCTTCGAGGGCGCCGGCCGCCGTACCACCACCCGCCTCCTCGAAGGCGACCTGCCGAAGTACCGCACGCTGTTCCCGACGGAGTTCAACTCCATCGCCGTGATCGAGACCGCCCCGTTCGTCGAGGCCGTCAAGCGCGTGGCCCTGGTCGCCGAGCGCAACACCCCGGTCCGCCTCAGCTTCGAGCAGGGCGTGCTGATCCTGGAGGCCGGCTCCTCCGACGATGCACAGGCTGTGGAACGCGTCGACGCCAAGCTGGAGGGCGACGACATCTCGATCGCCTTCAACCCGACCTTCCTGCTGGACGGCCTCAGCGCGATCGACTCGCCGGCCGCGCAGCTGAGCTTCACCACGTCCACCAAGCCGGCGCTGCTCAGCGGCCGCCCGGCGGTCGACGCCGAGGCGGACGAGGCGTACAAGTACCTGATCATGCCGGTGCGCCTGTCCGGCTGACCTGCGCGTACGTCGGGCCCGGTCTCGCAGGCTGCGGGGCCGGGCCCGACGCGTTCGCCCGCCCGCACCCGCAGGGCCCCCGCTGCGGCCGCGCGACAGCCCCGTACGGCCGTGCCTGGAGCGCCCGTGGCGCCGGGCGGCACCGCCCGGCGTAGGCTCGGAGCCGGGTGCCCCGGGGAATCCGGGGAACCCGGCACAGACGGCCACAACGCTTAAGGAACCACCTGATGGAGCTTGGTCTCGTCGGTCTCGGCAAGATGGGCGGCAACATGCGCGAGCGCATCCGCCGCGCAGGCCACACCGTCATCGGATACGACCGCAACCCGGACCTCGCCGATGTCCACAGCCTGCGGGAACTTGTGGACAGCCTGCAGGCCCCCCGCGTCGTGTGGGTGATGGTCCCGGCAGGTGCGGCGACGCAGTCCACCGTCGACGAGCTCGCGGAGCTGCTCTCGATCGGCGACGTCGTGGTCGACGGCGGCAACTCCCGCTGGACCGACGACGAGAAGCACGCCCAGGAGCTGGCGGCCAAGGGCATCGGCTTCGTCGACTGCGGTGTCTCCGGCGGGGTCTGGGGCCTGGAGAACGGCTACGCGCTGATGTACGGCGGCGAGAAGGACCACGTCGCCCGGGTCCAGCCGATCTTCGACGCCCTCAAGCCGGAGGGCGAGTTCGGCGCCGTGCACGCCGGCAAGGTGGGCGCGGGCCACTTCGCGAAGATGGTCCACAACGGCATCGAGTACGCCATGATGCAGGCCTACGCCGAGGGCTGGGAACTGCTGGAGAAGGTGGACTCGGTCACCGACGTCCGCGAGGTGTTCCGGTCCTGGCAGGAGGGCACGGTCATCCGCTCGTGGCTCCTGGACCTCGCCGTGAACGCGCTGGACCAGGACGAGCACCTGGAGCAGCTGCGCGGCTTCGCACAGGACTCGGGCGAGGGCCGGTGGACGGTGGAGGCGGCGATCGACAACGCCGTGCCGCTGCCCGCGATCACCGCTTCGCTCTTCGCGCGGTTCGCGTCCCGCCAGGACGACTCGCCGCAGATGAAGATGATCGCCGCGCTGCGCAACCAGTTCGGCGGCCACGCGGTCGAGAAGGCCTAGTCCCACAGGCCCCGGGGGCAGCACAGCACCACAGCAGCACAGAGCAGAGCAGCACAGAGCAGGAAGCCGGGGGAGGTCGGCGCCGTATGCATGTTTCGCATCTCTCACTGGCCGACTTCCGCTCGTACGCCCGGGCCGAGGTTCCCCTCGACCCGGGCGTCACGGCTTTCGTGGGCCCCAACGGCCAGGGCAAGACGAACCTGGTCGAGGCCATCGGCTATCTCGCGACGCTGGGCAGCCACCGTGTCTCCTCGGACGCGCCGCTGGTCCGGATGGGCGCGGACCGGGCGGTCATCCGGGCGTCCGTCACCCACGGCGAGCGCCGGCAGCTGGTGGAGCTGGAGCTGAACCCGGGGCGGGCCAATCGCGCCCGGATCAACCGGTCCTCGCAGGTCAGGCCGCGGGACGTGCTGGGGATCGTACGGACGGTGCTGTTCGCGCCGGAGGACCTGGCCCTGGTGAAGGGGGACCCCGGGGAGCGCCGGCGGTTCCTCGACGAGCTCGTCACGGCCCGCTCGCCGCGGATGGCGGGAGTCCGGTCGGACTACGAACGGGTGCTCAAGCAGCGGAACACCCTGCTGAAGTCGGCGGCGATGGCCCGCCGGCACGGCGGCCGCTCCATGGACCTCTCCACCCTCGACGTCTGGGACCAGCACCTCGCGCGCGCGGGCGCGGAACTGCTGGCGCAGCGCCTCGACCTGATCGCGACGCTGCTGCCGCTGGCGGACAAGGCGTACGAGCAGCTCGCGCCCGGCGGCGGCCCGCTGGGGCTCGCGTACAAGTCCTCGGCGGGCGAGGCGGTGGACAGCGGCGCGGCGCGGACGCGCGAGGCGCTGTACGAGGTGCTGCTGGCGGCCCTGGCCGGGGTGCGCAAGCAGGAGATCGAGCGGGGCGTGACCCTGGTGGGCCCGCACCGGGACGACGTGCTGCTGCGGCTGGGCGATCTGCCGGCGAAGGGGTACGCGAGCCACGGCGAGTCCTGGTCGTACGCGCTGGCGCTGCGGCTGGCCTCGTACGAGCTGCTCCGCTCGGAGGGCGCCGAGCCGGTGCTGATCCTGGACGACGTGTTCGCGGAGCTGGACGCGCGGCGGCGGGAGCGGCTGGCGGAGCTGGTGGCTCCGGGCGAGCAGGTGCTGGTGACGGCAGCGGTGGACGACGACGTTCCGGATGTGCTGGCGGGGACGCGGTTCGGGGTGTCCGGTGGTGAGGTGACCCGGCTGTGAGCGACGACAAGAAGGAACCGCGCAAGGCCCTGGAGCCTCCCCAGGGTGTGGACCTCGCGCGGCAGGCGCTGGCGGCGGCCCGGGAGCAGGCACGGGCCCGCGGCAACGCGGCCGCCGGAAAGAAGGGGAGCCGGCAGCCGGGACTGCGCTCGGGTGCGCGCGCGGACGGCCGCGACCCGATGCCGTTGATGGCCGCGCTGGACCGGCTGCGCACGGAGCGCGGCTGGGAGATGCCGATGGCGGTCGCGGGCGTGATGGAGCGCTGGCCCGAGATCGTCGGGCCGGAGATCGCGGCGCACTGTGAACCGGATCGGTACGAGGACCGTGAACTGGTCGTGCGGTGTGATTCCTCGGCATGGGCGGCGCAGCTGAAGCTGCTGGCTCCGCAGCTGGTGGCGCGGCTGAACGCGGACCTGGGACAGGGCACGGTCCGGATGATCAAGGTCCAGGGCCCGGGCGGCCGCCCGAAGCGGTACGGGCCCTTGCGCGCGCCGGGCAGTACGGGCCCGGGGGACACGTACGGCTAGACCGGGCCCGGCGTCCTGCCGCGGTCCGCGGACGGCCCGTACGGCCCGTCGTAGGGGACTCCGAACAGGGCTGTGGGCGGGTGCGCGCGCGGGCCGGCATACCGGTCGGTGTGCCCCCTGCGCGGGCCGGCGTGCCCCTGGCTCCGGGTGGCGTCCCTCACGGTAGCCAGAGGTTGACAGGTCGAAGCGCTGGACGCCCGTGTGAGCCTCTTTGGGCCCCTTCCCGGATATGGGGAGTCGGAGAGAGGAGGTTCAGGGCGGCACATGCGGACTCAGGTACCCGCAAACCCCCATTCATGTCCGTGGTACCGGTAGACTGAAGCAAATCCCGCCCTGTTGCGGGATCCCGCTGACAAACGCTGACAACGCAGATCGACGCAGCCGCTCCTGCTTGCATGCCTGCTGGCCCGGAGTACGGCCTGTGCTGTGCCAGAAAGGGCGCTTCGTGGCCGATTCCGGCAACCCCAACGACAACCAGTCCACAGCCGGTGAGAACAGCGAGGTGACCGCCTCGTACGACGCGAGCGCGATCCAGGTCCTGGAAGGCCTGGACGCGGTTCGCAAGCGCCCCGGCATGTACATCGGCTCGACCGGCGAGCGCGGGCTCCACCACCTCGTGTACGAGGTGGTGGACAACTCGGTCGACGAGGCCCTGGCCGGGCACGCGGACACCATCGACGTGACGATCCTCGCCGACGGCGGTGTGCGGGTCATCGACAACGGCCGCGGCATCCCGGTCGGCATCGTGCCGTCCGAGGGGAAGCCGGCCGTCGAGGTCGTGCTGACGGTCCTGCACGCGGGCGGCAAGTTCGGCGGCGGCGGCTACGCCGTCTCCGGCGGTCTGCACGGCGTGGGTGTGTCCGTGGTGAACGCCCTGTCGACGAAGGTGGCGGTCGAGGTCAAGACCGACGGCCACCGCTGGACCCAGGACTACAAGCTCGGTGTCCCGACGGCGGCCCTCGCGAAGAACGAGGAGACCGACGAGCACGGCACGTCGGTGACGTTCTGGGCCGACGGCGACATCTTCGAGACGACCGAGTACTCCTTCGAGACGCTGTCGCGGCGCTTCCAGGAGATGGCCTTCCTCAACAAGGGCCTGACCCTGACGCTGACCGACGAGCGCGAGTCGGCCAAGGCCACCGTCGGCGCGGACGACCCCGACGCGGACACGGCCGAGCCCAGCGCGCGCACGGTCAAGTACTACTACGAGGGCGGCATCGTCGACTTCGTGAAGTACCTGAACTCGCGCAAGGGCGAGCTCATCCACCCGACCGTCATCGACGTCGAGGCCGAGGACAAGGAGCGCATGCTCTCGGTCGAGATCGCGATGCAGTGGAACTCGCAGTACACGGAGGGCGTGTACTCCTTCGCGAACACGATCCACACGCACGAGGGCGGTACGCACGAGGAGGGCTTCCGTGCGGCGCTGACGGGTCTGGTGAACCGTTACGCGCGCGACAAGAAGCTGCTGCGCGAGAAGGACGACAACCTCGCCGGCGAGGACATCCGCGAGGGTCTGACGGCGATCATCTCGGTGAAGCTGGGCGAGCCGCAGTTCGAGGGCCAGACGAAGACCAAGCTGGGCAACACGGAGGCCAAGACCTTCGTGCAGAAGGTCGTCCACGAGCACCTCAACGACTGGTTCGACCGCAACCCGGTCGAGGCCGCGGACATCGTCCGCAAGGCGATCCAGGCGGCCACGGCGCGCGTCGCGGCCCGCAAGGCCCGCGACCTGACCCGTCGCAAGGGCCTGCTGGAGAGCGCCTCGCTGCCGGGCAAGCTGTCCGACTGCCAGTCGAACGACCCGACCAAGTGCGAGATCTTCATCGTCGAGGGCGACTCGGCCGGCGGCTCCGCCAAGTCCGGCCGCAACCCGATGTACCAGGCCATCCTGCCGATCCGCGGCAAGATCCTGAACGTCGAGAAGGCCCGGATCGACAAGATCCTCCAGAACACCGAGGTCCAGGCGCTGATCAGCGCGTTCGGCACGGGTGTGCACGAGGACTTCGACATCGAGAAGCTCCGCTATCACAAGATCATTCTGATGGCGGACGCCGACGTCGACGGCCAGCACATCAACACCCTGCTGCTGACCTTCCTGTTCCGCTTCATGCGCCCGCTGGTCGAGGCCGGTCACGTGTACCTGTCGCGCCCGCCGCTGTACAAGATCAAGTGGGGCCGGGACGACTTCGAGTACGCGTACTCGGACCGCGAGCGCGACGCGCTGGTCGAGCTCGGCAAGCAGAACGGCAAGCGGATCAGGGAAGACTCGATCCAGCGCTTCAAGGGTCTGGGCGAGATGAACGCCGAGGAACTGCGCGTCACCACCATGGACGTGGACCACCGCGTGCTCGGCCAGGTCACCCTGGACGACGCGGCCCAGGCCGACGACCTGTTCTCGGTGCTGATGGGTGAGGACGTCGAGGCGCGGCGCTCCTTCATCCAGCGCAACGCCAAGGACGTCCGCTTCCTCGACATCTGAGTCGGCTGTTCCAGGCCGCCCGAAAGGATTTCTGACCAGCAATGGCCGACGAAACCACCCCCACCGCAGAGAACCCCGCGGAGGAGCAGCCCGTGCTGCGCATCGAGCCCGTCGGGCTCGAGACGGAGATGCAGCGCTCCTACCTCGACTACGCGATGTCCGTCATCGTCTCGCGCGCCCTGCCGGACGTGCGCGACGGCCTCAAGCCGGTGCACCGCCGCGTGCTGTACGCGATGTACGACGGCGGCTACCGGCCCGAGAAGGGCTTCTACAAGTGCGCCCGCGTCGTCGGCGACGTCATGGGCACGTACCACCCGCACGGTGACACCTCCATCTACGACGCCCTGGTCCGCCTGGCCCAGCCGTGGTCGATGCGGATGCCGCTGGTGGACTCGAACGGCAACTTCGGCTCCCCGGGCAACGACCCGGCGGCCGCGATGCGCTACACCGAGTGCAAGCTGATGCCGCTGGCCATGGAGATGCTCCGGGACATCGACGAGGAGACCGTCGACTTCCAGGACAACTACGACGGCCGCAACCAGGAGCCGACGGTCCTGCCGGCGCGCTTCCCGAACCTGCTGATCAACGGCTCCGCCGGCATCGCGGTCGGCATGGCGACCAACATCCCGCCGCACAACCTCCGCGAGGTCGCGGCCGGTGCGCAGTGGGCGCTGGAGCACCCGGACGCCTCGCACGAGGAGCTCCAGGACGCGCTCATCGAGCGGATCAAGGGCCCGGACTTCCCGACCGGCGCGCTGGTCGTGGGCCGCAAGGGCATCGAGGAGGCGTACCGGACGGGCCGCGGCTCGATCACGATGCGCGCGGTGGTCGAGGTCGAGGAGATCCAGAACCGCCAGTGCCTGGTGGTCACGGAGCTTCCGTACCAGACGAACCCGGACAACCTGGCGCAGAAGATCGCCGACCTGGTGAAGGACGGCAAGATCGGCGGCATCGCCGACGTCCGCGACGAGACCTCGTCCCGGACCGGCCAGCGTCTCGTGATCGTGCTCAAGCGCGACGCCGTCGCCAAGGTCGTGCTGAACAACCTGTACAAGCACACCGACCTGCAGACGAACTTCGGCGCGAACATGCTGGCGCTGGTGGACGGCGTGCCGCGCACGCTGTCGATCGACGCATTCATCCGCCACTGGGTGCAGCACCAGATCGAGGTCATCGTCCGGCGGACGAAGTTCCGCCTGCGCAAGGCGGAGGAGCGGGCGCACATCCTGCGCGGCCTGCTCAAGGCGCTGGACGCGATCGACGAGGTCATCGCGCTGATCCGGCGCAGCAACACCGTCGAGATCGCGCGCGAGGGCCTGATGGGCCTGCTGGAGATCGACGACATCCAGGCCAACGCGATCCTCGAAATGCAGCTGCGGCGCCTGGCGGCCCTGGAGCGGCAGAAGATCGTCGCCGAGCACGACGAGCTCCAGGCGAAGATCAACGAGTACAACGCGATCCTGGCCTCGCCGGAGAAGCAGCGTTCGATCGTCAGCGAGGAGCTCGCGGCGATCGTCGAGAAGTACGGCGACGACCGGCGCTCCAAGCTGGTGCCCTTCGACGGTGACATGTCCATCGAGGACCTGATCGCCGAAGAGGACATCGTCGTCACGATCACGCACGGCGGCTACGTCAAGCGCACCAAGACCGAGGACTACCGCTCGCAGAAGCGCGGCGGCAAGGGTGTCCGCGGCACGAAGCTGAAGCAGGACGACCTGGTCGACCACTTCTTCGTGTCCACCACGCACCACTGGCTGCTGTTCTTCACGAACAAGGGCCGGGTCTACCGCTCCAAGGCGTACGAGCTGCCGGACGCCGGCCGCGACGCCCGCGGGCAGCACGTGGCGAACCTGCTGGCCTTCCAGCCGGACGAGAAGATCGCCCAGATCCTCGCGATCCGCGACTACGAGGCCGCCCCGTACCTGATCCTGGCCACCAAGGGCGGCCTGGTGAAGAAGACGGCGCTCAAGGACTACGACTCGCCCCGTTCGGGTGGAGTCATCGCGATCAACCTCCGGGAGACGGGCGCCGACGGCGCCGACGGCACTGCCGACGAGCTGATCGGCGCCGAGCTGGTGTCCGCCGAGGACGACCTGCTGCTCATCAGCAAGAAGGCGCAGTCGATCCGCTTCACGGCGACCGACGAGGCGCTGCGCCCGATGGGCCGTGCGACCTCGGGCGTGAAGGGCATGAGTTTCCGCGAGGGTGACGAACTGCTCTCCATGAGCGTGGTCCGGCCCGGTACGTTCGTCTTCACCGCGACCGACGGCGGTTACGCCAAGCGGACGCCGGTCGACGAGTACCGCGTCCAGGGCCGTGGCGGTCTGGGCATCAAGGCCGCGAAGATCGTGGAGGACCGCGGGTCGCTCGTCGGGGCGCTCGTGGTGGACGAATCGGACGAGATTCTCGCCATCACGCTCGGCGGTGGTGTGATTCGGACGCGAGTCAACGAAGTCAGGGAGACCGGCCGTGACACCATGGGCGTCCAGCTGATCAACCTGGGCAAGCGCGATGCCGTGGTCGGTATCGCGCGAAACGCCGAGGCCGGTCAGGATGCTGACGAGGTCGAGGAGACCGAGGCTGGCGACGGACAGGCCGTCGAGGCCGTCGAGGCCGCCGAGGGCACGCAGCCCTCGGCCGGGGAGCACGAGGAGTAAGTCGTGAGTGGAGCCACGGGCGCCGGACCGGCCAGGACTGGGGAAGACGGTGCCCGTGGCCCCGCCGCGGACTCCCAGGACGGGGACGGCGCCGCCGAGGGCAAGGGGAGGACCGTGACGGACACCCGCAAGCCGAAGCAGCCGAAGCAGGAGAAGTCGGCCGCCGCTGCCCCGAAGGCGGCGGAGCAGCCGTACCACCCGCCGCAGGCCTACGCGGCGCCCAAGGGCCCGGGCGCGCCCAGGGGTGCCGGGGACGCCGCCGCGCAGCGCAAGCCCCGTACGGGGGCCCGTACGACCCCCAGGACGCGCAAGGCGCGGCTGCGGGTGGCCAAGGCCGACCCGTGGTCGGTGATGAAGGTCAGCTTCCTGCTGTCGATCGCGCTGGGTGTGTGCACGATCGTGGCGGCGGCGGTGCTGTGGATGGTCATGGACGCCATGGGTGTCTTCTCGACCGTCGGCGGCACCATCAGCGAGGCGACCGGGTCCAATGAGAGCAACGGCTTCGACCTCCAGTCGTTCCTGTCGCTGCCGCGGGTCCTGATCTTCACGTCGGTGATCTCGGTGATCGACGTGGTGCTGGCGACGGCGCTGGCGACGCTGGGCGCGTTCATCTACAACCTGTCGGCGGGGTTCGTCGGCGGTGTGGAGCTCACGCTCGCCGAGGACGAGTGACCGCTGATTGACCTGCGGGGACTGCCCGGAGGAACGGATTTTGGCGTGACCGTGTCTGTGCGCTAATCTTCAGGAGTCAGCGCGCAGCGCGGATGGGGCTATAGCTCAGTTGGTTAGAGCGCATCCCTGATAAGGATGAGGCCACAGGTTCAAATCCTGTTAGCCCCACAGTTACGAAGAAGACCCCCAGGCCCCGGCCTGGGGGTCTTCTTCGTATGGGCAGTTGGGTCCCCCGGCTGCTGCCGCGAGTGCCCCGCAGGTCACCGAACGGTATCGGTGCGTGTGTATTGTTGGCCGTCAGAAGTCCCCAACGTCAACGAAAGACGAGGTCGCGCGGTGAAGAAGCTGCTCCTGGTCGCACTGGCCGCCATCGGCGGGCTGCTCGTGTACCGCCAGATCCAGGCGGACCGCGCCGAGCAGGACCTGTGGACGGAGGCAACCGACTCCGTGCCCTCTGGTTCCGGTGTGTGAGACCGAAAGCTGATCTCATGAAGCCCCGGCTGCCGCTGCGGCCGGGGCTTTGTGCTGTTCTGTGACAAAAAGTTGCATTATGCAAAGATTTGGCTTGCGCTAGCAAAACCGGAGTGGGCTTGATGGGGCGGGTACGACGGGCGGTGCTGGTGGGGGCGGCGGCCCTGGGCTTGGCGGCAGGGCTGCCGGGAGCGGTACACGCGGCCCCCGCGCCCCCGCAGCCGGCGTACCGCACCGCCGACGGAGCCAAGAAGATCGAGGGCGGCGCGAACAGCGCGGACGCCCCGCTGGTGGCGGCCGGGACGGTCTACACGGACACGCTCGCGCAGGGGGAGCGCTTCTACCGGCTGAGCCTCGACGACAGGTCGAGCGTGTACTTCTCCGCGGTGGTCCAGCCCGCGAGCGGCGTGGCGTACGACTACGGCGACGCCGTCGAGGTCGAGATCATGACCAGCGAGGGGAAGCGGTGTCCGGCCAACCCCGGCCGGTCGTCCTTCGGCCCCGACACCGCTCCCGTGAGCGTGGTGGCAGGACGGCGCCTGGAGGAGGACGCCGAATGCCAGAGCGCGGGCGTGTACTTCGCCAAGGTCACCCGCAGCGTCGGCAAGGACTCCGGCCTGCGGCCGCTGCCGGTGGAACTGCGGCTCCAGCGCGAGCCCGGCCTCGCCTCGGGCAGCGCCCCCGCAGCCGCGCCCAGCGTCTGGCCGTCGGCCTCGCCCACGCTGCCCGTCACCGATGCGGTGACCCGGGTCGGCGGTACCGGATTCAACGACGCACGCGCCCTGGGCAGCGGGGTGTGGCGCGACGACCTGAAGCCTGGTCAGACCCGTTTCTACCGGGTCCCGCTGGACTGGGGACAACAACTCGGGCTGGGCGCCGAGATCGCCAACGCCAGGATGACCAAGAGCTCCGGGTACGCCTCCGCCGGACTCAGGGTCACGCTCTACAGCCCGTTCCGGGCCGAGATGGCGGACAAGGACATCTCCTACGACGGGAAGCAGGCCGGCTTCACGCTGCCGAAGACGGCGCCGGTGACGTACGAGAACCGTTTCGCCGCTGACACCGGAGTGCGGCAGGCCCGGGTGGCCGGCTGGTACTACATCGCCGTGACGCTCGGCGGGAAGGTCGCCGGTTTCACCGAGGACGCCGCCGCGGTGCCGCTGACCCTGCGGCTGGACGTGACGGGCAAGGCGGCCAGGGTGCCGGTGTACAAGGAGAGCCTGACCGCGGCGGGATTCGGCGTCGGCGCCGCCGACCGGGCAGCTGCCGAGGACGGGCTCACCGCGCCCGAGGCCGCCGAGGCCGCCGGCACGCGCGCGGTGATGCGGGTGGTGTCCGCCGCCGGCTTCGGCACCGGGACCGTGCTGCTGCTCGTCCTCGGCGGCTGGATCCTGCTGGCCCGGCGCGGGCGGACGGGCTAGCTCCCGGTCAGCGCCCAGACGCCCACCGCGAAGCAGAGCAGCGCGGCGATCAGGATGCCGGCGGTGACCGCGGGCGGCGGCGGGGCGATCCCGCCGGTCCGGGCGGGCGCCGGGGCGGGGTCCCCCGGGTGCGGGGCGCCCGCCGCCTCCGGCGGTGCCAGGTGGAAGCTGCCGGTCGAGGACGCTGCGGCCGGGTACGCGGCGGGCGTGGGCGCGTACGGCGATGCCGGGTACGGGGACGCCGGGGGCGCCGGAGCCGGAGCCGGGGGCGCCGGAGCCGGAGCCGGGGGCGCCGGAGCCGTGGACGGGGCGGGCGCGGGCGCGTACGGGGACGCCGGAGCCGGGGACGCCGGGTACGGGGCCGGCGGGGCGGCGGTGCGGGGGTCGCTCGGGGTGGGCTCCGCCGGCGCCGTCGCGGCGGCGGCCGCCCGCGGGAGGGCGCCGGAGGGCTGCCCCGGGACCGCGCCCGCGATGGGCGACCCGGGCGCCGGCGCAGCCGTGCTCCCGGGGCCCTGGGCGCCGAACCCTGGGGGCAGCGGGCCGAGTTGGTCGAACACCTCCACCGGGTCCTCGTCCGGCGAGGGCGGCGGGAGCAGCTCCACGGCCTCGGCAAGGGCCTTGCGCGCCCCTGTGGCCGTCCGGAACCGGCTCTCGGGGTCGGGCTGGAGGAGGTTCGCGATGACGTCCCAGAGCGGCGCCGGAACGCCCTCGGGGGCCCCGGGGATGCCGCGGGCGAGGAAGTGCTCCACCAGCGCCCGGGAATCGGGCTTGCGGCCCTGGAGGAGGTACAGGGCGACCAGTCCGGCGGCAAAGAGGTCCGCGGGGAAGTCGGGCTCGGAGCCGAGCAGTTGTTCCGGGGCGAAATAGCCGGGAGTGCCCACCACGTAGTCGGTCTCGGTGAGGCGGGGCTCGCCCTTGCGCATCGAGATGCCGAAGTCGGACAGCCGCAGGTGCGGCCGTCCGCTTCCGGTGGCCTCCATCAGGATGTTGGCCGGTTTGATGTCGCGGTGGACGACGCCCTCCGCATGCACCGCCGCCAGCCCCGACAGGAGTTGGTCGAGCAGCGTGCACACGAAACGGGGCGGCAGCGGCCCGTAGTCCCCGATCACATGGGCGAGGGAACCGCCGGCGACGAGGTCCATCGTGAACAGGACCTTGTCGTCGTCCGCCGCCCAGCTGGCCGGGGCCAGCACGTGCGGGTGGTCGATGCGCAGGGCCTGCTCCCGGACGAACCGGAGCAGGGTGTGGGCGTCGCTCTGCCGGAGGACCTTGGCGGCGACGTACCGGCGGCGCCGGTGGTCCCAGGCCCGCCACACGGCACCCGCGCCTCCGCGACCGATCGGATCGATCAGCTCGTACCGGCCGGCGAAGACCTCACCCATCGCTGCGCCCGTCCCCCGTCACCCTCGTCCCCCGTCACCCTCGTCCCCCGTCACCCTCGTCCGCTGTCAGTTCTGATGGGACTCGTAGTGGGCGACCGCGTCGGCGGTGCGGCCGGCACCGTAGACCCGGAGGAACTCCGCCAGTTCGGGATGGCTGGGGGCGAGGGAGTCGGCCGCGTCGATGATGTCGCCGGCCGCGGAGACCGAGCGCAGCAGCGACTGGATCTCGCGGACGACGCGCTTGACGGTGGGCGCGCCGGAACTGGGCGTCGTCTGGCCGCTGTTGCTGAGGACGGAGCCTCCCTGGGTCCTCTTGATCTCGTCCATCCGGTCGGTGGCCTCGGCCGCGCTGACGCTTCCGTCCGCGACCTGGCCCGCGAGATCCTGGAGGGCCTGGACGCGCTGGACCACGGCCGGGTTCCCGATCTTGGCCCGCTGGCCGCTCATCAGCTGGGACAGCATGGGCGCCGACAGTCCGAGGACGGCAGCGAGGCGGGCCTGGTTCAAGCCGAGGTCATCTATGAGCCGGCGGAAGAGGGCGCCCAGCGGCTCCCCGTACCAGCTGCGCTGAAGTTCTCTGGCTCTGGCCGTGGCCTCTTGCTGTACTGCGTCCACTCTTACTACTCCCCTTCGCTGGTGCGAACCTCGCGAGCATCTTACGGAGAGTGGTCGCATGGCGGGAGTCCCTATCATTTTGCGAGATGCGGGCATTCACCCGGTACTCTGTTCTGCGGAACGGCCACCCCTTCACGGGAGGCGGTCGCGTCCGCCTTTTCGGGGCTTTAGCTCAGTTGGTAGAGCGCTGCCTTTGCAAGGCAGATGTCAGGAGTTCGAATCTCCTAAGCTCCACAGCAACAGAGGCCCCCTGGCCAGCGGAAACGTTGGTCAGGGGGCCTCTTCGCGTGCCGGCGGCGACCGGGAGCGGCCCCGGCTAGAGAGTGATCCAGTAGCGGCGCTTGGGGCCTATGAGGGTGTCGCGGACGTCTTCCAGGACGCCGCCGCTGTGCTCGATCGTGCGCACGGACCCCGTGTTGTCCGGGTCGCACGTCAGGAGGACCCGGTCCATCCCCAGGACCCGGGCCTCGTGCAGGACCGCGCGCAGGGCCCACGTGGCCAGGCCCCGCCGGCGTGCGGAAGGCCGGATGCCGTAGCCGATGTGGCCGCCGGCGTCGAGGAGGAAGCCGTTCAGGTAGTGGCGCAGGTCGATGGCGCCCAGATAGGTGTCGCCCTCGGCGATCCACCAGTACGTGGCGTGGACGCGGCCCTGCTCCACCGGGAGCGTGCGGTCCCCGTACCCGCGCAGCCGCTCGGTCCAGGCGGCGAAGCCCCCGGGACTGTCCACGTCGTCGTGGGAGCCCAGGCCGGCTCCGTCCATGTGGGCGTCGGGGCCCCATTCCTCGCGCGCGGCGAGCCAGGAGGCGTGCAGGCGGGGGTCGGGGGAGATGAGCTCGGGCATCCGGGGACAGTAACAGCCGGGCCGGACCGGGCCGGCCCGGCGGGAGACGGCCCGGGGTCCCCCGGTTGGCCCTGTCACAGGGCCGGGCGGCCGCTGCTGTCCGACAGTGGGGGGAGGCACCGAGCCAGGGGGCGACACCACGCCGGAGGCGTACAGACATGGGACTCTTCGACTTCCTCAGGTCCGACAAGAAGAAACACGAGGCCGCCGAGAAGGCGGCGGCGACCGCGTCCGCCGACTACGCGGTGAAGTACAGCGACGCCGTCTCGGCCACCAGAGCCGCCGCCGACCGGATGGCCGCCGAGCGCATGGCCGCCGAGACCCGGCCGAAGGCCGCACATCCGCCGCACACCCCGACCCCGACGTCCGCCGCGCACAAGGCGGTTCCCGCGGCTCCGGCGCCCATGCCCGTGCCGGACGTCAAGAAGCGGACGTACACCGTGCGGTCAGGGGACTCGCTGTCTTCGATCGCCCGCCTGGAGCTGGGCAACGAGGCCCGCTGGCGCGAGCTCTACGCGATGAACAGGGGCGTCGTCGGCTCCAACCCCGAACTGATCCGTCCGGGCCAGGTGCTCACGCTTCCCCAGTAGACGGCCGGGAGCGGGGAGAGGGCCCGGATCCGGCGGATCCGGGCCCTCTCCCCGCCGTCTGCGCCGCGCGGCGGTCAGATCCGGTCGTCGCCCGACGGGCCGGACGAGTCCTCGCGCTCCTTCTCCGCCAGCTCGTCGTCGAAGCTGGCAGGCTCGCCGTCCCGCGACAGCTCGGTGGCCTCCGGCGGCTCGATGAGCCAGTCCGGGTTCGACTGCTGGTCCCACCACCGCCACGCCAGGTACGCGCCGCAGGCCAGTACGCCGACCACCGCAACGACCTTGAACGCCCGCCCGCAGCGGGCCCGCCGCTCGTTGCGCCTGACCAGCCGCCGCACCTCCTTGGCCGACACCTGGCCGCGCAGCGCCGCCAGGGCCGCCGCCGAGCGGGCCGCGGCTTCCTCGGCCACCGGCTGGGCCACCGCCAGCGCGCTCTCGATCCTCGGCTGCGTGTAGTCGGCCGCCTGCCGCGCCGCGCGTCGCGTCTGCTGCACGGCCATCGTCGCCGCCCGGTCCACGTTCGGGGGCACGTGCGCGCGCGCCGCCTTCATCCGCGGCTGCAGATGGCAGTCGTACGCCGTACGGGCCTGCCGTGCTGCCTCGGCGGTCGCCTGCGACACCATCGGTGCCAGCCGCTCGTTCGCCTCGTTCGCGTAGTGCACAGCGGCTTCCCTGGCGGTTGCTGCGTACGGCGCCACCACTTCCGCTGCGTACTTCACCGTGTCCCTGGCGCTTTCGGCGGCCAGGTGCACGCTGTCCTTGCGGGTCACGGGATCCTCCTCCTCGGTGGCGGACACAGTTCACCTTTCCACCCTTTGTCGGATCATGCCTGCCATATCGCCGGGCGGCATGCGTGACAGGGCATACGAGTGGAGGATTTCTGTGCCGTACGGCCCTCCGTGGGAGGATCTGGAACCGACAGTGATGACTATGGAAGGCAGATCCGTGGCCGAGAAGCTCTACGCCACCCTGAAGACCAACCACGGCGACATCGAGATCGAGCTGCTGGCGAACTTCGCGCCGAAGACGGTCCGCAACTTCACGGAGCTGGCCACGGGCGCCCGCGAGTGGACCCGTCCCACGGACGGCCAGAAGACCACCGACCCGCTGTACGACGGCACCGTCTTCCACCGCGTCATCAGCGGATTCATGATCCAGGGCGGCGACCCGCTCGGCAACGGCACCGGCGGCCCGGGTTACCGGTTCGCCGACGAGTTCCACCCCGACCTGGCCTTCACCAAGCCGTACCTGGTCGCCATGGCCAACGCCGGCCCGGGCACCAACGGGTCGCAGTTCTTCATCACCGTCGCCCCCACCGCCTGGCTGACCCGCAAGCACACCATCTTCGGCGAGGTCACCGACAAGGCCAGCCAGAAGGTCGTGGACGCCATCGCCGGCCTCCCGACGAACCCGCGCACCGAGCGCCCGCTCGACGACGTGATCATCCAGTCCGTCGTGGTCGAGAAGCGCTGACCTTCCGGGAACCTTTCCGCCCCGCCCGTCCGTCCTGCATGCGTATGAACCGATGAGGGCATACCGGACCGGCGGGGTGCACCCCCTGCCTCGCCGCTGATCGAGGGAACCGATGGACACCGACCGTCTGCCGGGCTGCTACCGCCACCCGGACCGCGACACGGGGATCCGCTGCACGCGCTGCGAGCGCCCCATCTGCCCCGAGTGCATGATCAGTGCCGCAGTCGGCTTCCAGTGCCCCGATTGTGTCCGTGACGGCTCCGGCACGGGCCACCACCCGGCCGCGAACGCGCCGCGCACCGTCGCGGGCGGGGTGGTCGCCGCCGATCCCCACCTGGTCACCAAGGTCCTCATCGGGATCAACGTCGCGGTGTTCCTGGTGGGCCTGCTGGTGCCGGCGTTCGTCGTGCAACTGGAACTGCTCGGGCGGTACGTCGAATACTTCGGCGGCCCCGTCGAGGGCGTGTCCACCGGCCAGTACTACCGGCTGATGAGCTCGGTGTTCCTGCACGCGGAGTGGTGGCACATCGCGGGCAACATGCTGGCGCTGTGGGTGATCGGCGGCCCGCTGGAAGCGGCGCTGGGCCGGGCCCGCTACCTCACGGTCTTCCTGCTGTCGGGCCTGGGCGGAAGCGCCCTCGTCTATCTGCTGACCGCGCCGAACACGCCGACCCTGGGCGCCTCCGGCGCCATCTTCGGCCTGCTCGGCGCGACCGTCGTGCTGGTGCGCCGCCTGCGCTACGAGATGCGCCCGGTGATCACCATGGTCGTCCTCATGCTGGTGCTGACCTTCGTGCCCTTCGGGGGCAGCCTGTCCGTGTCCTGGCAGGCCCACATCGGCGGACTGGTGACCGGTCTGCTGGTCGGGCTGGGCATGGTGGGACCGGCCGCCGGCAGGAAGCGCACACTGGTCCAGTGGGGTACCTGCGGGGCGGCATTCCTGCTGGCAGCGGCGCTGGTCCTGATCCGTACGGCCGAACTCACCTGATCACACCGGCGTCAACACTCCACAGAGTTATCCACAGATCTTCTGTCTTTTCCTCAGGTGTGGATGACGCTGTGGATAACTCATGGGGAGAGCTTGTCGGACCGGGTGCGCATGTGCTGTCCGGCGCCTACCGAGGCCGGGCTACTTCCACTGCGTGGACACGCCGAATCCCGCAGCGATGAAGCCGAAACCGACCACGATGTTCCAGTTGCCCAGGGCCTCGATCGGCAGCTGGGTCTCGGTCACGTAGAAAACGACGATCCACGCGAGACCGATCAGGAAGAACGCCAGCATGACCGGGGCGACCCAGCCGCGGCTTCCCAGCCTGATCTGCTGCGCCTGCTTCGCCGGCGGCGGCGTGTAGTCGTCCTTCTTGCGGATACGTGACTTCGGCACGAGGGGCTCTCCTGTCGATGCGCTGGGGACCTTGCCTGCCCCGGGCGTCCGTTAGCGTAGTAGACCTGTGGCGTTGAAGGAGAAGGGTACGTTGAGCAATTCCGACGGCTCCTCCGCGGGTCCCCGTCGCCGGGCCAGAGCGGTCCGGTTGCTGACGGCCGCCGTTTTCGCCCTGGCAGGCCTCATCTTCGTCACCAGTTTCAACACGTCCAAGGGTACGAACATCCGCACGGACGCCTCGCTCCTCAAGCTCTCGGACCTCATCCACGAGCGCAGCCAGAACAACGCGCTGCTCGAACAGAGCACCGCGGCCGCCCGCAGCCGGGTGGACGCCCTCGCCGAACGCGACGACGGCAGCACCAAGGCCCAGGACGCCAAGCTGGCCGCCCTGCGCGCCGCCTCGGGCACCGAGCCGCTGTCAGGCAAGGGTCTGACGGTCACCCTGAACGACGCCCCGCCGAACGCCACCGCCCGCATTCCCAACGTGCCCGAGCCGCAGCCCAACGACCTGGTCATCCACCAGCAGGACCTCCAGGCCGTGGTGAACGCCCTGTGGCAGGGCGGCGCCCAGGGCATCCAGGTCATGGACCAGCGGCTGATCTCCACCAGCGCGGTGCGCTGCGTCGGCAACACGCTGATCCTCCAGGGCCGGGTCTACTCGCCCCCGTACAAGGTGAGCGCGGTCGGCGACCCGGCGGCACTGCGCAAGGCGCTCGCGGTCTCCCCGGCCCTGCAGAACTACCAGATGTACGTGACGGCGTACGGGCTCGGCTGGAAAGTGGACGAGCACAAGGAGCTGACACTCCCCGGCTACTCCGGCACAGTGGACCTCCACTATGCGAAGCCGCTGGATGCCTCCTCCGCGACCGGCACGCCGTGACGCCGTACTGCGCCTGGTGGTGCGGACGTTCAGCGAGGTGTGCCTGACAGCGGGCACGCTGATCGTGCTGTTCGTGGCGTACGTCCTGCTGTGGACCGGGGTCAAGGCCGACCGGGCCATGGACGGGGAGATGGCGCGCATGCGCGACCGCTGGGCCTCGGCCGCGGCGCCGGCCGCGGCGCCGCCTCCCGCACCACCCCCGGCTTCTTCCGCCGCCCCGCGGCCCGCGCCCCCGCAGCCGGCGGCGGACGAGCCCGGATACCCTCCGGGCCGGGCCTTCGCGGAGATGTACATCCCGCGCTTCGGCCCCGACTGGAACAAGCCGGTCCTGGAGGGCACCGGCACGGATGTGCTGAAGAAGGGCCTCGGCCACTACGCGGGCACGGCCCGCCCCGGCGCCACCGGGAACTTCTCGGTGGCGGGGCACCGGCGGACGTACGGCGACCCCTTCAAGGACTTCCCCGAGCTGCGCCCCGGCGACGCCGTGATCCTCAAGGACGCGGCGGCCTGGTACACGTACACCGTCCGCGGCGAGCCGCTGCGGACGCTGCCCACCGAGGTCGGCGTGGTCGAACCGGTGCCGCGCAGGTCGCCCTTCACGGCGCCCGGGCGGTATCTGACGCTGACGACCTGCGATCCGGAATGGGGCCACAGCCACCGGCTCGTCGTGTGGGCGGAGCTGACCCAGACCCGGACGGCCGCCCAGGGCCGGCCGGAGGGTTTGCCGAGCTGACCCACCCCGCCGGGCCGCTGCCTTTAGGCTGTTCGCGTACCGCCCCCGCGGTGCGTGGGTCGATCGTTGGACGGACAAGGAAACGGACGGCATGTACGGCTGGATCTGGCGGCATCTGCCGGGCAACGCGTGGGTACGCGCGCTGATCTCTCTCGTACTGGTCCTGGCAGTGGTCTTCGTGCTGTTCCAGTACGTGTTCCCGTGGGCCGAGCCGCTCCTTCCGTTCAACGACGTAACGGTGGACGAGGGATCGGGAGCCACTCCGTGAGCGCGCGCATTCTGGTTGTCGACAACTACGACAGCTTTGTCTTCAACCTGGTCCAGTACCTGTACCAGCTCGGCGCCGAGTGCGAGGTGCTGCGCAACGACGAGGTCGAACTCGCCCACGCGCAGGACGGCTTCGACGGCGTGCTGCTGTCGCCCGGACCCGGAACGCCGGAGCAGGCGGGCGTCTGCGTCGACATGGTCCGCCACTGCGCGGACACCGGGGTCCCGGTCTTCGGCGTGTGCCTGGGCATGCAGTCCATGGCCGTGGCGTACGGCGGAGTCGTGGACCGGGCTCCCGAGCTGCTGCACGGGAAGACCTCGCCGGTGGTGCACGAGGGACTCGGCGTCTTCGCGGGGCTGCCGTCGCCGTTCACCGCGACCCGCTACCACTCGCTCGCGGCCGAGCCGCAGACCCTGCCGGACGTGCTGGAGGTCACCGCGCGTACCGAAGACGGGATCATCATGGGGCTGCGGCACCGGGAGCACGACGTCGAGGGCGTGCAGTTCCACCCCGAATCGGTGCTGACCGAGTGGGGCCACCGGATGCTCGCGAACTGGCTGGTGCGCTGCGGGGACGCGGGGGCCGTCGAGCGCTCGGTGGGGCTGGCCCCGGTGGTGGGCAAGGCCGTCGCGTGACCGCGGTCGCGCCGTCCGCGCCCACGGAGGGCCGGGCCGCGCGGCGCAGGGCAGCTCAGGAGGCCGCGAAGCGCACGCGGAGGCGGGGCGGCGGGCGGCGGCGCAGGCGGCCCGTGTCGGGCGGCCCGGTGGTCGTCGCGAGCCGGCTCGCCGGGGAGCTGTTCATCACGCTGGGCGTGGTGATGCTGCTGTTCGTCGCCTACCAGCTCTGGTACACGAACGTGCTGGCCGAGCGGACGGCGAACGGAGCGGCGGGCTCGCTGCGGCAGAACTGGGAGCGGGACCCGGGCGGGGCCGCGCCGCCCGTCACGGCGTTCGAGCCGGGACAGGGGTTCGCGATCCTCTACATCCCGAAGCTGGACGTGAAGGTGCCGGTCGCGGAGGGCACCAGCAAGCCGAAGGTGCTCGACAAGGGGATGGTCGGACACTACGGCGACGGCGCGCTGAAGACGGCGATGCCGGCCGACAAGCAGGGCAACTTCGCGCTGGCGGGCCACCGGAACACCCACGGCGAACCGTTCCGCTACATCAACCGTCTGGCGCCCGGGGACCCGGTCGTGGTCGAGACGCGGGACGCGTACTACACGTACGAGATGACCTCGTCGCTGGCGCAGACGCCGCCGACGAACGTGTCCGTGATCAAGCCGGTGCCGGACGGATCGGGTTTCACCGCCCCGGGCCGCTACATCACGCTGACGACCTGCACCCCGGAGTTCACGAGCACCTACCGGATGATCGTATGGGGCAGGATGATCGACGAACGCCCCCGCAGCCAGGGTGCTCCGCCCGCGCTGACCAGCCCGTAAGGACGAACAAGCAGTGTCACGTGCCGCGCCTGCCCCGAGCCGCAGTGTGCTCGCCGGGTTCCTGAGCCTGCTGGGCGAGTTCCTGATCACCGTGGGCCTGGTACTGGGCCTGTTCGTGGCGTACTCGCTGTGGTGGACGAACGTGCTCGCGGACCGGCAGGCGTCGGCGCGCGGCGAGGAGGTCCGCCGGCAGTGGCAGACCTCCCCCGGGGCGAACGCGCCCGCGGCGCCGGGGGCGCTGGACACCGGGGACGGGATCGGCTTCCTGCACGTGCCGACGATGAAGAACGGCGAGGTGCTGGTCAAGCGGGGCACGGCGAGCGACGTCCTCGACGACGGCGTGGCCGGGTACTACACGGACCCGGTGAAGGCGGCCCTGCCGTGGGAGCAGTCGGGCAACTTCGCCCTGGCGGCGCACCGGGACGGGCACGGCGCGAAGTTCCACGACATCGACAAGGTGAAGAACGGCGACGCGGTCGTCTTCGAGACGCGGGACACCTGGTACGTGTACAAGGTCTTCGCGGAGCTGCGCCAGACGTCGAAGTACAACGTGGACGTGATCTCGGCGGTCCCGAAGGAGTCGGGGCGGACGGCACCGGGCCGTTTCATCACGCTGACGACCTGTACGCCGGTGTACACGTCGAAGTTCCGGTACATCGTGTGGGGCGAACTGGTGCGCACGGAGAAGGTGGACGCGAAGCGCACGCCTCCGGCGGAGCTGCGCTGACACGGAAAAGCCCCCGTGAGCGGCCTCAGAGCCGCCCACAGGGGCTTTTGCGTGTCTCCGCGTCCCGGAGGGCCGCCGGCTAGCGCCGGCCGCCCAGGCCCCCGAAGAACCCGCCGTTGTTGCCGCCGTCCTGCTGGCCGGCGATCGTCGTGACGTTGATGACCCTGCCCGCTTCCACGGGGGTGTTCGCCGGAGGGTCGGTCTGCACGATGATCGCCTTGTCGTCCGTCGGCCCGGCGATGATCTGGAGGTTCAGGCCCCGGCTCGCGAGCTCCGCCTTGGCCTGGGCGACGGTCTTGGTGACCAGCTGCGGGACCTGGGTCTGCTGCTGCGAGGCCTTGGCGATCTGGATGTTGACCGTCGTGCCCACGGCGAGCTGCTCGCCCGGCTGGTACTGCTGCTGGACGACCGTCCTCGGCGGGGCGGCCGGGGAGTCGACCTCCGTGGTGCTGCCGAGCTTGAGCTTGGCGTCCGTGAGCGCCTTGACCGCCTGCTCCCTGGTCTTGCCCATGAGGTCCGGCATCTCGGCCTTCGCGGGCTCCTTGGCGACCGTCACCGTGACGGTCGAGCCCTTCTGGGCCTTGCCGCCGCTCTTCGGGTTCTGGTCCAGGACGGTGCCGGCGGGCCGGTCGGACTCCTGGGTCTTCTTCTCGGCCGCGAAGCCCTTCTCCTTGAGCGCCTTCTCCGCGTCGTCGAACGTCAGGTTGAGGACGTTGGGCACGGGCACCTCCGGCGCGCCCGAGGAGACCTTGACCTTGACCGTGGAGCCCTTGTCGACCTTGGTGTCGGGCGCCGGGTTCTGCGAGCAGATGTTGCCCTTGGGCTGGTTGTCGCAGGGCTCGTCGGCTTCCTTCTCGACCTTGAGGCCGACGTTGTCACCCGTCTTCTGCGCCTGCTCGAAGGTCTCGCCGATGAACTTGGGCACGGAGGGCCGGTTGTCGGCGCCGCCGCTGAAGAGGGAGCGGCCGATGAGGATGGCGCCGACCAGGACGAGGATGCCGGCCGTGACGAGCAGGATCGTCGAGGCCTTGCTCTTCTTCTGGCGGCGGCCGTGGCCCGGGTCGTAGCCGCCCTGGCCCTGGTCCCCGTAGCCGTATCCGCCGTCGCCCGGGGGCATCGGCGGGAGCATGGAGGTCTGCCCGGAATCGGCGGCGCGCAGGGCGGTGGTGGGCTGGTCGTAGCCCTGGGGGCCGTAGCCGTGGTTCTGGTCGGGGTAGCCGTAGCCGGGCGCGCCCATGGCCGCCGCGGCCGCGACGGGCTGGCCTTCGAGGCAGGCCTCGATGTCGGCGCGCATCTCGTCGGCGGACTGGTAGCGGTAGTCGGGGTCCTTGACCAGCGCCTTCAACACGATCGCGTCCATCTCGGGCGTGATCTCGGGGTCGAAGTTCGACGGCGGCTGCGGTTCTTCCCGCACGTGCTGGTACGCGACGGCGACCGGGGAGTCCCCGATGAACGGCGGCCGGACGCACAGGAGTTCGTAGAGCAGGCAGCCGGCGGAGTAGAGGTCGGAGCGGGCGTCGACCTGCTCGCCCTTGGCCTGCTCCGGGGAGAGGTACTGCGCGGTGCCGATGACCGCCGCGGTCTGCGTCATGGTCATGCCGGAGTCGCCCATGGCGCGGGCGATGCCGAAGTCCATGACCTTGACCTGGCCGGTGCGGGTGAGCATGACGTTGGCGGGCTTGATGTCACGGTGCACGATGCCGGCGCGGTGCGAGTACTCAAGGGCCTGGAGGATGCCGATGGTCATTTCCAGGGTGCGCTCGGGCAGCAGCTTGCGGCCGGAGTGCAGGAGCTCGCGCAGGGTCGAGCCGTCGACGTACTCCATCACGATGTAGGGGATGGAGATGTTGTCGACGTAGTCCTCGCCGGTGTCGTAGACCGCGACGATCGCCGGGTGGTTGAGCGACGCGGCCGACTGGGCCTCGCGGCGGAACCGGGCCTGGAAGGACGGGTCGCGGGCGAGGTCGGCGCGCAGGGTCTTGACGGCGACGGTACGGCCGAGCCGGGTGTCGTGGGCGAGGTAGACCTCGGCCATGCCACCGCGGCCGAGCACGTGGCTCAGCTCGTACCGGCCGCCGAGGCGACGCGGCTCTTCCATAACGTTGCAGCCCTCTCCGTCAGTCCCGACCGCACCCGTGTGTGGTCCGGCGGTGTGCTGTTCGCGCAAAGGCTACCGGCCGATCGTCGGTGATCGGTTCGTGACCACAGGCTGATACCGGACCGGTACCGTACGCTCGTATCCAGGCGGAATCAGCGATGTGGATCACTCCGGTACGGCTTTCGCGCCGCTGTCGGCCCTTGCGCTCCCCCGTCAGCCCTGGTTCTTCAGGACGGCTTCCATGACGGCCTTCGCGACGGGTGCCGCGAGGCCGCCACCGCTGATGTCCTCGCGGTCGGCGTCGCTGTCCTCGATGACGACGGCAACGGCGACCGGGGAGCCCTTGTCGGTCTTCGCGTAGGAGATGAACCAGGCGTACGGGCGCTTGGCGTTCTTCTCGCCGTGCTGCGCGGTACCGGTCTTGCCGCCGACGGTGACGCCCGGGATCTTCGCCTTGCCGCCGGTGCCGTTCGGGTTGTCGACGACGTTGACCATCATCTGCTGGAGCTTCTGCGCGTTGGCGGCGGAGAGCGGCCGGCTCATCTCCTGCGGCTCGTGCTTCTCGATGACGTCGAGGTTCGGGGCGGTGAGCTGGTCGACCATGTACGGCTTCATCAGCTTGCCGTCGTTGGCGACGGCCGCGGCGACCATCGCCATCTGGAGCGGGGTGGCGGCGGTGTTGTACTGGCCGATCGCGGAGAGCGAGTTGCTCGGCCGGTCCATGGTCTTGTCGTAGACGCTGGCGAACGCCCGGACCGGGGTGTCGATCTTGTCGTTGTTGAAGCCGAACTTCTGCGCGGTCTCCAGCATCTTGTCCTTGGTCACCTTGTCGGCGACGTTGGCGAAGACGGAGTTGCAGGACACCTGGAGCGCGAAGTTGAGGCTCGCCTTCTCGCAGCCCTTGGCGTGGTTGATCATCGGGGTCGTGGTCGTCGGCAGGTTGAACGGCTCGGAGGTGTCCGTCGGCGCGTTGATGTCGGTGACGACGCCGTGCTCCAGCGCGGCCGCGGCGGTGACGACCTTGAAGGTCGAGCCGGGCGGGTAGGTCTCGCGCAGGGCGCGGTTGACGAGCTTCTTCTCCGGGCTGTCCTTGAGCGCGACCCAGTTCTTCTCGTCGGTCTTGGAGTTGCCGGCGAAGCTGGACGGGTCGTACGAGGGGGTGCTGACCAGGGCCAGGATGGCGCCGGTGCGCGGGTCGATCGCCGCGACGGCACCCGTCTTGTCGCCGAGCTTCTCGTAGGCGGCCTTCTGGACGTCCGGCATCAGCGTGGTGACGACGTTGCCGCCGGCCTTCTTCTCGCCGGTGAACATGCCGATGGTGCGGTCGAAGAACAGCCGGTCGTCGTTGCCGGTGAGGATCTTGTCTTCGAGCGATTCGAGCTGCGTGGAGCCGAAGGCCTGGGAGGCGTACCCCGTCACCGGCGCCCAGAGCGCGCCGTCGGTGTAGGTCCGCTTGTACTTGTAGTCGCTGCCGTCGGTGGTTGCGGAGCCGGTGATGGGCTGGCCGCCCGCGACGATGATGTTGCCGCGCTGGGTGGCGTACTGGGCGATCTGGACCCGGCGGTTCTCCTTGCGGGTGCTGAGTTCCTCGGCCTGGACGTACTGGAGCCAGTTGGTCCGGATCAGCAGCGCGAGGACGAGGAGCCCGCAGAAGAGAGAGATGCGGCGCAGGGGTTTGTTCATGACGGGCGGACCACCTGGGTCATCTCGGAGTCGGGGGACGGTGCCGGGGCCGGGGCGGGGCGGCGTGCGGTGTCGCTGATCCGGATGAGGATCCCGATGAGGGCCCAGTTGGCGAGGACGGACGAACCGCCGGACGCGAGGAAGGGCATGGTCATGCCGGTCAGGGGGATGAGGCCCATGACTCCGCCGGCGACCACGAAGATCTGCAGGGCGAAGGCGCCGGAGAGGCCGATCGCGAAGAGCTTGCCGAAGGGGTCGCGGGCGGCGAGGGCGGTGCGGACGCCGCGCTCGATGATCAGGCCATAGAGCAGGAGGAAGGCCATGACGCCCGCGAGGCCGAGCTCCTCGCCGACCGTGGCGAAGATGAAGTCGGAGTTGGCGGCGAAGCCGATGAGGTCGGAGTTGCCCTGTCCCCAGCCGGTGCCGAGCACTCCACCGGAGCCGAAGCTCATGATCGACTGGCCGACCTGCTCGCAGGCGCCCGACTTGGAGTAGCAGGCGAAGGGGTCGAGCCAGGCGGTGACGCGGACCTTGACGTGGCTGGCGGTCGCGCCGACCACGGCGGCGCCGGCCACGCTCATGAGCAGGCCGATGACGATCCAGCTGGTCCGCTCGGTGGCCACGTACAGCATGATCACGAACATGCCGAAGAAGAGCAGCGAGGTGCCGAGGTCGTTCTCGAAGACGAGGACGAGGAGGCTCATCGCCCAGATCATCAGGATCGGGCCGAGGTCGCGGCCGCGCGGCAGGTAGAGCCCCATGAAGCGGCGGCTGGCCAGGGCGAGGGCGTCGCGCTTCACCATGAGGTAGCCGGCGAAGAAGATCGCGATGACGATCTTCGCGAACTCGCCGGGCTGGATGGAGAAGCCGCCGACGCTGATCCAGATCTTCGCGCCGAAGACGTCGGCGCCCAGACCCGGGACGACGGGCAGGATCAGCAGGACCAGCGAGGCGGCCATGGAGATGTACGTGAACCGCTGCAGGGTGCGGTGGTCCTTGAGCAGCAGCAGCACGCCGGCGAACAGGGCGATGGCCACGGCGGTGTACATCATCTGCCGGGGGGCCGACTCGGAGAAGCCGCCGAAGCTGCGCTTGGCCAGGTTCTGCAGCCGCTCCGACTGGTCGAGCCGCCAGATCAGGACGCAGCCGAGCCCGTTGAGCAGCGTGCCGAGCGGCAGCAGCAGGGGGTCGGCGTACTTCGCGTAGCGGCGCACCACGAAGTGGGCGATGCCGGCGAGGACGGCCAGGCCGCCTCCGTACGCGAGCATGCCGGGCGGCAGCTTGCCGTGGATCGCGAGGCCCACGTTGGCGTAGGCGAAGATCGGGATGACCACGGCGAACGCGAGCAGCAGGAGCTCGGTGTTCCGCCGGCTCGGCAGCTCGATGGCGCCGATGGTGGTCGTGTTGGTGACAACGCTCATGGTGTGGCAGGCCCCCTGTGCCCGCGGGTGTCTACTACTGCTTGCCGCAGAGGCCGACCAGCGACTGCTCCGTCGCAGTCAGGCTGGGACCGGGTGCTGGTGGGTTCTGCGCTTCCGCGGCGCGGCGCTGCTCGTCCTTCTTGCAGGCGGTGACCTGGACGCCGAGTTCGTCGATCTTCTGATGGGCGCCGTCGAGGCTGGTTTCGGTGATGGTGGCCTCGACCAGCTTGCGCTTGAAGGGCGGCAGGTACTTCAGTTCGATGTCGGTGCGGTCGGTCTCCACCTTGGAGAGCTCCAGCGGGCCGAGGTTCTGGCTGATGCCCCGGAAGAGCGCGACGTGGTCGCCCTTGACGCCGATGTAGAACTGGGTCTGCGTCCAGCGGTGGGCGGCGTAGAGGCCGCCTCCGACGACACCTGCGACGATCAGCAGGATCAGGGTGCGGGTGGTCCACTTGCGCCCTTTGCCGCGGCGCCGGCGGGGGTGGTCGTACGTGTCGTCGTAGCGGGAGTCGTCGGCGTACGGCTCGGGTTCGCCGAAGGTGCCGTACGCGCCGCCGCCCTGGCTCTGGTCGGGGTAGCCGTAGCCGGGGGCGTCGCCGCTGCCGGGGGGCCCGAAGGCACCGGCCGGCGGGGGGACCTGGCGGCCCAGGCCGGAGGCACGGCCCGCCGGGGTCTGCATGGCATTGCCGCTGTCGAAGAGCTGGTGCTGGTTCTCGGCGACCGCGCCGACGACGACCGGGGTGTCGTTCAGCTGGGCGGCGAGGGTGTCGCCGCTGTCGGTGTCGAGGACGTCCGCGACGATGCAGGTGATGTTGTCCGGTCCGCCGCCGCGCAGGGCGAGCTGGATCAGGGCCTGCACGGTCTCGTGGGGGCCGTGGTAGTCGGCGAGGGTCTCTTCCAGGGTCTGGTGGGAGACGACGCCGGACAGCCCGTCGGAGCAGATGAGGTAGCGGTCGCCGGTGCGGACCTCGCGGATGGAGAGGTCGGGCTCGACGGTGTCACCGCTGCCGAGCGCCCGCATGAGGAGCGAGCGCTGCGGGTGGGTGGTGGCTTCCTCTTCGGTGATGCGGCCCTCGTCGACGAGGCGCTGCACCCAGGTGTGGTCCTGGGTGATCTGCGTGAGGACGCCGTCGCGGAGCAGGTAGGCGCGGGAGTCGCCGACGTGGACGAGTCCGAGGCGCTGGCCGGTCCACAGGAGTGCGGTCAGGGTGGTGCCCATGCCTTCGAGCTGGGCGTCCTCCTCGACCATGACGCGCAGCTGGTCGTTCGCGCGCTGCACGGCAGTGGCGAGCGAAGTGAGGATGTCGGAGCCCGGGACGTCGTCGTCGAGCTGCACGAGGGAGGAGATCACCTCGGAGCTGGCGACCTCGCCGGCGGCTTGGCCGCCCATGCCGTCGGCGACGGCGAGGAGACGGGGACCGGCATAGCCGGAATCCTCGTTGCCCTCGCGGATCATGCCCTTGTGGGATCCGGCGGCGAACCGCAGGGACAGACTCATGCGCACCTGCCCAGTCGATTCCTCTGGGTACAACCGGTCTCGAGCCACACTGCCCACCCTCCGGTCGGGAGCGCGCTCGGGTCCGTGTCCCGGGTGGGCCGGACTGCCGCGGCTCGCTCGCTCCGCTCGCTCATTCTCGTACTACTTCCGCAGCTCGATGACGGTCTTGCCGATGCGGATCGGGGCGCCCGGCGGAATGGGCGTCGGGGTGGTCAGCCGGGTCCGGTCGAGATACGTGCCGTTGGTGGACCCGAGATCCTCGACGATCCACTGGCCGTCACGGTCGGGGTAGATCCTGGCATGGCGGCTGGACGCGTAGTCGTCGTCCAGCACGATCGTGGAGTCGTGGGCGCGGCCCAGCGTGATCGTCTGCCCGGCGAGGGCGACCGTGGTGCCCGTGAGGGTGCCCTCGGAGACGACGAGTTTGGTCGGCGCTCCGCGGCGCTGGCGCTGCTGAGGCGGCGCGGCGGCCTGGCGGCCGCTGCCGGCCTGCGCCGGTGTTCCGGGCGCGGCGCTGCCGCGGCGCGAGCCGCGCTGCGTGACGCGCGTCCCGAAGAGGTCGCTGCGGATGACCTGGACGGCCACGATGACGAACAGCCACAGAACGGCCAGGAAACCCAACCGCATGACCGTCAGGGTCAGCTCTGACATTGCCCCCGCTTCACCCTTCGGCTTGCCGGTAAATGATGGTGGTGCTGCCCACGACGATCCGCGAGCCGTCGCGGAGCGTAGCGCGGGTGGTGTGCTGCCCGTCCACCACGATGCCGTTGGTGGACCCGAGATCCTGGATCGTCGAGGGCGTTCCGGTCCGGATCTCACAGTGCCGGCGCGAGACGCCGGGGTCGTCGATCCGCACGTCGGCTTCGGTGCTTCGGCCGAGTACGAGCGTGGGGCGCGAGATCTGGTGGCGGGTGCCGTTGATCTCGATCCAGTGGCGCCGGGTGGCGCCTCCGGTCGGTACGGGGGCCGGTCCGCCCGCGCCCGGCCTGCGCGCGGCACCGCCCGGGGGCGGTCCGGCCGGCATGGGCGGTGCGGCGACCGGCGGGTAGCCGTAGCCGCCCTGCTGGTTCTGGGGGGCCTCCGGCTGTGCCTGGGAGGTGCTGGAGGCGAGCGTGCGGCTGCGGACCCGGTAGAGGCCGGTGTCGAGGTCGTCGGCCTTCTCCAGGTGGACCTTGATCGGGCCCATGAAGCTGTAGCGCTGCTGCTTGGCGTAGTCGCGGACGAGGCCCGCGAGCTCGTCGCCGAGCTGCCCGGAGTAGGGGCTCAGGCGTTCGTAGTCGCCGGCGCTGAGCTCGACGATGAAGTCGTTGGGGACGACGGTCCGCTCGCGGTTCCAGATCGTGGCGTTGTTGTCGCACTCGCGCTGGAGGGCGCCGGCGATCTCGACGGGCTGGACCTCGGACTTGAACACCTTGGCGAAGGTGCCGTTCACCAGACCTTCGAGTCGCTGCTCGAACCGCTTCAGGACTCCCATGGGGCACCTCCTCCGTCGTTGTCGCCCTGTACTGCTTACTGATCGTATCCACGCGTGGCGGATTCGGCTGGTTCCCCCTGGGTCCCATGCGCAGGAGTGTTGGTACTCACAAGGGATCGTAGGGGCGCTCAGGGGACAGTGTCCCGCACCGGGAGTGCAGTGCGGGAGGGGCATCGGGAGCCGGGCCGGGGGCCGTGGGGAAAGCGATGTGAATCCACCCCGTCCGACGTGCTAATGTTTCGACGTCGCCAGGGGAACGGCCCGAAAGGGAAGAGCCACTGGGACGCTGCTCGGGCGAGTGGCGGAACGGCAGACGCGCTGGCTTCAGGTGCCAGTGTCCTTCGGGACGTGGGGGTTCAAATCCCCCCTCGCCCACATCGACGAAACGGTCGTCATCGCGAAAGCGGTGGCGGCCGTTTCGCTTTTTCCGTGCTCCGGTGCGGAGTTGACCGGGGACGGGGGCGCACGCACGGACGTCGGCCTGCCGATTCCGTGCTGTGTTCGGGGAGTTGGGGGCGCCTGCCGGATCGGCCGCGGCGCCGGCGGACGACTTTCGTCGTGGTGTGCGCGACGAAAGAGGGCGGCCGGGCGGAGGCGGCGGTGTCTAGGGTCGGTCGCGTGGATGCGACGGCGAGGATGCGGGCGGGCTGGGTCTGGCTGACGGGACCCGAGCCGTGGACCCGGCGGATGCTGGCGGGGGACCTCGTGCTCGCCGGGGTGCTCGCGCTGCTCGGGCTGGGGGTGGAGGAGCTCGACAACGGCAGCGTCCAGCGGATGCTGGGGAGCGCCGTGGCTGTGGTGCTGCTCACGCTGCTGCGACGCCGGCTGCCGGCGGCGACCCTGCTCGTGGCGGCGGCGGTCTCCCCCTTCCTGCCCGGCTCGCTCCTGATCATGATCCTGCTGGGCTGGTCGGCGGGGCGCCGGATCGTCGGGGTGGGCCGGGCGCTGACCGCGTTCGTCCTGGCGTTCCTCGCCTCGGTCGGCTTCGGTGTCGTGCAGGCGTGGTCCGACCAGCAGCCCGTGCTGGTGATCGTGTTCTCGACGCTGATGTTCCTGGCGACGACGGTGATGCCGGGTCTGGCCAGCCGCTACTGGTCGCAGCGCCGGACCCTGCTCCAGGCGCTCCAGGAGCGCAACGGGCAGCTGATGCGGGAGCGCGTGATGGTCGCCGGGCAGGCCCGGCTGCGGGAGCGCCAGCGGATCGCCCAGGACATGCACGACAGCCTGGGGCACCAGCTGGCGCTGATCGCGGTGCACACCGGCGCCCTGGAGGTGGACCCGCAGCTCACCGGCCACCAGCGCGAGGCGGTGGGGGTGCTGCGGCAGGCCTCGGTGGCCGCCATGCACGAGCTGCGGGAGGTCGTCGGGATCCTGCGGGACGGCGTCGAGGCCCCGGTGCCGGCTGAGGAGGCCCGGCCCGCCGCGCGCGGGGTGGCCGGGATCGCCGGGATCGTGGAGGCGGCGGGGAGCGCGGGGACCGACGTACGGATGACCGTGTCGGGGCGGTCCAGGCCGCTGGCCGCGGCGTGCGACCACGCTGCGTACCGGATCGTGCAGGAGGCGCTGACCAACGCGTACAAGCACGCTTCGGGGGCGCCGATCTCGGTGGAGCTGCGCTACGAGGACGACTCGCTGGTGGTGGAGATCGCCAACGGGCCGGCGGCCGGGCCGGGCGTCGGCGAGGTGGTGTCGGGCGGGCAGGGGCTGACCGGGCTGCGGGAACGGGCGCGGCTGGTCGGCGGGATGGTGCACGCGGGGGCGACCGAGGACGGCGGGTTCCGGGTGGCCGGGGTGCTCCCGTACGGGGCGGAGCCGGCGGGGGTGGAGGACATCGCCGACGACTTCGGGCAGCAGGCGCAGGCTCCGGGGCGTGCGTCGGCGCCGCCGATGGACTGGGCGGCGGTGGACCGGGAGCTGGCCGTACGGGGCCGCAGCCGGGTCGGGGGCGTCGCGACGGGCTGCGGGATCGCCGTCGCGGCGCTGGTGCTGCTGGTGATCGTGGTCGGGGCCGGTGTGGTGCTGCTGATGGGCTCGGTGAGCAACGCGTTGATCAGCCGGGAGCAGTACGACGAGGTGCGCGTGGGCGACTCGGAGGAGGACGTCCGGGCCCGGCTGCCCGAAGGCGACAGCTTCATGACCGTGGGCCTGGACCACAAGGGGCCGGAGCGGCCGGCGGGCGCGCGGTGCCTGGCACTGCTGTCGTCGGAGGATTCGGGACTGACCACCAATACTGTTTTCCGGTTCTGCTTCAAGGACGGCAAGCTCGTCGACAAGCAGGCGTACGAGTCCGAGCAGTAGGAGCACGGGTGACAGCCAAGCCGGTCCGAGTGGTGATCGCTGACGACGAGCCGCTGATCCGGGCCGGGATCAGGATGATCCTGACCTCGGCCCCGGACATCGAGGTCGTCGCGGAGGCGGCGAACGGCCACGAGGCCGTCGATCTCGCCCGCGCGCACACCCCGGACGTGATGCTGCTGGACATCCAGATGCCGGTGATGGACGGCCTGACCGCGCTCGGCGAGCTGGGCCGGGCGGCACCCGAGGTCCGCGCGCTGATCCTGACCACGTTCGGGGAGAAGGAGAACGTGCTGCGGGCCCTGGGCTCGGGCGGCGCGGGGTTCCTGCTGAAGGACTCGGCGCCGGGCGAGCTGATCGGCGCGGTCCGGGCGGCCGCCGCCGGGGACGCGTACCTCTCGCCGGGGGCCACCCGGCACGTGGTCGACCAGCTGGCCTCGGGACGGGGCGCGGCGCGCGGCGAGGAGGCCCGGCGGCGGGTGGCGGAGCTGAGCGAGCGGGAACGCGGGGTGCTGGCGCTGCTGGGCGAGGGGCTGTCGAACGCGGACGCGGGCCGGCGGCTGCACATGAGCGAGGCGACGGTGAAGACGTACGTGAGCCGGATCCTGGCGAAGCTGGGCTGCGAGAACCGGGTTCAGGCGGCCCTGCTGGCCAGGGACGCCGGGCTGTAGGTACGGTCGGGCCGAATTGATGTTGTTGGCCCGGACATTCGGCGGCCAACGGACACGGGCGGGGGCGGCACGCATGACGGCGGTATCGGAGCAGCGCGCGACGGAAGCGGACACGGCGCGGTCGGCGGGCGCGGCGGGCCTGAGGGGCGGCGGGCGGATACCGGCCGTCGAGGGCTTCGCGCCGCGGGCCGTGGCGGGCTCGCCCAAGGAGGCGGGCAAGGCGCTGCGCATGCGGGTGCCGCGCTCGGCGCACGCGCACTTCGAGGCCCCGGCCGGGCGGCCGGACGCGGTGCGGGCGGTGGAGGAGTCCAACGTCGGGCGGGTCGCCGAGCTGGCGCCGATACGGACGGGCCGGATGGCCGCGAACCCCTTCGCGTTCCTGCGCGGATCGGCCGGGCTGATGGCGCACGACCTGTCCGGCGGCCCGGTGACCGGGGTCGGCGCACAGATATGCGGCGATGCCCATGCGGCGAACTTCGGGCTGTACGGGGATGCGCGCGGCCGGCTCGTCATCGACCTGAACGACTTCGACGAGACCGTGTTCGGCCCGTGGGAGTGGGACGTGAAGCGGCTGGCGACCTCGCTGATCCTGGCCGGCCGGGTGGCCGGCGCGGACGAGGACACCTGCCGGGCCGCGGCGCACGATGCCGTGGGCGCGTACCGCCGGACCATGCGGCTGCTGGCCAAGCTGCCGGCGCTGGACGCCTGGAACGCCATCGCGGACGAGGAGCTCGTCTCGCACACCGATGCCCGGGACCTGCTGGGCACGCTGGAGCGGGTCTCGGAGAAGGCCCGCAACAACACCTCGGCGCGGTTCGCCGCCAAGTCCACCGAGGCCGGCCCCGACGGCTCGCGCCGCTTCGTGGACGCGCTGCCGGTGCTGCGCCGGGTCGGCGACGGGGAGGCGGCGGCCGTGGCGGCCTCGCTGGGCCCGTACCTGAAGACCCTGCAGGGGGACCGGCTGCCGCTGCTGGCCCGGTACGCGATCCACGACGTGGCCTTCCGGGTGGTGGGTACCGGGAGCGTCGGAACCCGCTCGTACGTCGTACTGCTGCTGGACCACCGGGGCGAGCCGCTGGTGCTCCAGGTGAAGGAGGCGCGGCCGTCCGTGCTGCTGCCGTACCTGCCCGCGCTGGGCTTCGAGACCGTGGCCGAGGAGCACGAGGGCCGCCGGGTGGTGACCGGCCAGCAGCGGATGCAGGTGGTCTCCGACCACCTGCTGGGCTGGACCACGGTGGAGGGGCGGCCGTACCAGGTGCGGCAGTTCCGCAACCGCAAGGGCAGCGTGGACCCGGCGGCGCTGGCCGCCGACCAGATCGACGACTACGGGCGCATGACCGGCGCCCTGCTGGCCCGGGCGCACGCACACAGCGCCGATCCGCGGCTGCTGGCCGGGTACTGCGGCAAGAACGACGAGCTGGACGAGGCGATGGCCTCCTTCGCGGTGGCGTACGCCGACCGCAGCGAGGCCGACCACGCGCACCTGGTGGCGGCGGTGCGGTCCGGGCGGATCGCGGCGGAGGCCGGGGTCTGAGCGCGTCGCGGTCCGGGCCACGGGGTCCGGGCGCGGGTCACGGTCACGGGTCGATGTTCCACGTGAAACATCGACCCGGGCGGACCGGCCTTAGGCTGGCCGGGTGAGCGAGCAGCAGACTGAAGAGACGGGCGACGAGCGACCCGAGGCGCGCCTGGAGCGGGCCGTCCGGGCCGCCGAGCAGGCGCTGATCGAGTTCGAGATCGCGGTGGAGACCTTCCGGGTGGAGGTGGAGAACTTCTCCCGGCTGCACCACCAGAAGCTCGGCCCGATGTACTCGCGGCTCGACGAGCTGGACGCGCTGATCGCCGAGGCGAAGGCGGCGCGCAGCGGCGATGCCGAGGATCTGCGGCGGGCCCGCGATGCACGCTCGCTGGTGATGCCGATGCCGGGCGTGGACGAGCTGTTCCACGACTGGATGGGTTCGGAGGGCGTCTCCGACGACGCGTCCGCGATGCTCACCGACCGCCCGGTGCGGCCCCCGGAGCGGGTGCGGCCGACGGAGGAGGTGCGCCGGCTCTACCGCGAGCTGGTCCGCCAGGCCCACCCGGATCTCGCCCGGGACGAAGCCGAGCGGGAGCGCCGCGACGCGTTCATCGCGCGGGTCAACGCCGCGTACGGGCGGGGCGAGGAGCAGCTGCTGCGCGAGCTGGCCGAGGAATGGGCGGCCGGCCCCGTGCCGGAGGCCGTGCGGCGGCTGAACGAGAGCGAGGAGCTGTACGCCCGGCTGGAGTGGCTGGCGCAGCGCAAGGAGCTGCTGGCGGCCCTGGCACGGGAGCTGGAGGACAGTGCGATCGGGTCGATGCTGCGGATGGCGCCGGAGGATCCGGACCGGCTGCTGGAGGAGATCGCGGAGCAGCTGCTCGCCGAGGTTTCCGAGCGGGAGTCGGAGCTGGCGGAGCTCGTCACCCCGTGATCCCGGCCGGGTGCGGCGGGGCTTGATCCGGGTGCCGTCCGATAGGTTGGGAGTCAGATCTGCGATGAGAGAAGGCGACGTATGAACTTCGGACCGCTTCCCTCGGTGGACGCCGTGGCGGTGCCCTCCGAAGGCTTTGTCCTTGACGTCCGCGAGGACGACGAATGGGCTGCCGGGCACGTGGAAGGCGCCGTGCACATCCCGATGAGCGACTTCGTGGCCCGCTTCGGCGAGCTGACGGAAGCCGTCGAGGACGGCCGCCGCGTGCATGTGATGTGCCGGGTCGGCGGGCGCTCCGCGCAGGTCACCCAGTACCTGGTGCGCCAGGGCATCGACGCGGTGAACGTGGACGGCGGCATGCAGGCCTGGGACGGCGCCGGGCGCCCGATGGTGACCGACAGCGGGAACCCGGCCTTCGTGCTCTAGTCCGGCCGTCAGGCGAGGGCGTGGGCGGCCAGCAGGTCTCCCAGCGCCTCCTCGTGCGCCGCGGCCGGGCCCAGCTGGAGCTCCAGCTGTTTGGCCCACGCGTGGTAGCGGTGCAGCGGGTAGTCGGTGTCGGCGCCGAAGCCCCCGTGCAGATGCTGTGCCGTCTGCACGACCCGGCGTACGCCCTCAGAGGCCCAGATCTTGGCGACGGCCACGTCGCCGGCGCTCGGCAGCGGGCCGCCCGCCCCGCCGGTCGCCGCATCGAGCCGCCAGGCGGCCTGCCAGAGGGTGACCTCCATGGCCCGCAGGTCGATGTAGCGGTCGGCGGCCTGGACGGCGACGGCCTGGAAGGTGGCCACCGGGAAGCCGAACTGTTCGCGCTTGCCGGTGTATTGGCTGGTCATGGCGAGGACGCCTGCGCCGAGACCGAGTGCCAGGGCACAGGTCCCGGTGGCGAGGAGCTGGCGGAGCCGCTCCCCGGCACCCGGGGCGTCGATGACGTGCGTCGCGGGCACCCGCACGCCGTCCAGGGCGAGTTCGGCGAGCCGTTCCCCGCTGGTGGAGACCTGGTCGGCCAGGGTGAGGCCGGTGGCGGCGCGCGGGACGAGCGCGAGGACGGCCCCGGCGTCGCCGGTGTGGGCCGGTACGGCGATCCAGTCGGCGCCGTGCGCCCACGGGACGGCCGTCTGCAGCCCGTCGAGGGTCCACTGCGCGCCCTCGCGGCGGGCGGTGACGGCGAGTTCCGCGGGATCGTGGCCGCTGCGGCCGTGGGCGGCGGCGGTGAGGACGAGTGTCCCGCGCCCGGCTCCGGGCAGCAGGGCGGCGGCCAGTTCGGGGCTGCCGTGGGCCTGGACGGCCATGGCGGTGGCGCAGTGCTCCAGCAGCGGTACCCGGGCCAGCACCTTCGCCGCTTCGCGCAGCACCAGGCACAGGGCGATCGCGTCGAGACCCGCCCCGCCGTACTCCTCGGCAAGGACCAGGCTCAGCAGGTCCGATGAGGCGAGCCTGGCCCACAGCGGCCGGTCGAAGTCCTCGGCGACGGCCCCCGGGGTCAGCGCGGGGCTGGGCACGCCGTCCGGGGCGACGTCCGCGAAGACGGCCTTCGCCGCCTCGACGGCGGCCTGCTGCTCCTCGGTGAAGGTGAAGTCCACTGCCTGTCCTCCCGCGCGCACCGGATCCCGGTCAGGCCCGGTCCGGACCTGACGGTGCGTCAAGATAGAGCAGGCCGTCGAAAAAGCACAGCCTGAGGGCGCCGCATCAGCGGTCGAAGTCGATCTCCACTTCCTCGGTCACCGCGTGCGACTGGCAGGCCAGCACGAACCCGGCCTCCGTCTCCTCCGCCTCCAGGGCGAAGTTCCGGTCCATCCGCACCTCGCCGGTGACCAGGAAGGCCCGGCAGGTGCCGCACACCCCGCCCTTGCAGGCGTAGGGGGCGTCCGCGCGGTTGCGCAGCACGGCGTCCAGCAGGGACTCCCCGTCCTGGACCGGCCAGGTCCCGGAACGGCCGTCGAGCCGGGCCGTGACCCGTACGTGGGAGGGGGTCGCGGCAGGGGCCGGCGGAGCCGTGTCCTCGACGTGGAAGATCTCCTGGTGGATCCGGGTCCGGACGACGCCGAGCGTGCCGAGTGCCCGCTCCGCGCCCATGACCAGCCCGTACGGGCCGCACAGGAACCAGCCCGTCACGTCCGTGACCGGCAGCAGCGCGGGCAGCAGGGCCTTGATCCGCTCCTCGTCGAGGCGGCCGGACGGCAGCCCGGCCTCCTGTTCCTCCCGGGACAGGACCGTCACCAGCTGGAACCGGTCGGGGAAGCGGTCCTTGAGGTCGGCCACCTCGTCCAGGAACATCGTCGACGCCGCCGTGCGGTCGCTGCGGACCAGGCAGAACCGGGCGTCGGGCCGGGCCGCCAGCAGCGAGGCGGCGATCGACAGCACCGGGGTGATCCCGCTGCCGCCGACGATCGCCGCGTAGTGCCCGGCGGCGGGGGCGGCGGCCGGCTCCAGGACGAAGCGCCCGGCCGGGACCATCACGTCCAGCACGTCCCCGGCGGCGATCTCCTTGTGGGCGAACGTGGAGAACTCGCCGCCCTCGACCAGCCGCACGCCCACCCGCAGCGACGCCGGACCCGGGCCCGCGGGGTCCGGGGCGGGCGAGCAGATCGAGTACGTACGGCGGATCTCGGCGCCCTCGGGGGTGCTGCGGCGCAGCGTGAGGTGCTGGCCGGGGGCGTGCAGGTACTCGCCGCACAGCTCCTCGGGGACGCGCAGGGTCAGCGCCACGGAGTCGTCGGTGAGCCGGTCGACCGCCGCCACCGTCAGGGGGTGGAAGGCGCCGTGGCGCGCAGGGCGCCCGGAGCCCGACGTGGGCGACGGCGTGGACGCGGCCATCTACAGCTCCTTGAAGTGGTCGAACGGTTCACGGCAGGCGGTGCAGCGGCGCAGCGCCTTGCAAGCGGTGGAGGAGAACCGGCTGAGCAGTTCGGTGTCGGTCGATCCGCAGTGCGGGCAGCGGACCGAGAGGGTGAGCGGGACCGGCCCGCCGGCCGCGTGGGGACGCGGCGGGGCGATGCCGAACTCGGCGAGCTTGCGCCGCCCCTCGGCGCTGATGTCGTCGGTCGACCAGGCCGGGGCCAGGACGGTGCGCACCCGCACGTCCGGGATGCCGTGGCCGGTCAGGGCCCGCTCGATGTCGGCGGACATGGCCTCGATGGCGGGGCAGCCGGTGTAGGTCGGGGTCAGGGTGACCTCGACGTGGCCGTCCTCGTGCATCCGCACCCCGCGCATCACGCCGAGCTCGGCGAGGGTGAGCACGGGCAGCTCGGGGTCGGGGACGGAGCCGGCGACCTCGGCCAGCTCCGCCTCCAGGCGGGTCATGGCCTCGGTGGCCGTCGGGGCCGCGGCGCGGGGCGTGTCCGTCACCATGACGCCCCCGGATGGCTGCGGTGCAGGTGCTGCATCTCGGCGAGCATCCTGCCGAACGACTCGGTGTGCAGGCCCTGTCGGCCGGCCCCGGCCGCCCAGGCGCCGGTGCGCGGGCCCTCGGGGAGCGCGAGCCCGGCCCGCTCCAGGACGCCGCCCACGGAGGCCAGCCAGCGGCCCTCCAGGGCGGCCCAGTCCACGCCGCCGATCCCGTCCACCGGCTGGAACATCTCGCCGGTGTACTTCCACAGCGCGTCCAGGGCGGCCCGCATGCGGGCGCGGCTCTCCTGCGTGCCGTCGCCGAGCCGCAGGGTCCACTGCTCGGCGTGGTCGCGGTGGTAGGCGGTCTCCTTGACGGCCTTGGCCGCGAGCGGTGCGAACGGGCCGTCGCCGGCGGCCAGTTCCGCGTAGAGCTCGTGCTGGTGGAAGGAGAAGTAGAGCTGGCGGGCGATGGTGTGGGCGAAGTCCCCGTTCGGCTGCTCGACCAGCTGGAGGTTGCGGAAGGACCGCTCCTCGCGCAGGAAGGCCAGCTCGTCCTCGTCGCCGGCCATGGACAGCAGGACGCGGGCCTGGCCGAGCAGGTCGAGCGCGATGTTCGCGAGGGCGACCTCCTCCTCCAGGACGGGGGCGTGACCCGCCCACTCGCCGAGGCGGTGGGAGAGGATCAGCGCGTCGTCCCCCAGCGTGAGGGCTGCGGACGCGGTGACATCGGAAGACGTGACATCAGTGCTGGTCACAGGTGGTGCACCCCCTCGGGGATCTCGTAGAAGGTCGGGTGCCGGTACGGCTTGTCGGCCGAGGGGGCGAAGAACGGGTCCCGCTCGTCCGGCGAGGACGCGGTGATCTCGGTGGAGGGCACCACCCAGATCGAGATGCCCTCTCCGCGCCGGGTGTAGAGGTCGCGGGCATTGCGCAGGGCCATCTCCGCGTCGGGCGCGTGCAGGCTGCCGGCGTGCGTGTGCGAGAGACCGCGGCGCGAGCGCACGAACACCTCCCACAGTGGCCAGTTCTGCGTCATACCCCTGCCTCCTCGTTCATTGCCGTGCTCTGCACGGCGGTCTGTGCGGCGGTCGCTGCGGTGTGCTTCTCCGCGTAGGCCGCGGCCGCCTCGCGCACCCAGGCGCCTTCCTCGTGGGCCCGGCGCCGCTGGCCGATCCGCTGTTCGTTGCACGGTCCGTTGCCCTTGAGCACGTCCCAGAACTCCGCCCAGTCGATCGCGCCGAAGTCGTGGTGCCCGCGCTCCTCGTTCCACTTCAGGTCCGGGTCGGGCAGCGTCAGGCCCAGCGCCTCGGCCTGCGGAACGGCGATGTCCACGAAGCGCTGGCGCAGCTCGTCGTTGGAGTGCCGCTTGATCCGCCATGCCATCGACTGCGCGGAGTGCGCCGATTCGTCGTCCGGCGGGCCGAACATCATCAGCGAGGGCCACCACCACCGGTTCACGGCGTCCTGCGCCATGGCGTGCTGCGCCTCGGTGCCCTTGGACAGGGCCATGAGGAGCTCGAAGCCCTGGCGCTGGTGGAAGGACTCCTCCTTGCAGATCCGGACCATCGCGCGGGCGTACGGCCCGTACGAGCAGCGGCAGATCGGCACCTGGTTGGTGATCGCCGCGCCATCCACGAGCCACCCGATCGCGCCGACGTCCGCCCAGGTCAGGGTGGGGTAGTTGAAGATCGACGAGTACTTCTGCTTGCCGGAGTGGAGCTTGTCGAGCAGCTCGTCGCGGCTGGTGCCGAGGGTCTCCGCGGCGCTGTACAGGTAGAGGCCGTGGCCGGCCTCGTCCTGGACCTTGGCCATCAGGATCGCCTTGCGGCGCAGCGAGGGCGCGCGAGTGATCCAGTTGGCCTCGGGCTGCATGCCGATGATCTCGGAGTGGGCGTGCTGGGCCATCTGGCGGACGAGCGAGGCGCGGTACGCCTCGGGCATCCAGTCGCGCGGCTCGACGCGCTCGTCGGCTGCCACCGCGGCGTCGAAGGCCGCCGCGAGCTGTGCCCCGAGGTCAGCCCCGAGGCCTGTGTCCTGCCCCGTTTCCGGGGTCACTGCCACCATCCCGGCCCCCTGCCAGAGATTGTTGACCGCCCGACCGACCGATCGTTCGGTTCGTACTCTTCAATGGTGGGTCGGCGGCCCGTAGGGTGTCAACCTCTGAGGTCAACCCTGTGGACGCCGGATGATCGGGGCGGGATGGATTCGAACGAGCGCGAGCCCGCGGAAGGGGCTGCTCCGCCGGCCGTTCCGCCGGTCGTCCCGTCGTCCCGTCCGCCTGCCGAGCCGCCCGCCGAACCGGCTCCGCCGCGGGCCCCCGGCATCGCGGGCCTGTCCGCCCCGTACCGGGTCGTCACGGCCCTCGCCCTGGCGGCGGTGGGCCTCGCCGCCTGCGCGCACCTGGCACTGGTCTTCCTGCACGTCGCCCCCTCCAACACGGTGAGCAAGCAGCACGCGCAGACGGTCGACGACTGGATCTACCCCGAGTTCGAGCAGAACTGGAAGCTCTTCGCGCCCAACCCGCTCCAGCAGAACATCGCGGTGGAGGTACGGGCGGAGGTCCGCACGCCCGGCGGGGAACCGGTCGCCGGCGACTGGCGCGACCTGTCCGCCGAGGACGGTGCGGCCATCCGGCACAGCCTGCTGCCGAGCCATGCGCGGCAGAACGAGCTGCGGCGGGCCTGGGACTTCTTCACCGGCTCGCACGACGACGACAACAAGCCGATCGGGGCGCGCGGAGAGCTGTCGGAGCAGTACCTGCGGCGGATCGCGCTGGACCGGCTCGCGGACGACGGGATCGATCGGGGCGGGATCGTACGGGTTCAGCTGCGCTCGGCGACGCGGGCGGTGGCGGCGCCGCCGTGGAGCGACGAGAAGACCGACACCCAGACCTACTACCGGGAGCTGCCGTGGTGGACGGTGTGAGGCGGGCGCGGGCCGCCGCCGGCCGCGTGGTGGCGCAGGTCAGCGGACAGGCCCTGGGCCCGTACCAGAGCGCCGTCGTCCGCATCGGCTTCTCGGCGACCTGGCTGTTCTTCCTGCTGCGGGAGATCCCGAACCGGAACGAGCTCTACGGGCCGGACGGGCCCTGGAGCTTCGGGCTGGCGGAACGCCTGATCGGCTCGAACCACGCCTTCACGGTGCTGATGTGGTCGGACTCGGAGCCGTGGTTCCAGACCGTCTACGCGGTGTCGGTGCTGTCGAGCCTGCTGCTGATGCTGGGCTGGCGCACGCGTGCGATGTCCGTGGTGTTCATGGTCGGGGTGCTGTCGCTCCAGAACCGCAGCGTGTTCATGGGCGACGGCGGGGACAACGTCATCCACCTGATGGCGATGTACCTGGTGCTGACGCGATGCGCGCAGGTGTGGTCGCTGGACGCGCGGCGCGCGCGGCGGCGGGGCTCCGCCTCGGCGGGGGCGGCCGGGCCGGCGCTGTGGGGCGTGCTGGGCGCCGTGTTCGCCTACGCGGCGGTGACCGCGCGGATCGGCTACGGCTGGCTCGCGGTCTTCGCGGCGCTGTGGGTGGTCTGCGCGGTGTGGTGGCTGGTGGACCGGTACGACCCGCAGGGCGAGGGCCGGGCGGTCCTGGACGTCCTGGCGAACCTGGTGCACAACGCAGGGTTGCTGGTGATCATGACGGAGGTCTGCCTGATCTACGCGACGGCCGGCTGGTACAAGATCCAGGGGTCGCGGTGGCAGGACGGCACCGCGCTGTACTACCCGCTCGGGCTCGACTACTTCACTCCGTGGCCGGGTCTGTCGTCGGTGCTGGCGGGGAGCGGGACGGTCGTGATGCTGCTCTCGTACGGGACGGTGGCGGTGCAGGTCGCGTTCCCGTTCACGGTGTTCAACCGGCGGATCAAGAACGTGCTGCTGGCGCTGATGATGCTGGAACACGCCGGGATCGCGGTGCTGCTCGGGCTGCCGTTCTTCTCGCTCGCGATGATCGCCGCCGATGCGGTGTTCCTGCCGACGGGGTTCCTGGTGTGGCTCGGCACCAGGGCCTCGGGCAGGGTGCGCGCGGCGGTTCCTGCGTCGGCTGCGGCGGATGTCGGGCCGGCCCCGGCGCCGGAGCCGAGCCCGAGCCTGCGCTAGGCCCTGTCGTCAAAGTCTCGCCTGGCCCGCGACGCCCGGCACCGCACCTCGTCCCCCAGCTACCGCTGGGAGGTGCCCCCAGCGTTGTCGGGGCACCCAAGTACGTCCAGTAATCGGGAGCCCCTCCGCCTTGCGATGCACGGCACCGGACGCCGCGGGCCGGACCGGCGCTACTTTGACGACAGGGCCTAGGGCCCGCTGCGCGGGGCTTTCTCCCCGCCCCGCCCTTTCACCGTTTCTCCCCCGGACTCCGTCCGGGGCGACCTCCAGGACTCTGCCCGGCCCCGGCCCGGGTGCGGCGCCGTTGCGGGGGCGCTGCCCCCGAGCCCCCGCGCCCCAAACGCCGGCAGGGCTGGATGGGGTCGGCTGGGTTGGTCGGGGTGGTGGGGCGGGAGGGAAAGGGGCAGGCCACGGGCCCGTAGGCTCGGCGGTATGAGTGAGAAGACCGGGCGGGAGTGGCAGGACGCGGCCGAGCGGGGGGACCTCGTACTCCTCGACGGGTTCCACGCGCTGAAGCACGCCCTGCGGTTCGGGGCCGACGTGCGGGCCGTCGTCGCCGACGACCCCGATGCCGTACGGGCGCTGGCCGACGGGCTGGCCCCGGACGTGGCGGCCGAGGTCGGGCGGCTGGTGCGCAAGGCCGAGCTGCGCACGCTGCTGCCCCGCGTCCACCCCACCGGGGTCGCGGCACTGGCGGTACGGCCCGATCGCGCCGAAGGCCGGGCCCGGCTGGAGCGGCAGCCCCGGACCGCACCCGTCGTCGTGCTCGACAACCCGCGCAACCTCGGCAACGTCGGCGCCGTGGTCCGGCTCGCCGCCGGCTTCGGGGCCACCGGGGTGGTGACCCGTGGCGACCTCGACCCCTGGCACCCCAACGTCGTACGGGCCGGAGCCGGGCTGCACTACGCGACCACCGTGGACCGGGTCACCCTGGAGACCCTCCCGGACGGGCCCTTGTACGCGCTCGACCCGGAGGGCGAGGACATCCGTGCCCTCACCCTCCCGGACGACGCGCTGCTGGCCTTCGGCTCGGAACGCCACGGCATCTCGCCCGAGCTCCGCGCCCGCGCCGACCACCTGGTGTCCCTGCCGATGCGCCCGCAGGTCTCCAGCTACAACCTGGCGACGAGCGTCGCCATGACGCTCTTCCACTGGGGCGGCCCGAAGGCCTGAGCCGTCAGGCCTGGCGGCGGACCTCCACCACGCGGAAGCGGTTCGAGACGAACGCGCCGTCGCACAGGGCCGCGTTCGCCGCCGGGTTGCCGCCCGAACCGTGGAAGTCCGAGAAGGCCGCGGTCTGGTTGACGTAGACCCCGCCCGTCAGGTTCAGCGACAGCTGCGCCGACTCTTCGAGGCAGACCTCCTCGATGGCCCGCTCGGTGTCCGCGGACGTCGTGTACGCGCCGACCGTCATCGCGCCCTTCTCCCGCACCGTGCGGCGCAGCAGCTCCAGCGCGTCCGCCGTGGAGTCCACGGCCACCGCGAAGGAGACCGGGCCGAAGCACTCCGAGAGGTACGGGGCCGAGTCGTCCGGCTTGCCGGCGTCCAGCTTCACCATCACCGGCGTGCGCACCACCGCGTCCGGGAACTCCGGGTTCACCACCTCGCGCGAGGCGAGCGCGACCTCGCCGAGGCCGGCCGCCGCCTCCAGCCGGGCCTTGACGTCCGGGTTGACCAGGGCGCCCAGCAGCGCGTTGGCCCGGGCGTCGTCGCCCAGCAGGCCCCCGACCGAGGCCGCGAGGTCGGCGACGACCTCGTCGTACGACTTGTGGCCGGCGTCCGTCTCGATGCCGTCCCGCGGGATCAGCAGGTTCTGCGGGGTGGTGCACATCTGGCCGCTGTACAGGGACAGCGAGAAGGCCAGGTTGGACAGCATGCCCTTGTAGTTGTCGGTGGAGTCCAGGACGACGGTGTTGACGCCGGCCTTCTCCGTGTAGACCTGGGCCTGGCGGGCGTTGGTCTCCAGCCAGTCGCCGAACTCCGTGGACCCGGTGTAGTCGATCAGCTTGATCTCGGGGCGGACGGCCAGGGTCTTGGCGATGCCCTCGCCCGGACGCTCGACGGCCAGCGCCGCCAGGTTCGGGTCGAACCCGGCCTCGGCGAGGACCTCCCGCGCCACCTTCACGGTCAGCGCGAGCGGGAGCACGGCGCGCGGGTGCGGCTTGACCAGCACCGCGTTGCCCGTGGCCAGCGAGGCGAACAGGCCCGGGTAGCCGTTCCACGTCGGGAAGGTGTTGCAGCCGATCATCAGCGAGATGCCGCGCGGCACCGCGGTGAAGCTCTTGCCGAGCTCCAGCGGGTCCTTCTTGCCCTGCGGCTTCGACCAGTCGGCCCGGCCCGGTACGCGGGTCTGCTCCTCGTACGCGTAGGCCACCGCCTCCAGGCCGCGGTCCTGCGCGTGCGGGCCGCCCGCCTGGAACGCCATCATGAAGGCCTGGCCGCTGGTGTGCATGACCGCGTGCGCGAACTCGTGCGTCCGCGCGCCGATCCGGGCCAGGATCTCGATGCAGACCAGGGCGCGGGCCTCGGGGCCGGCGTCGCGCCAGGCGCCCATGCCGGCCTTCATGGCGGGCAGCAGCACGTCGGGGTCGACGTGCGGGTACTCGACGCCCAGCTCGGGGCCGAACGGGGACACCTCGGAGCCGGTCCAGCCGTCCGTGCCGGGCTGGCCCAGGTCGAGCCGGGTGCCGCGGACGGCCTCGAAGGCGGCGAGGCCGTCGGCCGGCGCGGTCTCCCCGTAGGCCTTGGGGTGCTCCGGATGCGGGGACCAGTAGGCACGGCTGCGGATGGCCGCCAGGGCCTGGTCCAGGGTGGAGCGGTGCTTGTCGGACAGCTGGGGGACGGTGAGCTCGGCGGCCATCAGGGACCAACTCCTCGTTGAGCCGGGCAAGATCAGGCTGATTTGCAGACTGAGATCAGGCAGGGGCGGGTGAAGAAGAGCAGACTGGAGTTAGAGTAACCGAACGATCGGTCGGGACAAGAGGGCCCGGCAGGCCTGTGGATAACCCGGTGCGGGAGGATCAGGACATGACAGCAATCGAGCGGTCCCGCACTGTGGCGGTCGTCGGCGCCGGCACCATGGGGCAGGGCATCGCCCAGGTCGCCCTTCTCGCAGGTCACCGCGTTCTGATCTACGACATCAACGCCGACCTCGCCGCCGGCGGCGTCGGCATCGTGCAGGACCGCGTCGACCGCATGGCCGCGAAGGGCCGCCTCGACCGCGCCGAGGCAGAGGACGCGATCGGCCGAATCGACGCGGCCGTGGACCTCGCCGAGCTCGCCGGCTCCGCGCTCGTCATCGAGGCCGTCGTCGAGGACGCCGCTGTCAAGCGCGCACTCTTCGGAGCGCTCGAAGAGGTGGTTTCGCCGGACGCCCTGCTGGCCACCAACACTTCGTCCCTCTCCGTCACCGAGCTCGCCGCCGGCCTCGCGCACCCCGGCCGCTTCCTCGGCCTGCACTTCTTCAACCCGGCCCCGCTGCTCCCGCTCGTCGAGGTGGTCAGCGGTTTCGCGACCGACCCGGCCGCCGCCGAGCGCGCGTACGCCACCGTGCTGGGCTGGGGGAAGACGCCGGTCCGCTGCGCCGACACCCCCGGCTTCATCGTCAACCGGATCGCCCGCCCCTTCTACGCCGAGGCGTTCGCGGTGTACGAGGAGCAGGGCGCCGACCCGGCCACCATCGACGCCGTGCTCCGCGAGTGCGGCGGCTTCAAGATGGGCCCGTTCCAGCTGACCGACCTGATCGGGCAGGACGTCAACGAGGCCGTCACGCGCTCGGTGTGGGAGTCGTTCTTCCGCAGCCCCAAGTTCACCCCGTCCCTCGCGCAGCGCCGTCTGGTCCAGTCGGGCCGCCTCGGCCGCAAGACGGGCCACGGCTGGTTCCCGTACGGACCGGACGCCGAGGTTCCGGCCCCGCACACCGCCGGTTCCGAGGACGCCCCGGAGAAGGTCACCGTGGTCGGCGACCTTGGTCCCGCCGCGGGGCTGGTCGAGCTGCTGGAGGAGGCCGGGATCGCGGTCACGGCCGCCGAGCACGGGGGCCCGTACATCCAGCTGCCCGGAGAGGGCCAGCTGGTGCTCGCGGACGGCAAGACGTCGATCGAGTTCGCCGACGTCGTCTACTTCGACCTCGCGCTCGACTACCGCAGTGCCACCCGGATCGCGCTCTCCGCGGGCGAGGACACCAGCGAGCGGACCCTCGCCGAGGCGATCGGCCTGTTCCAGAAGCTCGGCAAGCAGGTCTCCGTCATCGGCGACGTGCCCGGCATGATCGTGGCCCGCACGGTCGCGATGCTGATCGACCTGACGGCCGACGCCGTCGCGCGCGGCGCGGCCACCGCCGAGGACATCGACACGGCGATGCGGCTCGGCGTGAACTACCCGCTGGGCCCGGCCGAATGGCACGACCGGCTCGGCCGCGACTGGGCGTACGACCTGCTGCACCACCTCGACGAGCGCTGCCCCGGCGGCCGCTACGCGCCCTCGCTGGCCCTGTTCAAGCTCGGCTACGCGGAAGGTGAAGAGGGAGAGGGCCACGACGCGGGCGACGGGTCCGGCGAGGACGCGGCGGAGGAGACTGCATGACCACCGCCAAGCGCGACACCTACACCCCCGAGACGCTGCTGTCCGTCGCCGTCCAGGTCTTCAACGAGCGGGGCTACGACGGCACCTCCATGGAGCACCTCTCCAAGGCGGCGGGCATCTCGAAGTCCTCGATCTACCACCACGTGGCGGGCAAGGAGGAGCTCCTGGAGCGGGCCGTCAGCCGCGCGCTCGACGGGCTCTTCGCCGTGCTGGAGGAGCCGGGTGCGGTACGCGGCCGGGCGGTCGAGCGGGTCGAGTACGTCACGCGGCGCACGGTCGAGGTCCTGGTCGCCGAGCTCCCGTACGTGACGCTGCTGCTGCGGGTGCGGGGCAACACCCGGACCGAGCGCTGGGCCCTGGAGCGCCGCCGCGAGTTCGACCACCAGGTCGCGGAGCTCCTCAAGGCCGCGGCGGCGGACGGGGACCTGCGGGCGGACGTGGACATCCGGCTGGCCACCCGCCTGCTGTTCGGCATGGTGAACTCGCTGGTGGAGTGGTACCGCCCGCACCCCGGCACGACCGTGGACCAGCTGGCCGACGCGGTCGTCCACATGGCCCTGGACGGACTGCGGACCGTCCGCAGCTAGTCCGGCCGCAATCCGTCAGATCTTGACGCTCATTTTCTGATTGATCGCTGTGCGAATTCTGTACGATGAGCAAGCTTTCGAACGTGTTCAAGCAGCAACAGAAAATGGGGGGGCCGGTGCGCAAACACCGTCTCGTACTTTCCGCCGCCGCAGTCGTCGCCGCGGCCGGCATCGGCGTGGGTCTGGTCCCGGGCATGGCCCAGGCGTCCGGCCCGGCCGCACCGGTGGCCAAGGGGGTGTCCGCTCCCGCGACGGACCTGGCCAAGCTCGGTGCATCCAACACCAAGACGTTCCACAGCCCCGCGGAGCACGGGGTCCGCAAGGCCCTTCCCGCGGCCAAGGGCAAGCCGGCCGCGACCGCGACCGCCCAGGGCGCGGACACCGTCGCCGCCGGAAACCCGGACCTCGGCGTCGTCCTCAACGCCCAGGCCGTCTCCGCGCACGGTGTCGAGCTGAAGGCCCAGGTCCTCAGCTCCCCGGGCGCCACGCTCCGCGTCACCTACGACTGGGGCGACGGCACGACCGACGGCGCCGACGCCACCCCCGGCCAGGAGGTGTCGCTCAAGCACAGCTACGCCAAGCTCGGCGAGTACAACGCCAAGGTCACCGTGACGGACGCCGCGAACTCGGCGGAGGTCGTCAACGAGCTCCCGCTCTCGACGGTCGGCTCGGACTTCACCCCGTACGCCCCGACCCGGCTCCTGGACACCCGGACGGGCACCGGGGCCCCGATGGGCATGGTCCAGGCGTACTCCTCGACCAAGGTGAAGATCGCCGGCAACGGCAAGATCCCGGCAGGCGTCACGGCCGTGGCCCTGAACGTCACCGTCACCAACACCTACACGCCCGGGCACATCACGGCGTTCCCGAGCGGTGCCACGCGTCCGACCACTTCGAACCTCAACTTCGAAGCCCGTCAGACCGTCCCGAACCTGGTGGTCGTGCCCGTCGGCAAGGACGGCTCCGTCGAGCTGTACAACGGCGGCTGGGAACCGGTCGACCTCATCGCCGACGTCACCGGCTACTTCACCCGCACGGCGGCCAGCGGCTACACGCCGATGGCCCCGGTCCGCGCCGTGGACACCCGCTCCGGCCAGGGCGCGCCCAAGGGCCAGGTCCCGGGCCGCGGCACGATCGGCGTCCAGCTCGGCGGCTCGTACGTGCCTGCGAACGCCACCGCCGTCGCGCTGAACATGACCGTCACCAACCCGCGCGAGGACGGCCACCTGACGGCCTACCCGAGCGGCCAGCAGGCCCCGAACACCTCGAACGTGAACTTCACGGCCAACCAGACCGTCGCCAACTCGGTGATCGTCCCGATCGGTCCCGACGGGAAGATCAACGTCTTCAACGGCGCCTGGGCGGGGGCCGACGTCATCGTCGACGTCGTCGGCTACTACAGCCCCGACAGCTCGGGCTCCTTCATGGCGGTCGACCCGCACCGGATGCTCGACACCCGTTCCTGGGGCTACGGGCCGATGTACGCCCGCGGCTACATCTGGATGCCGCTCTCCCACGGGGAGGAGGGCATCGCGGGATACGTCCTGAACACCACGGTGACCAACACCAAGGACGCGGGCTTCCTCTCGGTCGCCCCGGACACGAACACGCCGGACCAGTACCACAACCACACCGAGGTGCAGCTGACGCGTCCCACGGCGTCCACCCTGAACTGGACGGCCGGCAAGACCGTCCCGAACCTCGTCCAGGCGAGCTCCGGCGGCGTCAACGGGGTCGTCGACTTCTGGAACCAGAGCTGGGACACCACCGACCTGGTCGTCGACCTCTTCGGCTACTACGAGACCAAGTGACTTGCTCGTAGGCGCCTCGCGCAGCGCCCCGGGACCGGCCCTTCGGCCGCGCCCGGGGCGCTGTCGCGTTTCCTACTCCTCGGAGACCGTCGGGCCGCCGTTCGGGCCCGGGGCCAGCAGGTCGGTCTCCTCGAAGACCAGGAGGGTGCGGGTGGAGAGGACCTCCGGGATGGACTGGAGGCGGGTCAGGACCAGCTCGCGCAGGGTGCGGTTGTCCGGGGTGTGGACCAGCAGCAGCACGTCGAAATCACCGCTGACCAGGGCGATGTGGGCCGCGCCCGGGAGCTCGCGGAGCTTCTCGCGGACCGTGCGCCAGGAGTTCTGGACGATCTTCAGGGTGATGTAGGCGGAGGCGCCCTGGCCTGCCCTTTCGTGGTTGACGCGGGCCGTGAACCCGCGGATCACCCCGTCGTCGATCAGCCGGTTGATGCGGGCGTACGCGTTCGCGCGCGACACGTGGACCTGCTCGGCCACGGACCGTATCGACGCGCGGCCGTCCGCCTGGAGCAGGCGCATGATCGAACGGTCGATGGGGTCCAGGGGGCGCGGCGGGACCGGGGGCGTCTGGGGGGCCTGAGGGCCCGCGGAGGCACCCCCCGCGGGGGCCGGCACGGAACCCGGCACGGAACCCGATGCGGCCATTTGTTCATCCGGCATTGCCCACTGCCTCCCTCTCCTGGACGTCCTGCATCCATACGAGGGCCCCGGCGCCACTTTGTCCACAGCCTGCAGCCGCCTGTAGCCAAATTGCGCCATCGACCGAACAATCGGTTGGTGAGGCGCCTCACTCCCCGGCCACCGCCGGGGGGACCCCCAGGCACCGCCCTGCCCGCTTCCCACGAGGAGGTGTACGCCGCCATGACGGTCCAAGAGCTGCCCGGTGCCGGTGCGTCCTACCGATCCACCCCGCCGCCCGCCTGGAGGCCCCGTACGGATGCCGCCCCGCTGCTCCCGGACCCCGAGCCGTACCGGGTACTGGGCACGCCGGCCGCCGAGAAGCTCGACCCCGAGCTGATGCGCCGGTGCTACGCCGAGCTGGTGCGCGGCCGCCGTTACAACGCCCAGGCCACCGCCCTCACCCGGCAGGGCCGGCTCGCGGTCTACCCCTCCACCGTCGGACAGGAGGCCTGCGAGATCGCGGCCGCCCTCGTCCTGGAGGAGCAGGACTGGCTCTTCCCCAGCTACCGCGACACCCTCGCGGCCGTGGCGCGCGGACTCGACCCCGTCCAGGCGCTGACCCTGCTGCGCGGCGACTGGCACACCGGCTACGACCCGCGCGAGCACCGGATCGCCCCGCTCAGCACCCCGCTCGCCACCCAGCTGCCGCACGCGGTCGGCCTGGCGCACGCGGCCCGGCTGCGCGGCGACGACGTGGTCGCCCTCGCCCTGGTGGGCGACGGCGGCACCAGCGAGGGCGATTTCCACGAGGCGCTGAACTTCGCGGCCGTCTGGCAGGCCCCGGTCGTCTTCCTCGTCCAGAACAACGGCTTCGCGATATCCGTCCCGCTGGCCAAGCAGACCGCCGCCCCCACCCTGGCCCACAAGGCCGTCGGGTACGGCATGCCCGGCCGCCTCGTCGACGGCAACGACATCGCCGCGGTGCACGAGGTGCTGTCCGAGGCCGTCAGGCGGGCCCGGGTCGGCGGCGGACCGACGCTGATCGAGGCGGTCACGTACCGCATCGAGGCCCACACGAACGCCGACGACGCCACCCGCTACCGCGGTGACGCCGAGGTCGAGGCATGGAAGGCGCACGACCCGGTGGATCTGCTGGAGCGCGAGCTGACCGCGCGCGGACTGCTGGACGCGGCGGGCATCCAGGAGGCCAAGGACGCCGCCGAGGCGATGGCGGCGACGCTGCGCGAGCGGATGAACGCCGACCCCGTGCTCGACCCGATGGACCTGTTCGAAAACGTCTACGCGGAGCAGACCGGCCGGCTCCGCGAACAGGCGGAGATGCTGCGCGCCGAGCTTGAGGCGGAGGAGCAGTCGTGACCACGGTGGCGGCGAAGCCGGGCGTGAAGCCCGCGACGATGGCGCAGGCCCTGGGACGGGCCATGCGCGACGCCATGGCCGAGGACCCGACGGTCCACGTCATGGGTGAGGACGTCGGGACGCTGGGCGGGGTCTTCCGGATCACGGACGGCCTCGCGAAGGAGTTCGGCGAGGAGCGCTGCACGGACACGCCGCTCGCGGAGGCCGGGATCCTGGGCGCCGCGGTGGGCATGGCGATGTACGGGCTGCGGCCGGTCGTGGAGATGCAGTTCGATGCGTTCGCTTACCCGGCGTTCGAGCAGCTGATCTCGCACGTGGCGAAGATGCGCAACCGGACGCGCGGCGCGATGCCGCTGCCGATCACCATCCGGGTGCCGTACGGCGGCGGGATCGGCGGGGTGGAGCACCACAGCGACTCCTCCGAGGCGTACTACGTGGCCACCCCCGGCCTGCACGTGGTGACCCCGGCGACCGTCGAGGACGCGTACGGGCTGCTGCGCGCGTCGATCGCGAGCGACGACCCGGTGGTCTTCCTGGAGCCGAAGCGGCTGTACTGGTCGAAGGCGCAGTGGAACCCCGAGACGCCGACGGCCGTGCCGGGGATCGGGAAGGCACTCGTCCGGCGTACCGGCACGAGCGCGACGCTGATCACGTACGGGCCCTCGCTGCCGGTGTGCCTGGAGGCCGCCGAGGCGGCGCGCGAGGAGGGCTGGGACCTGGAGGTCGTCGACCTGCGCTCGCTCGTCCCCTTCGACGAGGAGACGGTCGTGGCGTCCGTACGCCGCACCGGGCGCGCGGTGGTGGTCCACGAGGCCAACGGCTTCGGCGGACCGGGCGCGGAGCTCGTCGCCCGCATCCAGGAGAAGTGCTTCCACCACCTGGAGGCGCCGGTGCTGCGGGTGACGGGCTTCGACATCCCGTACCCGCCGCCGATGCTGGAGAAGCACCATCTGCCCGGTGTGGACCGGATCCTGGACACCGTGGCCCGCCTGCAGTGGGAGAACTGATGGCGCAGGTAATGGAGTTCAAGCTCCCCGATCTCGGGGAGGGACTGACCGAGGCCGAGATCGTCCGCTGGCTGGTGGCGGTGGGCGACGTCGTCGCCGTCGACCAGCCGGTGGTCGAGGTCGAGACGGCCAAGGCGATGGTGGAGGTGCCGTGCCCGTACGGCGGTGTGGTCACCGCCAGGTTCGGGGAGGAGGGCACGGAACTCCCCGTCGGAGCACCGCTGATCACGGTGGCGGTGGGTGCGGGGGCGGACGAGACGGTGGAGCCCGAGGAATCCGGCTCGGGCAACGTCCTGGTGGGCTACGGGACGGACCACTCGCGCACGGCGCGTCGGAGGCGGGTGCGACCGGGCTCCGCAGCGCCGGCTCCTGCCGCCGTTCCCGTACCCGTTGCCGCTCCCGTGGCGGTGCCTGCAGCGGCGCCGGCCGCCACCGGTCCGGTGCCGGTGATCTCGCCGCTGGTGCGCAAGCTCGCCCGGGACCACGGGATCGACCTGCGCGCGCTGCGCGGGTCCGGGCCCGAGGGCCTGATCCTGCGGTCGGACGTCGAGGCGGCGCTCCGGGCACCGCAGCCGGCTCCCGTTCCCGTCACCGCCACCGCTCCGGCGGCCGCCGCGGCGGCCGGCGAGCGGGTGCCGCTGAAGGGCCTGCGGGGCGTGGTGGCCGAGAAGCTGTCGCGCAGCCGCCGGGAGATCCCGGACGCCACGTGCTGGGTCGACGCCGATGCGACCGAGCTGATGGCGGCGCGGGCCGCGATGAACGCCGCGGGCGGTCCGAAGATCTCGGTGCTCGCGCTGCTGGCCCGGATCTGCACGGCCGCGCTCGCGAAGTACCCGGAGCTCAACTCGACCGTGGACCTCGCGGCGAACGAGATCGTGCGGCTGCCGTCCGTGCACCTGGGCTTCGCCGCACAGACGGAGCGCGGTCTGGTGGTCCCGGTGGTCCGGGACGCCCAGACGCGCAACCCGGAGTCGCTGTCGGCCGAGTTCGCCCGGCTCACGGAGCTGGCCCGGACCGGGAAGCTGGCACCGGCGGACCTGACCGGCGGGACGTTCACCCTGAACAACTACGGGGTGTTCGGCGTCGACGGGTCCACGCCGATCATCAACCACCCGGAGGCGGCGATGCTCGGGGTGGGCCGGATCGTGGCGAAGCCGTGGGTGCACCGGGGTGAACTGGCCGTCCGCCAGGTCGTGCAGCTGTCGCTGACGTTCGACCACCGGGTGTGCGACGGCGGCACGGCCGGGGGCTTCCTCCGGTACGTCGCCGACTGCGTGGAGTCCCCGGCGGTGCTGCTCCGCTCTCTGTGACCGCGCGGCCGTGTCCTCACGGCGCCTGAAGCACCCGCTCCAGGGCCTCCCGGTGTCCCGGGAGGCCCTGGAGCGGTTCAACCGGTCAGACGGTCAACCGGTCAGCAGGAGCTTGCCCACGTGGGTGCTCGACTCCATGGTCCGGTGGGCCCCGGCCGCGTCCCGCATCGGGACGGTGGCGTGCACCACCGGGCGGACCCGGCCCGCCTCCACCAGCGGCCACACGTGCTCGCGCACGGCCGCGACGATGGCGGCCTTCTCCGCCGGCGGCCGTGCCCGCAGCGAGGTCGCCGTGATCGCCGCCCGCTTGGCCAGCAGGGCGCCCAGGTTGAGCTCGGCCTTCACCCCGCCCTGGAGCCCGATCACCGCGAGCCGCCCGTTGACGGCGAGGGCGTCCAGGTTCCGGGCCAGGTACTTGGCCCCCATGATGTCCAGGATCACGTCCGCCCCGGCGCCGCCCGTGGCGGCCCGCAGCTCCTCCACGAAGTCCTGCTCGCGGTAGTCGATCAGGATGTCCGCGCCCAGCTCCTTGCAGCGGGACAGCTTCTCCGGGCCGCCGGCGGTCACCGCCACCGTCGCGCCGACCGCCTTCGCCAGCTGGATCGCCATCGTGCCGATGCCGCTGGAGCCGCCGTGCACCAGCACGGTCTCGCCGGGGCGCAGATGGGCCACCATGAACACGTTCGACCACACGGTGCAGACCACCTCGGGCAGCGCCGCCGCCGTGATCAGGTCCACGCCGGCCGGGACCGGCAGCAGCTGCCCCGCCGGGACGGCGACCCGCTCCGCGTACCCGCCGCCGCTGAGCAGGGCGCACACCTCGTCGCCCGCCGCCCAGCCGGACACCCCCGGCCCGACGGCGGCGATCCGCCCCGAACACTCCAGGCCGGGGTAGCGGGAGGCGCCGGGCGGGGGATCGTAGAACCCCTGGCGCTGGAGGACGTCGGCGCGGTTCACGGCGCTCGCCGCGACGTCGACGAGGACCTCGCCCTCGCCGGCCACCGGATCGGGTACTTCGGCCCAGACGAGGGCCTCGGGGCCGCCGGGCTGTTCGATGGTGATCGCATGCATGGCCCGGAGGGTACGCCAGTCCCACCGGTCAGCCCGGCCGCCGGTCCGGAAGCGACGCTGGTCCGCAGGGCCGAGTGTCACCGGCGGTGAGGCGGCGGGGGCGGGCCATTGGGTCCTGGCCGCGCAGTTTCACGTGAAACATCCCCCGGAGACCCATGGCAGATCCAGGATCTCCAGGTCCTGCCCGTCGCGCGCGCCGTGCGGCGGTACGACGGCCAGCCCGTCGGCGGCGGCCACGCCGCGCAGCATCGCGGGACCGTGGTAGCGCAGCGGTACGGCGTGCTCGTCGGTCAGCAGGACGGGCACGAGCCGGGTGTCGTACGGGTGGCCGGGTACGTCGCCCTGCACCGGGACCGTGTACCGGGGGCGCTGGCGGCGGCCGGCGAGGGCCCGCAGCAGCGGTTCGGCGAGGGTCAGCAGCCCGGAGACGGCGGCGAGCGGGTTGCCGGGCAGGCCGACCAGGTGGCGGCCGCCCTCGCGGTCGCCGAGCCGGGCCAGCAGCATGGGGTGCCCGGGGCGTACGGCGACCCCGTCGACCAGCAGCTCGGCGCCGGCCTCGTGCAGGACGGGGTGGACGTGGTCGACGGGGCCGGAGGCCGTACCGCCGGTGGTGACGACCAGGTCGGCGTCGGAGCCGGTGACGGCGTCCAGCAGGGCCTTGGCCCCGGCGGGGTCGTCGCCGAGCCGCCGGGTGGCGGTGACCTCGGCGCCGAGCCGGGTGAGCCAGGGACCGAGCATGGGGCTGAGGGCGTCCCGGATCAGGCCGTCGTGCGGGCGGCCTTCGGTGAGCAGCTCGTCGCCGAGCACCATGATCTCGACGCGGGGCCGGGGCCGGGTGATGAGCTCGTCGTACCCGGCGGCCGCAGCGAGGCCCAGGACGGCCGGGGTGACGAGGGAGCCGGCGGGCAGCAGCAGGTCGCCGGATCGGCACTCCTGGCCCCGCGGGCGGATGTCCTGGCCGGTGAGGACGGCCCGGTCGGCGTGGAGCTGGGTGCCGGACTCGCGGGAGTGCTCGCTGCGGATCACCGCGGTGGTGTCGGCGGGGATCCGGGCGCCGGTGGCGATCCGTACCGCCTCGCCGTCGGCCAGCGGCTCGGGCCGGCCGGAGCCTGCAAGCACGCCGCCGCCGGGGCGGACGGTCCAGGGGCCGGGGCCGGCGACGGCCCAGCCGTCCATGGCGGAGGTGTCGAAGGACGGCAGGTCGGTGAGGGCGTCCAGGGACTGGGCCAGCACCTCGCCGAGCGCGTCCGCGAGGGGGATCCGGTGGGTGCGGGGCCGGATGCCGGATCCGGCTCGGGCGGCGGTCTCCCGGGCGTCCGGCCAGGAGACGGCGCGGTGGCCGGCGGCCGCGCCGGACCGGGGGTCGCGGCTGACGAGGGCCAGGGCCTCGTCGAGGGCCCGCAGGGCGTGGTCGGCGTCGGTGGGGGTCATCCTGAGCCGTTCTCTTCGGCCGCGGCCTCGGCTTCGGCGGCCCAGCGCAGGGCCAGGTCGGCGGCCTTGCGGGAGGCCTCGGCGACGGCGGTGGCGGGGTCGGTGCCGGTGGCTTCGGCCCGGGCGGCCGCGTATCCGACCAGGAAGGTGGTCAGGGGGGCGGCAGGCCGGGCGACGCCGTGCGCGGCGTCGCGGGCGAGGTCGAGCAGGGTCTTGGTGTCGACGGGGAGGTCGATGTCCAGCTCGGTCTTGACGGCGGTGATCCATTGGTCCAGCACGTTTCCATGCTCCCTGATCCGGGCGCGGGCGATTGCGAGATCATCCCAGGTGTCGCAGTCGAACGAGGCGAGGGGCGCGGTGTCCGTCACCTTGGCCAGCGCCAGCTCGGCGGTGAGGGTGCGCAGCGGGAGGCCGGAGAGGCTGCCGTGCTCGGTCGCCAGGAGGGCGATCTCGCGGCGCAGGGGTTCGGCGCGGTAGGCCGCGACGAGGGGCTGGTCGCGGCCGCCGGGGTCGCGCAGCAGGGCGCCGTCGCCGTCGGCGGCGGGGGCGCGCAGCAGGGCCTGGACCGTGGCCCGGTCGAGGAAGGGCAGATCGGCGGAGAGTACGAGGACCAGCTCGGCGGTGGTCGCGCGCAGACCGGCGTCCAGGGCGGCCACGGGGCCGGCGCCGGGCGGGTCCTCCAGGGTCCAGCGGACCGGGCGCGCGGTGGGGCGGCGGCCGCCGACCACGACGGTGGTCGCGGCGTCGGCGCAGGCGTCGAGGACGCGGTCGAGGAGGGCGCGGCCGCCGACGTGGAGGGCGGGTTTGTCCGCGCCTCCGAGGCGGCGGGCCGCTCCGCCGGCCAGGACGATTGCGTCGTAGCTCATGCCCCCGAGTATGCGCGGGCCATGTCTCCTGTGGGGAGCTGTACTTGCCCGGTCCCCACCCCGGGGCCGGGATGGGGACGCGGACCGGGGCCCGGACGGGTCCGGGCCCCGGGTTGCGCCGTTACAGGTACGGACCCGAGCGGATGGCTCCGTGGCCGTCTTCCTCGTCCGTCGGGGCGCCCGGGGGCAGGGCGCGGCGCATCTGCTCCAGCTGGGCCCGCGCGGCCATCTGCTGCGCGAACAGAGCCGTCTGGATGCCGTGGAACAGGCCCTCCAGCCAGCCAACCAACTGGGCCTGGGCGATGCGCAGTTCCGCTTCCGACGGAATGGCCTCCTCGGTGAACGGGAGGGAGAGGCGCTCCAGTTCCTCGACCAGCTCCGGAGCCAGACCGTCCTCCAGCTCCTTCACGGACGCTGCATGGATGTCCTTGAGACGGACCCGGCTGGCCTCGTCCAGAGGTGCGGCGCGGACCTCTTCCAGAAGTTGCTTGATCATGCTGCCGATCCGCATGACCTTGGCGGGCTGTTCGACCATCTCCGTCACCGGGACCTCGCGCGACTCGTCATCGGCGCCGCCGACCGCCGACCCGTCCTGTCCCACGATCAGGACGTGCGGGGGGCTGTCCTGCGACCGTTCACTCCTCGGCATCTCCATGCCGCTCATTCTCTCGCACACCGTCGTACTCACACGGTGTGCCCCCGTACAGACGTGATCCACCCTGTACGGGGGCGTGAACGCACCGTGACCGTCAGCCTGCCGCGCGCCGGGCCAGTGCGCCGCTCGACTTCGTGACGAGGGCCGCCAGCAGGGCCGCGCCCAGCGGGACCAGGACCAGCAGGCCGCCGAGGGTTTCCCACGGCACCGCGATCGGCACGTAGAGCACGTCGTCGGCGCCGCCGGCCATCTCCAGGAGGTGTTCCGTCTCGCGCCGCTGGACGAGCCGCAGGCCGACCGCCGGCAGGATGCCCGCCGCCGTGCCCAGGACCACGCCCATCAGGGCCACCACCCCGCACTGGAAGCCGCTGAGGGTGCGCCGTACCCGTGGCGGCGCACCGACCGCCGCCAGGGTCTTCAGATCGGCCTCGGCGTCGGCCTGGGCGAGTCCGGTGGCGATGCCGGCCGCGCCGATGGTGACCAGACCGGCGAAGACGGTGAGGGCCAGCATGCCCACGTCCGGCTTGGCCTGGTAGCCGGCCTCGATGGTGACGGGGGCCTCCACGCCGATCTGGTCGATCCGCGCGGCCACCCGCTGCTTCTGCCGGCTGTCGGCCGTGCCGTCCAGGGTGAAGTACGAGGCGAACGGCAGGGTGGTCAGCCCGGCGCTCTTGGCTGCGGCGGGCGGCAGGACGAGCTCGATGCCGTACCCCTCGGCGGTGTCGGCCGCCTGGTGGACGGCGAAGACCTTGTCCTCGCCCTTCGGGTCGACCCCCCGCTCGAAGGTGTCGCTCTTGTTGTCGATCAGCCGTACGGTGACCTTGCCGTCCTTGACGTTGTTCTTCTCGAACGAGACGCCCTTGCCCTCCTTCAGGGCGGCCACCGCGCCCGGATCGGTGACCGCGAGCGCCGTCAGCAGCTTCTCGTCGGCGACGACCACGACGAACTGCGCGGAGTGGCGCTTGAACCGGCACCTCGGGTCCTTGCGCAGGGCCTTCCTCTCCGCCTGGCTGAACGCGTCGGGCCCGTCCGCGCCCTCGTAGAGCGGGCAGCGCTGCTCCTTGGGCCGCATGATCTCGGCCCGGCCGCAGCCTTCGCGACCGGTGAACTTCTCGCAGCCGGGCTTGCCGTACGAGATGTAGTCCACGTCCGCCCGTACGGCCAGCGGGAGTTCCTGCGTCACCGCCTCGCGGACGGCGCCCATGTCCTTGCCGCGGCCGAGCTCGTGGATGGCCACCATTCCCGCGCCGTCCGGGAGATCGGCGACGTACTCGTGGCGGGCCTGCAGCTCCATGCTGTGCTCGTACGTGGCCACCGCGACGGTGCCGGCGACGGCGGCCAGGACGGCGGCCACGGCGGGGGCCGTACGGCCCCGGTTGCGGACGGCGTCGCGCAGTGCGAGCCGCGGCGACAGCGGCAGCCAGCGCCCGAGCCGCCCGAACAGGCCGACCAGCACCGGGGTGAGGGCGACGATGCCGAGCTCGGCGATGGCGCTGCCGCCCGCGACGACGGTGGCGCCCATCCGGGAGGCCGTGCCGTAGAGGGCGATCGCGGCGCCGACGGCGAGGGCGATCAGGCCGATGACGGGCAGCACCCGGTTGGCCCGGCGGACCCCGCGACGGCCGGTCAGCGAGGCCAGCACGGTCTGCCGGGAGGCGGTGACGGCCGGGGCGATCGCGGCCAGCAGACCGGTCACGACGGCGAGCAGGGCGATAGCGAGGATCTCCAGCGGGCGGAACGTGAATCCGCCGAAGCGCGCGCCGAGATACTCCTCCAGCACCGGCCGCAGCCCCACGGTGAGGGCGACGCCGAGGACGGTGCCGCTGACGGCGGCCGCGGCGCCGATGACGAGGCCGCCGGAGAGCACGATGGCCCGGATGTGGCGCCGGTCGCCGCCGTTGGCGCCGACCAGGCCGAGCTGGCGGCGCGAGCGCCGGGCGCCGACCGCGAAGGCGGGCCCGGCCAGCAGGCAGATCTCCAGCATCGCGAGGCCTACGACCGTGGCCAGGACGGCCAGTTCGGTGACCGGGAGCTTGTCCTTCGGGCTGTAGTAGCCCAGTTCCTTCTGCTGGGCGATGTACGGCACCTCGGACTCGGCCGGCGGGTCGAGCTGGACCGCGCGGGAGACGACCAGCACGCTCTTCGCGTTGAGCGCCTTGACCGTGTTCCACGTGAAACCATCGCCGCCGACCTTGACCAGGTAGGTGTCGGTGGCGACGACCCCGGGGACCCCGGCGGCCTGGAAGGCCTTGTCGAGCGGGGCCAGCAGGGTGCCGGGCGGGGCGAGGACCTCGGGCTTCTTGAGCTCGGAGGGCATCTCGTACGCGCCCACGATCCGGTACCAGGTGTCCGATCCGCGCGCGCGGAACTCGGAGCCCACGAAGAAGCCGGATTCCTGCAGGAAGGCGGCCGTGGCGACGACCTCGCCCGCTTCCTGCGGCAGCCGTCCGCGCTTCATCTCGATCATGCCCTTGACCAGCGGGCTGGCCGCGTCGATCTCCCGCAGATCGGTGTCCAGCAGGCCGTACCGGGTGCGGATCTTGGTGTGCGCCGTGCTGTCTTTGAGGGTCTGGGCGCCCGCCGGGATCACCGAGGGGACGAGGTTCGGCGTCGGCTCCGCGCCGGGGTTGTACTTGTCGAAGCCGCCGACGGGCATCGAGTTCCTGCCCGAGACGTCCTGGTAGACAGGCCCGGCGAGTTCCGATTGGCTCAACCGGGCGTCCGCCGCGCCGATCTGACGGGACACCGTCTGCTCGGGGGAGAGCTGGGCGCTGCGCGTGGTGAGGTCGGCGGCGCTCACGCCGACGATCGGCAGGGCGATCATCGCGAGGACGAGGGCACTGCGGCCCTTGGCGCGCCAGGCGTCGCGACGGGCGATCCGGATCGCTGCGATCCACCCGTGGTACGAGGACTTCACCAGCTGCCCGCCTGCCCCGAGAGCAGCGAGTCGGCGCCCTGGTGGCGCAGGGTCTCGTCGACCACGCTGCCGTCGCGCAGGAAGACCACGCGGTCCGCCCAGGCGGCGAACCGCGGTTCGTGGGTGACGAGGATCCCGGCCGCGCCCGCATCGCAGCGGGAGCGCAGCAGGGCGAGGACGGATTCGCCGGTCTCGGAGTCGAGGGCGCCCGTGGGCTCGTCGGCCAGGACCAGGCGGCGGTCGCCGACGAGGGCGCGGGCGATGGCCACGCGCTGCTGCTGGCCGCCGGACATCTCGTCGGGGAAGCGGTCGGCGAGCTGTCCGAGGCCCATCTCCTCCAGGGCGGCCAGGGCCGAGACGCGGGCCTTGCGGGCGGAGGTTCCGTCGAGTTCGCGGGGCAGGGCCACGTTCTCGGCGGCGGTGAGCGCCGGGATCAGGTTGTAGTCCTGGAAGACGTACCCGATGCTGCGGCGGCGCAGCGCGGCCAGTTGCTGGCGGCTCGCGGTGGTGATGTCGGTGCCCTCGACGACGACGCGGCCGCTGGTGGGCGTGTCGAGGCCGCCGGCCAGGGTGAGCAGCGTGGACTTGCCGGAGCCCGAGGGGCCCATGACGGCGACGAGTTCGCCGGGGTACACGGCCAGGTCGATGCCGCGCAGGGCGTGCACCTCGGTGGCGCCGCTGCCGTGCGTGCGGACGAGCTTGTCGAGCTGGAGGACGGGCCGTGCGGCCTGGGCGGGCGGTACGGGCCGTATGTGGGGTGTGGAGTGCTGGTCAGGCATGGGGTCCCCCCTGGGACGGTGGTGGCGTCAGCTCCGCGGCGTGCGGGAGGCGCGGGGCTGCGGTGCGGTGTCGGCGACTGCGTTGGTGTCGGCGGCCTGCGTCGGGTCGGGCTCGGCTCTCCGTTCGGCCGGCAGGGAGAGCCGTACGAGGCGTGCCTCGGAGTGGTCGAGCCAGCGGGCCTCGGCCTCGGTCTGGAAGATCAGCTGTTCCAGGACCAGCAGCCAGGCCACGTCGTCGCGTTCGCGGGACGTGCCGCTCTCGATCGAGGCGAGGGCCTGGGCCTTGAGCCGGGTGTAGTCCTGCATCGCCTTGATCGTGGCGTGCCGCTGGGCCTGGATGACGGCGCGGATGTCCACGCCGGGGGCGCCCACGGCCATGGCGAGCTTGATGGACAGCTCGTCGCGGGGCGGGTTGGTGCGGTCGACGGGGCGCTCGTACCACTGGTGCAGTTCGGCGCGTCCGGTGTCGGTGATGGCGTAGAGGGTGTGCCCGGCGGTGTCCTCGCCGCCGGGTGCGACGAGTCCGTCGCGTTCCAGGCGGGCGAGGGTGGTGTACACCTGCCCGACGTTGAGCGGCCAGGTGGAGCCGGTGCGGGATTCGAACTCGGTGCGCAGCTGAGAGCCGTACCGAGGACCCCTTTCCAGCAGGGCGAGAAGGCCGTGACGGATCGACATACTCAGTATGTATACCGAGTATGTTCGACAGCGCAACCGTCCTGAGGCGTAGGCCGGAAGGGGGAGGAGCGGCTTCGTGTCCGGCTCCGGGCGGGTTCACAGGCCCTTGCGCAGCCGCATCCCGAGGTAGCCCAGCCCCAGCCCCATCAGGGCGAATCCGGTGCCGAGCGGCAGTATCCGGGTGGCCAGGTCGGCGGCGCGCTCGTTCGGCCCGGTGCCGATCGCGGTGACCACGGGCGGCGGGCTCGGCGCGACCTGCGAGACCGGCGGGACCGGGACAGGGACCAGCGGGACCGGCTTCGGCTGCTGCGGGGTGACCGGCCGGGGGTGGTGCGGGCGCACGGGCAGGGGCCGGGCCGCGAGCACGGTCTCCGGGTTCGCGGGCTCGGCCGTCGGCCGCCCGGGCCGCTCCCGCCCGACCCCGGCGGCGCTTCCGGCGAGCTCCTCGTACGCCTCGTGGGGTACGGCGGCCGCCGGATCGGTCTCGGTGTCGTCGGTCTTCGGGGCCCTGCCGGGAGCGGCGACCGCGCCGGCCGGGGCGGCCCGCGCCGGCCGGCGGGCGGCCGTGCCGGGCCCGACCGGGGACGGGGCGGTGGCGGACCGGGCGAACCAGGCGGCGGCAGGCCCGGCAGGCCCGGCAGGCCCGGCAGGCCCGGCAGGCCCGGCGGGCCCGGTGGAAGCGGTGGAAGCGGCGGAAGCGGCGGACGCGGCGGGGGACAGTGCGGCGGCGGCCACTGCGGCCCCGGCCAGCCAGCGGTGCACGCGGAGGCGTTGTGTCACGGGGCCCCTCCCGTCCCGAGCTGCCGAGATGTTTCGCTCAGGTTGGCACAACGGGGCATAACCGGCATTTCGGGCACACCGTCAAGGTCGCCCGGGATGCCGGGTGTGTCGCGAAGGGCGGCGCCGGCGCCGCCCGGAGGCCGTTGCGAAGGCTCCGGAGCGGCTCCCGGACCGCTCCGGACCGCTCCGGACTACTCCGGATTGCCGGTCGACACGGTCAACGTGTACTCCGTGCCTTCCTTGTCGATCTTGTCCCCGGCCCGGGGGTTCTGTTCGAGCACCGTGTCCTTGCCGTACACGGCCTCGTCCTTCTCGACGATCTTGTACTTGCCGCCGGAGGCCTGGATGCACGCCTTGACCGAGAGCAGGTTCTTGTAGGTCAGGTCCGGCGCCGAGTACTTGTTGGCGTCGTTGTAGGACTTGACCGGGTCCTTGCACTTGGCCGCGTCGATCGTGCGTGAGGGGTCCGGACCCTTGAAGCCGCCCTTGGCCGGGGCGGAGGCCGAGGCCGAGGCCGAGTTCGCGGGCGACGCGCCGCCGCCCTTGTCCTCGTCGCCGCCCATCGAGATCGCCGCGATCAGACCGCCGACGGCCAGCAGCGCCACCGCGATCGCACCCACGATCACCCGCGTGTTCCGCTGGTCGCCGCCCGCGGAACCCCGGCCGGCCGGGGCCGTGGTCGTCGCAGGCGAGATGGTGAACGGCGGCGGGGTCTGCGGCGCGTACTGCTGCTGGTGCGAGACCGGCTGCTGCTGGGGCGGGTACGCGTACCCGGGCTGCGTCTGCGCCATCGGCGGCGGGGTCGGCGCGTACGGGGAGGGCGGCGGGGTCGGCGCGTACGGCTGCTGCACCGACTGGGCCGGCGCGGCCTGGAACCCGGAGTCCACCGGCGGGAACACGGCCGAGCCCACGCCCGCCCCGCTGCCGCCCGTGTGCGAGCCGGGAACGATGACCGGGGCGCCGGTCTGACCCGCCGACAGCACCCGCGCGACCTCGTCGCGCATGGCGGCGGCCGTGGGGAAGCGCTCGTTCGGGTTCTTCTTCAGGGCACGCGCCACCAGTGCGTCCATCGCCGGGGTGACCGACCGGTTGATGGCGGACGGCGCGACCGGCTCCTCCTGCACGTGTGCGTACGCGATGGCCAGCGGGGAGTCGGCGTCGAACGGGATCCGGCCCGTCAGCAGCTGGAACAGCATGATGCCGACCGAGTACAGGTCGGAACGGGCGTCCACGGCGCGCCCCAGCGCCTGCTCCGGCGAGAGGTACTGCGGAGTGCCGACGACCATGCCGGTCTGCGTCATCGAGGTGACCCCCGACTGCATGGCCCGGGCGATGCCGAAGTCCATCACCTTGACCACGCCGCGCTTGGTCATCATCACGTTGCCGGGCTTGATGTCGCGGTGGACCAGGCCCATCTCGTGGCTGGTCTCCAGCGCGGCCAGCACGTCGGCCGTCACCTTCAGTGCCTTGTCCGCCGGCATCGCCCCGTACTGGCGGACGTCGGCGTCGAGCACGGAGCCGAGCGGCTGGCCCTCCACGTACTCCATGACGATGTACGGCATCACCGCGGCGTCGCCCGCGCCTGAGGGGAACGTCACTTCGCCTTCGCCCGTATCGAAGACGGAGACGATGTTCGTGTGCGACAGTTTCGCTACAGCCTGAGCCTCGCGGCGGAACCGCTCCCGGAAGGACTGTTCGCGGCCGAGGTCGCTGTGCAGGGTCTTGATGGCGACCTGGCGGTCGAGCGCGGAGTCGTACGCCAGGTAGACGGATGCCATGCCGCCGGCACCGAGCAAGTCCCTTAGCTGGTAACGGCCACCGGCCAGAGAGCCGCCTGCGTACTGGCCCTGAGTGCCGTCCTGGCTCATGACTGTTGCTTCCCCTCGGGATGTGTCCCTACGCGTCTGGCTGAGCGCATGTCGCGCCCAGTCTGCCGGAGGGCAAGCACACGTCAAGCCAGGTGCCCGTTCCGTGACCACACGCGTACACACGTGGATGTCCGGACGGCGACCTGTTGCGAGGCTGTAGCGTTCATCGGAGCACACGGAAAAAGGACCTACCGCGAAGCGGCGGCCGAGAGAGACGACGGCGAGGACTGATGGCACCCGAACCCGAGGGAAACGGCGCCGGGATGGCCGATGGTCCTGAGCATTGGGGCGCCGGCGGACTGGTGGGCGACGGGCGATACCGGCTCACCCACCGGCTGGGCCGCGGCGGCATGGCCGAGGTGTTCGCGGCCGAGGACGTCCGGCTGGGCCGGACCGTGGCCGTGAAGCTGCTGCGCCCCGATCTCGCGGAGGACCCGGTCTCCAAGGCCCGCTTCACTCGTGAGGCACAGTCGGTCGCCGGGCTCAACCACCACGCCGTCGTCGCCGTGTACGACTCCGGCGAGGACAAGGTCGGCCCCAGCACGGTCCCCTACATCGTCATGGAGCTGGTCGAGGGCCGCACCATCCGCGATCTGCTGATCAGCGCCGAGGCCCCGGGCCCCGAGCAGGCGCTCATCATCACCTCGGGCGTGCTGGAAGCCCTCGCGTACTCGCACCAGCACGGCATCGTGCACCGCGACATCAAGCCCGCGAACGTCATCATCACCGAGACCGGCGCGGTCAAGGTGATGGACTTCGGCATCGCCCGCGCCCTGCACGGCGCCCAGTCGACGATGACCCAGACCGGCATGGTCATGGGAACCCCGCAGTACCTGTCGCCCGAGCAGGCGCTCGGCAAGGCCGTCGACCACCGCTCCGACCTGTACGCGACCGGCTGTCTGCTCTACGAACTGCTCGCGCTGCGCCCCCCGTTCACCGGCGAGACCCCCCTGTCGGTGGTCTACCAGCACGTCCAGGACGCGCCGGTGCCGCCGTCGCAGCTGCCCGAGGGCCACCACATCCCGCAGGAGCTCGACGGCCTGGTCATGCGCTCCCTCGCCAAGGACCCGGACGACCGGTTCCAGAGCGCCGAGGAGATGCGCGGGCTGGTCCAGTACGCGCTCCAGATGCTGCACGACCAGGGGCCGAACACGGGCACCTGGAACACCGGCCCGGTCACCATGGCCCTGCCGCACGGCCGCGGTGGCGCGGCACAGACCACGGCCATGCCGGTGGGCCCGGCCGGCGGGCAGCAGAACTACGGGGCGCACGCCACGACCTCGCAGTTCCAGCAGCCGATGGTGCCGCCGCTGAACCCGGACGACGGCTCGGCCTTCCCCGGCGGGGGCGGGTACGACAACCACGGCCACGGCGGACCGGGCGGCCACGACGGCTACGAGGGCTACGAGGCCTACGACGACCGCGGCAGCAGCCGTTGGAAGCTGTGGCTGTTCGCGGTGCTGGCGATCGTCGCGATCGCGGGAGGCGTCGCGTACGCCGTCAACACCGTGTCGCACAAGAACAACGACAACAAGACTCCGGCCACCGTCCAGAGTTCCCAGAGCAGCCAGTCGAGCGCCCCGTCCGCGTCGCAGGACACCCCGTCGCACGATGCCCCGTCCACGCGCCCGTCGGAGGAGTTCTCGACGCCGCCGCCCCGCACCAAGTTCACCCCGAGCACCAGCCCGTCGCCTTCGCCTTCGGCCAGTTCGTCGCCGTCGGCGTCGTCCAGCCCGTCGAAGTCGCCGTCGCCGAAGCCGTCGGCGTCGAAGATCACGACTCCGCCGGTGGAGCCGCCGAATCCGCAAGTGGACGGATTCTAGGGCGTACGAGAACGGGCCCGGCGGAATTCGATTCCGCCGGGCCCGCGTGCGCGCATCGGTGAATGCGCAGCTCAGAGGGCATGCTGATACGCCCGGTCCGGATTCCCGGACCACGGGTGCACGGTGACGAATTGGGGTTCGATTCGCATGTGGACGGGGTCGAAGACCGCTCCGTCCACGAAATGCGGGACCGGACCGAACAGTTCGCGGCTCAGACGCGGTTCTCGGCCTGGAGCCGGGCCACGTACGCGGCGGCCTGGGAGCGGCGCTCCATGCCCAGCTTGGACAGCAGGCTGGAGACGTAGTTCTTGATGGTCTTCTCGGCCAGGTGCAGGCGCTCGCCGATGACGCGGTTGGTCAGGCCTTCGCCGATCAGGTCGAGGATCTTCCGCTCCTGCTCGGTGAGGTTGGCCAGGCGGTCGTCGCCCCTGCCGTTCTTGCCGTCGCGCAGCCGCTCCAGCACCCGCGCCGTGGCGACCGGGTCCAGCAGCGACTTGCCGGCCGCGACGTCCCGTACGGCGTTCAGCAGCTCATTGCCGCGGATCGCCTTGAGCACGTAGCCCGAGGCCCCCGCCATGATCGCGTCGAACAGTGCCTCGTCGTCGGCGAACGAGGTCAGCATCAGGCATTTGACGTCCTCGCTGTGCGAGCGGACCTCGCGGCAGACCTCCACTCCGCTGCCGTCCGGCAGGCGCACGTCGAGAACGGCCACGTCGGGGCGGGTGGCGGGGATGCGCGCCAAGGCGTCCGCGGCGGTACCGGCCTCGCCGACGATCTCGATGTCCTCTTCGACCGAAAGAAGCTCATGGACACCGCGACGTACCACTTCGTGGTCGTCCAGGAGGAATACCTTGATTTTTCCGTCTTCGCGCACGAACTCAGTTTCACACACTCACCCCTTCCCTGCCGTCGTTACCCGGGATAACGTGCCGTTGTTCCGGCCCCCTGCAAGGCTGTGACCAGTGATTGTTCCCCGCACTGCGGATTTACTTGGAAATCCAAGCAAAAACGCAGGTCAAGTGGGGTTTCGCAGTTATGCGGCGTACTGGGTAACGTGCTGTGCGCAGGGCACTTGCCGGGGCACCTGTCACGCTCGGATCCGCACACGAAGCGCACCCACCCCGTGCGCTGGTACGGATCCGGGTGAGCCGCACTGGACCCCGGAGAACCCGGGAGCCGGACCGACGGAGGAGCAACACGTGACCGTGGAGAGCACTGCCGCGCGCAAGCCGCGACGCAGCAGCGGCACCAAGCGGGCGGCAGGCGCGGCGAGCGCCCGCAAGACCGCCGCTGCCACCGCGCAGAACGCCGAGCCCCAGCTCGTACAGCTGCTGACGCCCGAAGGGGAACGGGTCAGCGCCGCAGACAATCCCGACGCTGCGGAGTTCTTGTCCTTCGTCGAGGACATCACCACCGAGGACCTGCGCGGGCTCTACCGCGACATGGTCCTGACCCGCCGTTTCGACGGCGAGGCGACGGCCCTGCAGCGCCAGGGCGAGCTGGGCCTGTGGGCCTCGCTGCTCGGGCAGGAAGCCGCCCAGATCGGCTCCGGCCGCGCGCTGCGCGACGACGACTACGTGTTCCCGACCTACCGCGAGCACGGTGTGGCCTGGTGCCGGGGTGTCGACCCGACGAATCTGCTCGGCATGTTCCGTGGTGTGAACCACGGCGGCTGGGACCCGAACACCAACAACTTCCACCTGTACACGATCGTCATCGGCTCGCAGACGCTGCACGCGACCGGTTACGCGATGGGTGTGGCCAAGGACGGCGCGGACTCCGCGGTCATCGCCTACTTCGGCGACGGCGCGTCCAGCCAGGGCGATGTCGCCGAGGCGTTCACCTTCTCGGCCGTCTACAACTCCCCCGTGGTGTTCTTCTGCCAGAACAACCAGTGGGCGATCTCCGAGCCGACCGAGCGCCAGATGCGCGTGCCGCTGTACCAGCGCGCCCAGGGCTTCGGCTTCCCCGGCGTCCGCGTGGACGGCAACGACGTCCTGGCCTGCCTGGCGGTCACCCGCTGGGCGCTGGAGCGGGCGCGCCGCGGCGAGGGCCCGACCCTGGTCGAGGCGTTCACGTACCGCATGGGAGCGCACACCACCTCCGACGACCCGACGAAGTACCGCCGGGACGAGGAGACCCAGGCCTGGGAGGCGAAGGACCCGATCCTGCGCCTGAAGACCTACCTGCTGGCGAGCGGCGGGGCCGACGAGGCCTTCTTCGAGGCCCTGGAGGCCGAGAGCGAGGTGCTGGGCAAGCGGGTGCGCGAGGTCGTGCGCGCCATGCCCGACCCGGACACGATGGCGATCTTCGAGAACGTCTACGCGGACGGGCACGCGCTCGTCGACGAGGAGCGCGCCCAGTTCGCCGCCTACCTCGCGTCCTTCGAGGAGGGTCACTGATGGCTGTCGAGAAGATGTCGATCGCGAAGGCGCTCAACGAGTCCCTGCGCAAGGCCCTGGAGTCGGACCCGAAGGTCCTGATCATGGGCGAGGACGTCGGCAAGCTGGGCGGTGTCTTCCGGATCACCGACGGTCTGCAGAAGGACTTCGGCGAGGAGCGGGTCATCGACACCCCGCTCGCCGAGTCCGGCATCGTCGGCACGGCGATCGGCCTGGCACTGCGCGGCTACCGCCCGGTGGTGGAGATCCAGTTCGACGGATTCGTCTTCCCCGCGTACGACCAGATCGTCACGCAGCTCGCGAAGATGCACGCGCGGGCGCTGGGCAAGGTCAAGATGCCCGTCGTCGTGCGCATCCCGTACGCGGGCGGCATCGGCGCGGTGGAGCACCACTCGGAGTCCCCCGAGGCGCTGTTCGCGCACGTCCCGGGTCTGAAGGTGGTCTCCCCGTCGAACGCGAGCGACGCCTACTGGATGCTCCAGCAGGCGATCCTCAGCGACGACCCGGTGATCTTCTTCGAGCCGAAGCGGCGCTACTGGGACAAGGGTGAGGTCGACACCGACGCGATCCCGGACGCCCTGCACGCGGCGCGGGTGGCCCGGGAGGGCTCGGACATCACCCTGGCGGCCTACGGCCCGATGGTGAAGGTCTGCCTGGAGGCCGCGGCCGCGGCCGCCGAGGAGGGCAAGTCGGTGGAGGTCCTCGACCTGCGGTCGATGTCCCCCGTCGACTTCGACGGGATCCAGGCGTCGGTCGAGAAGACCCGCCGGCTCGTCGTCGTCCACGAGGCCCCGGTGTTCCTGGGGGTGGGCGCGGAGATCGCCGCCCGCCTCACGGAGCGGTGCTTCTACCACCTGGAGGCGCCGGTGCTGCGCGTGGGCGGATTCCACGCCCCGTACCCGCCGGCCCGCCTGGAGGACGAGTACCTGCCGGGCCTGGACAGGGTGCTCGACGCCGTCGACCGCTCGCTGGCGTACTGAGGAGAGCCCTGTGACCATCCGCGAATTCAAGATGCCCGATGTGGGCGAGGGCCTCACCGAGGCCGAGATCCTCAAGTGGTACGTCCAGCCGGGTGACACGGTCACCGACGGCCAGGTCGTCTGCGAGGTCGAGACGGCGAAGGCGGCCGTGGAGCTGCCGATCCCGTTCGACGGTGTCGTGCACGCGCTCCTCTTCGAGGAGGGCACCACGGTCGACGTCGGCCAGGTGATCATCTCCGTGCAGACGGGCCCGGCCGAGGCGGAGGCCCCGGCTGCCGCCGCCGTCGCCGCCCCCGCCGCCGCCGTCCCGGCCCCGGCCGAGGCCCCCGCCGAGGAGCCGGCGGCCCGCCAGCCCGTCCTGGTCGGCTACGGCGTCTCCCAGGCCTCCACGAAGCGCCGCCCGCGCAAGGCCGTGCCCGGTGCGCCCGCCGCGCCGGCCGCCCCCGCGGCCCTGCCCGCCGTACCGGCCCAGCCGCAGGCGGCCGCGCCCGCCGGGCTGAACGGCAACGGCCACGCCGGCGGGGAGCGCCCGCTGGCGAAGCCGCCGGTGCGCAAGCTGGCCAAGGACCTCGGGATCGACCTGGCCTCCGTGGTGCCCACCGGGGACGGCGGAACCGTGACCCGGGAGGACGTGCACGCCGCCGCGGCCGCGGTCACCCCGCAGGCCGTGGCCGCGCCGGCCGTGGCCGCAGCGGCTGTGGCCGCAGCCGTGCCCGTGCAGGCGCCGGCCGAGGCGAGCGCCCGGGAGACCCGTATCCCGGTCAAGGGCGTCCGCAAGGTCACCGCTCAGGCGATGGTCGGCTCGGCGTTCACCGCGCCGCACGTCACCGAGTTCATCACGTTCGACGTGACCCGCACGATGAAGCTTGTCCAGGAGCTCAAGGCCGATCCCGACCTGGCAGGGCTGCGCATCAACCCGCTGCTGCTCATCGCCAAGGCGGTGCTGGTGGCCGTCCGCCGCAACCCGGACGTCAACGCGTCCTGGGACGAGGCGGCCCAGGAGATCGTGCTCAAGCACTACGTCAACCTGGGCATCGCGGCGGCCACTCCCCGCGGGCTGATCGTCCCGAACATCAAGGACGCGCACGCCAAGACGCTGCCCGAGCTGTCGACGGCCCTGTCCGAGCTGGTCACCACGGCCCGCGACGGCAAGACCTCCCCGGCCGACATGCAGAACGGCACCATCACCATCACCAACGTCGGCGTCTTCGGCGTCGACACCGGTACGCCCATCCTGAACCCCGGCGAGTCCGCGATCCTCGCGGTCGGCGCGATCAAGCTCCAGCCGTGGGTCCACAAGGGCAAGGTGAAGCCGCGCCAGGTCACCACGCTGGCGCTGTCGTTCGACCACCGGCTCATCGACGGCGAGCTCGGCTCCCGCTTCCTGGCGGACATCGCGGCCGTCCTGGAGCACCCCCGCCGCCTCATCACCTGGTCGTAGGCATACCCGGTCGCAGCCGCGCATCCGAAGGCCCCCTCGCCACCGCACCGCGAGGGGGCCTTCGGCGTGCCGCCCCGGCTCGCCTTGGAGAAGCAGCGGAAATGCCTTGGCCAGGAGCTCCGTCCGGTGTGATCATCGCCGGATGATCTACCGCTCTGCGAGCGCAGACCCCGCCGACCTCGACCGCGCCGTCGCCTACCCGGCCGACGGGCCCGTCGAGGCCCTGTCCGCCGACACGATCCGCGAGGAGCTCGCCGCGAACCGGTTCCGTCCGGAGTGGACCTGGTTCGCCGAGGACGAGAACGGCGAGATCCAGGCCCGTGCACTGTGGTGGGGCCGGGCCGACAGCGAGCGGCCCATCGCGCTCGACTGCCTCCAGGTCCGCGCCGGCGTGGCCGACCCGGCGGGTGTCGCGGCGGCCCTGCTGGCCGCCGGGCACGAAGCCTTCGGGAACCTCCCGCTCTACAACGCCTCTCTGCCCGCGGACTGGCGTGACCTCCAGGACCTGGCCGAGGCCGTCGAGTGGCGGCGCGAGGCCGCGCAGCGGGCCGGCCTGACCCGCGAGATCGAGCGGCTGCGCTACGAGTGGACGCCGGCCGCCGGGACCGCCGAGCCCACCGGGAAGGTGGTCTTCCGGGAGGGCACGGACGAGGAGTTCCTCGAAGCCTTCGCCCGTCTGTCGGCCGGCAGCCTGGACGTGCACACGCAGGACGAGCTCCGCTCGATGGACGCCGAGCAGCTGGCCCGCGAGGACGTCGGGTTCTACCTCGACTGCCCCGGCGAGCGCTCCTGGTGGCGACTGGCCGAGCTGCCGGACGGGACCCTCGCCGGCCTGGCCGTCCCGTCGGCGACCCCGTACCACCGCAACGTCGGCTACCTGGGCGTCGTACCGGAGCAGCGCGGCCGGGGCCTGATCGACGAGATCCTGGCGGAGATCACCCGTTTCCACGCGGCCGCGGGCGCCGAGCGCATCACCGCGACCACGGACACCGTCAACACACCCATGGCCGCGGCCTTCGACCGCGCCGGCTACGAGGTCACGGAGATCCGCCTGATCCTGGAGGCGGCGTAGCGATGGGATGGGACTCAAAGGGGTGCTCTGACGCTTTCAGGAGGTAGCCTCCCGCCCGGGGAAGGGGGGCCGGGGTGGCCATCGCCGAGTTGCAGGTGTACTCCGTCGAGGAGGCCGACATCACGGGCGGAGTGTGCGTGGTCCGCTGCCTCGGCGGGGTCGCGCGCGCCGGCCAGGTCTACGCCGCAGGGGAACTGCGGCTCGGGCTGCGGCGGATCGAGCGGTACGGGCGCACGGTGGCCTTCTTCGACGCGGGGCACGTGGCCAAGGTCCACCTCACGGGCGCCCTGGTCGCGCTGCTCACCCGGGGGCAGGTGCTGACCGCGGTCCCGCCCGGCGGGCATGCGCTGGAGGACATCGAGGCCTGGCTGGCCACCGACCCGCCGCTGCTGGACGAACCGCATCCGCTGACCCTGCGGACGCTGGCCGTGGGCCGGATGCAGGGGGACTGGCTGCCCGAGGGGACCCGGCTGCGCTGGGGCCGGGTGGCGCTGGCCGCGACCCACCGCAAGGCGGAGTGGGCGGGGTCGCACGAGCTGGACCGCGCGGTCGAGGTGGCCGCCGTACGGGGTTACCTGATCCAGCAGTTCGGGCCCGGCCGCGGCGCCGACCCGGCGGTGCTGTGCCGGGATGCACTGGCCCTGATCGACCTGACCCCGGCGCAGGCGGCCGCGGAGGCCCGCACCTGGCGCGACCTGCCGCGACCGCGCATCCGGCACCTGCGGCGCATCAAGCTCCTGCTGCCCTGGATGGCCCTCGCGCGGCCACACCTCCCGGACGGCGACCCGCTCGCGGAGGCCGTGGACGCCTGGTCGCGGGTCCGCCCGGAGCTGCCCTAGCCGCTCTGGCCGCTCTGGCCGCGTCAGCCGGCCTTGGCGGCGTTGCCGAGCACCTTGGTCGGGGTGATGCGGACGACCACGCGGGAGCTGTCGTCCAGGGACTTCGTGAAGTCCTTGCCGCCCTCGGGGCCCAGGTACTCCTCGGCGATGCGGGCGGCGACCGTGCGGCCGGCGTCCTCGGTGAGGGTGGCCGTGCCGCGGATCTCGACGTAGAGGAAGGGATTGGCGGTGTCGAAGACGGTCAGTCCGACGCGCGCGTCACGGGCGATGTTCCGCTCCTTGCGGCGGCCCTGCTCGGTGGAGACCAGCAGCTCGCCGCCGTCCCGGGTCACCCAGACCACCGAACTCTGCGGGCTGCCGTCGGGGTTCAGGGTGGACAGCACCGCCGGGTGCGGGGAGTCGAGCAGCTTGCGTACCGTGTCGTTCAGCACAATGGTCATGCGGGCGAGGCTAGTTGCCGGTTCCGGCCCCGTCCAAGGATTCACCGGTACTGATCGAAGTCGGCTGTCCGTGCTACTTCCACGGGATGTTGAGCCAGGGGCTGGCCGGCTCGGTGGTCAGCGTCAGATGCGTGGCGAGGGAGCTGTCGTACCACTCGCCGAACTCCTCCTCGTCGAAGTGCAGGCACCGGCCGAGCAGGTATCCGGCGGAGAACTCCGCCCACGAGCGGTACGTCTCGCCGGCCGCCTCACCGGCGCGGAGCACGGCGTGCTCCGCCTCCTCCAGGGTGCCGTAGCGGGTACCGAGGCCCCAGCGGGCCATCTGGGAGGCCCGCCCTTGGTCCCAGCCCTCGACGGAGCGTACGTATCCCTCCTCGGGGAGCAGCCCGTCGGCCCGGAAGCGCTGCTCGTACCGGGCGATGCGGCCGATGAGGCGCTGCACGCCGGCGATCTCGCCCTCGACCTCGGCGGTGGGGCGCGGCTGAGCGACCGTGACCCCGTCGGGGGTGAGCTGCGGCTCGGCGGCCCGCTCGGCGCTGCGCCGCAGGCTCGCCTCGGCGGCGTGCCGCCAGTGCTCGACGTCGACGGGCCCGGCGAAGTCGGAGGCGAGGATCCGGCGGATGCGCAGGACGAACTCCCAGACGGGGCTGACGATCTCGGCGTTCAGCATGCGGTGCAGGACGTCGAGCCAGTCCTCGCGGGTGGTGATGCCCCAGGACTTGCGGAGGCGTTCGCGTTCGCGGGTGTAGCCGCCGCCGTGGTAGGCGAGCGCGTTCCAGAACTCCCCGTTGCTCACGGCGAGATGGGCACCGACGGCCAGTCCCCGGGCCACGGGCCCGTGCAGGGGCCCGCCGGTGTGCAGGGCGTGCACGGAGCCGGGGGCCAGGCCCCAGGTGGTGGCGGCGTCCCAGTGGGCGCGCCAGCGCACGCGGTCGGCGGGGCCGGTGGTGAGGTAGGCCTCGGCGGGGCTGCCGGGGTTCACGGCGAGGTAGGCGGGGTCGCGGTGGTCCCAGGCGTTGGCGAACCAGGCGAGGCTCTGGCGTACGAAGACGGTCTCGGGAGCGGGGACGGGCAGCATCCCGCGGGTGTAGACGGGCAGGCTGTGGCCGACGGGGTGGAAGCGGGCCTGCGTGGGCTCGGCGTCGACCTGGGTGCGGGGCTGGGGGAGGAACAGCTCGGCGCGGGCGAGTACGTCGAGATACCGGCCCCAGTCGCCGGCGTTCTTGGCTTCGTACAGCTCTCTCTCGATGGCGCTCGGCGCGATCCAGGTCCCCATACGGGCACACCCTAACGGGCCGGGGGCGAGCCGGTCCGGCCCGTCCGGCCGACTGCGCCGACCTGCGCGGGGACGGGCGGTGGTGGGCGGGCCACCCTGTGGGGGCGGCGCGGTGGTGGGCGGGCCACCTGTGCCCGGGAAGGCCTGGGGTTTGGTGCGGACGGGGCGGGTGGTCCAGTCCGTCTCCAGTGGGGCTCCACGAGTCTGCGAGCGGCTGCTGCCCTGGCCAAGGGCCTGTGGCGGACTCCGTCAAATGATCAACAGGCCGGCGTGGTCTGCCCGGGGCTGATGGTCTGCCGCGCACGCGGGGCCGAATGTGTGTGACCGGTCCACCTGGTTCTCGCGCCTCCCCCGGCCGCAGGGTTGAGGAGCTGGAGAGAACGCCGGGGGAAGGGATGGATCCATCATGAGCGCACCGAGTCTCGAACGCTTGGAGACCCTCAGCAGCCGGTTCGTACCGGACCTGGTCGTGGACGAGCTCTGTGCCGAGCTGTTCGCCTCGCTGCCGCGCAGTGACCAGCGGCGCAAGGGGGAGGTGTACCTGCGCGGTCTGCTGAAGGCCGAGGGCCGCAAGTCGATACGCAACATCGCGGCGCACGTCGGCGACCGGGCGGCCGAGCAGAGCCTGCACCACTTCGTCGTGTCGTCCACCTGGGACTGGGGTCCGGTACGGGCCGCCCTCGCCCGGTATCTGGAGCGTGCGATGCGCCCCCGCGCCTGGGTCGTACAGCCGGTGGTTATCTCCAAGGCCGGCACCGAGTCCGTCGGGGTGGCCCGCCGCTTCGTGCCCGAGCGCGGCCAGATGGTCAACAGCCAGGTGGCGTTCGGCGTGTGGTCCGTCGGCGAGGAGCAGAGCTGCCCGGTGAACTGGCGGCTCGCGCTCACCCAGAAGTGGCGCGACAGCGTCGGCCCGCTCTCCCCCAACGTCCACGAATCGGAGCTGGCCACCAGCCCCCTCGAATGCGCCGCCGGCGCCGTCGAGGAGCTGCGCGACTGGGTCGGGCAGTCCCGCCGCCCGGTGGTGTTCGACCTGCCGGACGTCGATCCGGCCGCGGTGGCCGGCCGGTTCGGCCCGGCCGGGATGCACTTCGTGGCGTCGGCCCGGGGCTCCATGCGGGTCCGCTGCGTGGACCCGGTCCTGCCGAGCAGCGGCAGCCGGGAACTCGCCGCGCACCAGCTGCTGCTGATGGCCCGCACGCTGCGCCGCCCGGTGACCTGGCTGGACCCGGTGACCCTCCAGCCGCGCACCACGCTGGTGGTCGGCGTACGGGTGGAGCTGCCACAGGCGCCCCGGCCGCTGCTGCTGTTCGGCGAGTGGAGCGATCCGCGCGGCTGGCCCGAGCAGTGCTGGATCAGCAACATGACGCAGGCTCCCCCCGGCGGGCTGCTGCGGCTCGCGAAGCGGGCGCAGAACGTCGAGGCGGACTTCGCGAACATCTCGCAGAAGGTGGGACTCACCGACTTCGGCGGCCGCTCCTTCGGCGGCTGGCACCGGCACACCACGCTGGCCTCCGCCGCGCACGCGGTCCGCATGCTGACCCAGCGCGCCGTCGAGCGCCAGGTGTGATGCGAAGCCCTAGCCGATGGTCTGCCGGGGCTGGCCGCCGCGGGTGCCCTTGTTCAGCGCCTGGCGGGTCCGCTGGAGCTGGAGGGCCAGCTGCACCTGGAGGGCCTGGGTCGGCTTCTGCCAGTCCTCGCCCAGGATCTCGGTGATGCGTTCCAGCCTGCGCGAGACCGTGTTGGGGTGGACGTGCAGGGACTCGGCGGCCCTGGAGGGGCTGTTGGCCGAGGCGAAGTACGCCTCCATGGTGCGGATCAGCTCGGTGTACTGCTGGTCGTCGTAGTCCAGGACGGGACCGATGGTGTCGTTGATGAATCCGGCTATGTTCGGCTTCTCGGAGAGCAGGACGCCGAGGAAGCCCAGTTCCTCGGGGGACGCGGTGCTGCCGGCGCCGGTGAGCGCCGCGACCGCGTCCAGGACCCGGCGGGCCTCCTGGTACATGTGGACGATCCCGGCCGGATCGTCGACGGGCCCGGCGGAGCCCGCCGTGACGGGCTTGCCGAGGACCTCGGAGAGTTCCCTGGACGCCGTACGGGCGATGGCCCCGGCGTCGGTGCCGGGCAGCAGCAGCACCACGACGTCGCCGTCCACGCTCTTGAGGCCGTGGTGGCGGTTGGCGTACGAGGCGGCCCAGGCGACCACGCGGCCCTGGACCCCCCCTTCGGGCCGGGCGATCACGATGACGTGGGGTTCGTCGAGGTTGAGGGCGAGGCGGCGGCTCTGCTCCGCGATCTGCACCGGGGACAGCGACGTGCCCCGCAGCAGGTCGTGGAAGAACTCGTCCCGCATGTGGCCCTCGGCAGCGGCCATGCCCTGCTCCATCAGCAGCACCACGGCGGTGACCTGGGCGGTGAGCGCGAGGAGCTGGACCTGGCGGTCGGTGACGGGTTCGCCGCAGGACAGGATGAGGGTGCCCAGCATCTCGTCGCCCGCGGCGACGGAGGCGACCCACACCCCGTCGCTCGTGCTGCGCGGCTGCCGGTCGGTGTGCGCGTCCAGCAGGACGGTGCGGATCTCCGCCTCGTTCAGCTCGGGGGGCTCGCCGCCGGGGCAGGCGAGGTTCCGGCCGGCCGCGTCCCGTACGAGGAGGGTGCCGTCGAGTCCCTTGACCGCCTCGGCGGCCAGGTTGCCGAGGCCGCCGCCCTGGAGCACCAGGTCGAGCAGGCGGCCGTGCGTCTCGCGGAGCTGGCGGGCGGTGGTGGAAGAGTCCAGGGCGCGGGAGGTGTCCTGTTCCAGTTCCACGACCTCGTACCGGGTCTGCTCCAGCAGCCGGGCCTTTTCGATTGCAACGGTTGCGAGGTCGGCGAGCGAACTCATCAGCGACACTTCGTCCGGGGTGAAGTGCCGGACGTTGCGGTCCGCGACGTACAGCGCTCCGAGGGTGGTGCCGGCGTGCCGCAGCGGGACGGCCATCACGGCGTGCAGGCCCTCGGCCTGCACCACCTCGTCGATGACGGGGCTGTGCTGGAAGGTCTTGTCGTGCATGTAGTCGGCCGACCAGAACGGGGCCGATCCGTCCGCGGCCCGCTTGCCGACGCCCCCGCCGGTCAGCGGGATGGCGAACCCGATGGTGAGCGCGGAGGCGTGGCCGTCGGCCGAACGCACGCGGGAGCACTGCTCGTCCAGGTCGTCGAAGCTCACCCAGGCCATGTCGAGCCCGAGCAGCAGCCGGGCCCGGCGGGTGATCACCTTCAGCAGTTCGTCGAGGTCGTACGGCAGGGTCAGGTCGCGCGCGGTGTCCACGAGGGCGGCGAGCCCCGCCTCGCGCTGCTGGCGGCGCACGAAGAGCGCCCGGATGCCGAGGCTCTGGTCCCGGGCCCTGGTCAGCTGGGCGAGGGCATCCCCTGACAGGCCGGACTCACGTGCTTTTCGGACCACGTCGTCGAAGGCAGCCGCAGGCGCCTCTCTGTTCAGCAGTTCCAGCATTTCGTAAGCGTGGTCAACCACGGCTTCTCCCCCGACCCCCATAAAAGCCGTTCACGTTTGCACCAAACGTGGAGCAAGCATTCCCCCGGCCTGCCTGAAAGTATCTCTTGGGGCAAGAACCGGTCAAGAATCACTTGAGATGTGATCCAGGTCAGCGACGCGGAGGGTGATCGGATCACCACGCTCCAGGAGGGATGCTGTCACCTGACCACCTTCTGGTCGAGGCTCACTCAAGGGCAGGCTGATCACCGAGCGTTCCGGTGCCGACACCACCATCGGCACCACCACAGCCATACGTTTCCTTGGGGGGATTCGCGTGTCTCAGCTGTCTCAGCTGTCCCAGCTCCAGAGTTACGAGCGGTCGCTGCTCCGCAGCCGACTGTCCCTGACCAGGCAGGACCGGCCGCGGGTGTTCACCCTCGGCGACCGCGAGTGGGACCTGTTCGACGAGGTCTTCGCCCCCGTCTACTCCCCGTCCACGGGTGTGGCCCTAGAACTGCTCGGCCTCAACCACCGCGCGCCGGGACCCCGTTCGGGTTCGTTCCTGGAGATCGGGTGCGGCACCGGCGTGATAGCCGTGACGGCCGCCCTGGCCGGGTACGACCGGGTCGTGGCCGCCGACATCAGCCCCTCCGCCGTGGAGAACGCCTCCGTCAACGCGGAGCGGCACGGGGTGTCGGACCGCCTCCAGGCCCTGCACAGCGACCTGTTCTCCGGACTGCGCGAGGACGAGCGGTTCGACGTGGTCTTCTGGAGCTCCAACTACGTGATGGGGCCCGAGAGCTACGAGTACAAGTCGGTGCACGAGCGGGCGTACGTGGACACCGGCTACCAGGCGCACCGCCGGTACCTGGAGCAGGCCGTGCACTGGACCGCCCCGGGCGGCCGGGTGCTCCTCCACTTCAGCGACCGCGGAGACCTGGCGGCGCTGCACGAGCTGGCGGACGCCGGGGGGCGCGAGCTGTCGACGGTGGCGAGCTGCCGGGTGCGCGAGGGGGAGTACGGAGAGGACATGGTCGAGCACATGCTGCTCGAAATCAAGCCAATCCCGGCTTGATTCGGACCGGGGGGATATTTCAGCGTGCGTACGCTTCTTGTAGACAATTACGACTCGTTTACCTATAACCTCTTCCACTATCTGGCCGAGGTCAATGGCCGGGAGCCGGAAGTCGTTCAAAATGACGACCCAAACTGGAAGATCGCACAACTCGGCGCGTTCGACAACGTCGTGGTCTCACCGGGTCCCGGCACCCCGGGCCGGGCGTCCGACTTCGGCATCTGTGCCGAGATCGTCGGGCACGCGCAGCTGCCGCTGCTGGGGATCTGCCTCGGCCACCAGGGGATCGGGCACGTGCACGGCGCCACGGTCGACCGCGCGCCGGAGCCCCGGCACGGCCGCACCTCGCCCGTCCTGCACGACGGCACCGGCCTGTTCGCCGGGCTGCCCTCCCCGATGGAGGTGGTCCGGTACCACTCCCTCGCCGTGACGGACCTGCCGGACGAGCTCGAAGCCACCGCATGGACGCCGGACGGCATCCTGATGGGGCTGCGCCACCGGTCGCGGCCGATGTGGGGGGTGCAGTTCCACCCCGAGTCGATTTGCAGTCAGTACGGGATGGAGCTGCTTGCAAACTTCGCCGCGCTGACGCGTGAGCACCAGGCGGAGCAGGCGAAGCGGACGCCCCGGCGCGCCGCCGCGCCGGCACCCGCGCCCGCCGCGTCCGCGCCCGCCGCGTCCGCGCCCGCCGCGTCCGCGCCCGCCGCGTCCGCGCCCGCCGCGTCCGCGCCGACGCCGGCTGTATCCGCCGTGCCCGCCGACGGGGCCCCGGCCCGCCGGCTGCGGCTCGTCGCGAGCAAGCTGCCCACCCGCTGGTGCCCCGAGACCGTCTACGACCAGCTCTTCCGCGGAAACGATCACGCCTACTGGCTGGACAGCAGCCTGCCCGGCGGCGACCGCGGCCGGTTCTCGGTCATGGGGGACGCCACCGGGCCGCTCGCCCGGGTCGCCACGGCCGACGTGTGGAGCGGATGCGTCACCGTCGAGTCGGCGGGCGGCGGGAGCGAGCTGGTCGCCGCTCCCTTCCTGGAGTGGATCGACCGCGACCTGCGCTCCCTGCACACCGAACTCCCCGAGCTGCCCTTCGGCTTCACCCTCGGCTGGGTGGGCTACCTCGGCTACGAGCTGAAGGCCGAATGCGGCGGCGATCTCGTGCACCGCTCCCCGGTGGCCGACGCCGCCATGGTGTTCGCCGACCGCGCCCTGGTCTTCGACCACGTCGAGCAGACCACCCACCTCCTGGCCCTGGCGGAGGGGACCGCAGAGGAGTCCGCCGCCGCGGCCGACGCCTGGCTGATCGGCACGGCGGAGCGGCTCGCGCCGCTCGCGGGCCTGAGCCTGCCGGCCCCCCGCCCGACCGCCCCGAGCGGCGAGATCCGGCTGCGCCACGACCGCGGCGCCTACCTGGACCTCATCGACACCTGCCTGGAGGAGATAGCCGCCGGCGAGACGTACGAGGTCTGCCTCACCAACATGGCTGAGGCCGAAGTCCGCCTCGACCCCTGGGCCGCGTACCGCACCCTGCGCCGCACCAGCCCGGCGCCGTTCGCCGCGCTGCTCCAGTTCGGCGAGCTGTCCGTGCTCAGCACCTCGCCCGAGCGGTTCCTGCAGGTCTCGCGCGACGGGTTCGTCGAGTCCTCGCCCATCAAGGGCACCCGGCCGCGCGGCGCCACCCCGCAGGAGGAGGCGGCGCTGATCGCGGACCTCCTGACCGACGAGAAGGACCGCTCCGAGAACCTCATGATCGTCGACCTGGTGCGCAACGACCTCGGCCGGTGCGCGGTCCCGGGCTCGGTGGAGGCCGAGGAGCTGTTCCGGGTCGAGACGTACGCCACCGTCCACCAGCTGGTGAGCACCGTACGGGCGCGCCTGCGGCCGGAGTCGTCGGCCGTGGACTGCGTACGGGCCGCCTTCCCGGGCGGCTCCATGACCGGTGCCCCCAAGCTCCGCACGATGCAGATCATCGACCGGCTGGAGGCGGGGCCGCGCGGGGTGTACTCGGGTGCCATCGGCTACTTCTCGCTGTCCGGTGCCGCGGACCTGAGCATCGTGATCCGTACGGCCACGGTCACGGCCGACCGCGTCCGGTACGGGGTGGGCGGTGCCGTGGTGGCCCTGTCCGACCCGGCCGCCGAGTACGAGGAGACCGCCGTCAAGGCAGCTCCGCTGCTGGCCCTGACGCACACCCGGTTCCCGGAGCGGCAGCCGGCACGGATCCCGTCCTGACGCCCCAGCTGTGCTGGAGGCGGGCGAGTTCCGTCGTCTCCAGCACGGCCGCGACCTGACGGGCGGGGACGCCGAGCCGTTCCAGGGCCCGGAGGGCGCAGGCCGCCTCCCCGTCGGCGTTGAGGAGGGTGTCGCCGGTCAGCTCCGGCTTCTGCGCGGCGGCCTCCAGGGTGTCCACGGACAGGGCGAGCGCGGTGTTCCAGCCCACCAGGGCGCCGACGCCGCCGTCCGCGCCGGTGCCCCACAGCAGCCGCGGCTGCGGTGCGCCGTTGGCCCGCAGCACCCGCCACCAGTCCCCGGACAGCCGTTCCTCGCGCAGCCGGTACATGCGGCGGGCCACGGCCAGTCCGGCGGCGCCGCGCACCTCGTGGCGGGGGCCGACGCCCAGCTCGTCCAGCCGGGCGTCGACCGCCGCGTCGAACAGGCCCACCGGGAACGAGGCCACCATCGGGGCGTCGCCCAGGGGCCGGCCGCAGGAGAGGGACCGCTCCAGCCCGTCGACGTAGGCGTCTAGCACCTCGGCGTACCGCTCGTCGGAGAAGACCATCGCGGCGTGCACCCCGATCCCGTCGGCGAGGCAGTCGGACAGCGCCTCCAGGCCCGCCGGGGTCATGGGGATGCGCACGAGCGCGTTGGAGCGGGCCACCGTGCGGTGCAGTGCGCGGGCCGCCGTGATCAGGGCCTTCGCGTCATGGGCCCAGCGCGGGGACACGGGCACGGAGACCTGGCCCACCGTGCCCCTGCTGGCCTCGTACACGGGCAGCAGCAGGTCGCAGGCCCGCCGGAGCTGGGCCAGGCTGCTGCCCGCGGGCGCGAGGGCGTTGTGGAAGTGGGCGCCCAGGGTCGGATACCGGACTCCGGCGTCGAACTCCCCTGGATCCTGCGCGCTCAGCCACGGCGAGACCCCCTCGGACACCAGTTGCTTCAGCAGTGCTCCCGCTCCTTGACTCACCACGACCCCGACCTTAGAACGTCATGACATCTGCCCGAAATGAATCCGGTGATGGTGTGTCAAGTGCGGGGCCGCCGGCGGTCCCGTGCCCCATCACGTGTGCGGACCTTAAAGGGTTCACCGGCCGCCCGGCCCTGCCGTCCGGGGCAGTGCGTCAGGTTTATTTCGCAATCCTGCTTTCGACCTGACCGAATGCGCCCCCACCTGACGGAGTGGCGAATCTCTGGTGGTTCCCTCGAATGGCTCTTTCACAGACTTCTGGCTGCATCTGATGTCACGGCAGGTTCAGCACTGGGAGGTGCCACATGTACGGTGTTGCACGCTGGAAATCATTGCCCGCGGGCCAGCAGCCCGTTTGGCCGGATGAAGACGCCCTGGAGAATGCCAGGGCCGAACTCGCGGACTCGCCCGCACTCGTCCGCCGGGAGGACGTCGAAGCCCTTCGCGCCCTGCTCGCCGCGGCCGCACGGGGCGAGGTGCAGGTCGTCCAGGGCGGGGACTGCGCAGAGGACCCCGCGGAGTGCACTCCCGGCTATGTGGCGCGCAAGGCGGCGCTCCTCGATGTGCTGGCCGGTGTCATGAAGACGCGTTCGCTCAAGCCCGTCATACGGGTGGGCCGGCTGGCCGGCCAGTTCGGCAAGCCCCGCTCCAACCCGACCGAGACGGTGGGCGGGGTCGAGCTGCCCGTCTACCGCGGGCACATGGTCAACAGCCCGGAGCCGGACCCCGAGCTGCGCCGCCCCGACCCGAAGCGCCTGGTCGCGGGCTATCAGGCGGCCTCGGGGGCCATGGCCTTCCTCGGCTGGCACGGCGAGGGGCGCCCCTCCTCCGCCGAGGCTCCGGTGTGGACCAGCCACGAGGCGCTGCTCCTCGACTACGAGGGCCCGATGCTGCGCACCCAGCCGGACGGCTCGGTGCTGCTGGCCTCGACGCACTGGCCGTGGATCGGGGAGCGCACCCGCGAGCCGGACGGCGCCCACGTCGAGCTCTTCGCGTCGATCGCCAACCCGATCGCCACCAAGGTCGGGCCGAAGATGACCCCGGCCGAGCTGGTGGATCTGTGCGGCCGGCTCGACCCGCGGCGCGAGCCGGGGCGGCTCACGCTGATCTCCCGGATGGGCCAGGGAACGGCAGCCGAGAAGCTGCCGGAGCTGGTCCGCGCGGTCAAGGAGGCCGGGCACCCGGTGCTGTGGATGTGCGACCCGATGCACGGGAATACCGTCAGCGCGCCCGGTGGCATCAAGACCCGTTACGTCGAAACGGTCGTGCGCGAGGTCGAGGAATTCCAGAAGGCCGTTGTCGACAACGGCGGAGTGGCGGCCGGCCTCCACCTGGAAACGACCCCGGAGCAGGTCCACGAATGCGTTTCCGACGAATACCACATCGACGAGCTGGGTGAGAAGTACACCTCGTTCTGCGACCCGCGCCTCAATTCCGACCAGGCCATCGAAGTCGCCTCCGCCTGGCGCGGCTGAGGCTGAAGAAAAAAGGGGGTTACTCCATCATGGAAGGAAAGATCGCTCTGGTCACCGGAGCGGCCGGCGGCATCGGGGAAGCCATCGTGCGCGCCCTGGCCGCCCGGGGCGTCAGGGTGGCCGCGGTCGACCGGGACGCCGACCGCCTGCGCGACGTGGCCAAGTCCGTCGGCGAGGAGGGCGGCCGGGTCGACCCGTTCCCGGCCGACGTCACCTCCAGCGCCGACGTCGAATCGCTGGTCGACGACGTCGAGGCGCTCGTCGGGCCGCTCGACTTCCTCGTCAACGCCGCCGGCGTGCTGCGGCTCGCCGAGGCGCGCACGCTGACCGACCAGGAGTGGAGCACGACGTTCGCGGTCAACACCACGGGGGTCTTCTTCGTCTCCCGGGCCGTCGTCAACCGCATGGTGCCGCGCCGCCGGGGCGCGATCGTCACGATCGCCTCCAACGCCGCGGGCACCGCCCGTACCGAGATGTCCGCGTACGCCGCCTCCAAGGCCGCCGCGACGATGTTCACCAAGTGCCTGGGGCTGGAGGTCGCCAAGTTCGGCATCCGCGCGAACCTCGTGGCGCCGGGCTCCACGGACACTCCGATGCTCAACTCCATGTGGCAGGACGAGAGCAGCGCGCGCGCCTCCATCGACGGGGTCCCGGACGCGTACCGCGTCGGCATCCCGCTGGGCAAGCTCGCGCGTCCCGAGGACGTCGCCGAGGCAGTGGTCTTCCTGCTCTCCGACAAGGCCGCCCACATCACCATGCACGACCTCACCGTGGACGGCGGGGCGGCGCTCGGTGCCTGAGACCGGTGCAACCAGTCAGCGAACCGTGAACGAGAGCGTGAACGAGAGGGAGAAACGCATGGCAGGCATACCTGCGATCAGCCCCTACCCGATGCCGTCGGCGGCCGACCTGCCCGCCTCCGCCGTCGACTGGGAGGTCGATCCGGACCGCGCCGTCCTGCTGGTGCACGACCTGCAGAAGTACTTCCTGGCCGCGTTCCCGGCGGGTGAGCAGCCCGTCGTGGACCTGGCCCGCAACGCCGGCGAGCTGCGGGTTCGCGCAGCCGAGCTCGGCATCCCGGTCGCGTACACGGCGCAGCCGGGCGGTATGACCCCCGAGGAGCGCGGACTGCTCAAGGACTTCTGGGGTCCGGGCATGCAGCCCAGCCCGGAGCACCGCCAGGTCGTGGACCCGGTGGCGCCCGCCGTCGGCGACTGGATGCTCACCAAGTGGCGCTACAGCGCCTTCTTCAAGACCGACCTGCTGGAGCGCATGCGCGCCCAGGGCCGCGACCAGTTGATCATTTGCGGCGTGTACGCGCACGTGGGTGTCCTGATGACCGCGGTCGACGCGTTCACCAACGACATCCAGCCCTTCCTGGTCGCCGACGCCATCGCCGACTTCAGCTGGGAGGAGCACCGGATGTCCCTCGAATACGCGGCCGGCCGCTGTGCCCGGCTGACCACCACCAAGGAGCTCCTCACGGCCCTCCCGGACCGGGTGGCCGCGTACGCGGGAGCGGGAGGGGAATCCGCATGACCGTGGACCTGCTGGGCCGGATCCTGACCGGCCGGCCGCCGGCCTTCGCACTGATCCACCGCCCGGAGACCACCGTCACCCGGCAACTCGACCTCTTCCTCGGCGAGTTCGCCGAGGCGGCCACACTCGCGGACATCCCGCTGCGGGACGTCGAGGCGGGCGCAGGCGCCCGCCAGGACGTGCTCACCCTGGTCCCGTACCGGCAGCTCGCCGAGCGCGGCTTCGAGGCGCCCGACGACGGCACCCCACTGCTCGCCATGGTGATCGAGGAGCAGGCGCAGGTGCCGCTCGACACCGTCCTGGCCCGGATCCCCGACGCCCCCGTCCACCTCGCGGCGGGCGGCGACTTCGACATCGACGACGACGCGTACGCGGAGACGGTCCGCCGTGTCATCGCGGACGAGATCGGCACCGGCGCGGGCGCCAACTTCGTGATGAAGCGGTCCTTCGTGGCCGACATCAGCGAGTACTCCGTCGCCGCGGCGCTGCGCTTCTTCCGCCGGCTGCTGGAGCGGGAGACCGGCGCGTACTGGACGTTCATCGTGCACACGGGCGAGCGCACCCTCATCGGCGCCTCGCCCGAGCGCCATGTGAGCCTCTCCGGCGGCCGGGCCGTGATGAACCCCATCAGCGGCACCTACCGGTTCCCCGCCTCGGGGCCCGAACTGCCGGGCGTCATGGACTTCCTCGCCGACCGCAAGGAGGCCGACGAGCTGTACATGGTCGTCGACGAGGAACTGAAGATGATGGCCCGGATCTGCGAATCCGGCGGCCGGGTCGTCGGGCCGTACCTCAAGGAGATGGCCCGCCTCGCCCACACCGAGTACTTCATCGAGGGCCGCACCTCCCGCGACCCCCGGGAGATCCTGCACGAGACCCTGTTCGCACCGACGGTCACCGGGTCCCCGCTGGAGAGCGCGGGCCGGGTCATCAAGAAGTACGAGCCCCAGGGCCGCGGCTACTACAGCGGTGTGCTGGCCCTGATGGGCCAGGACGAGAACAGCGAGCGGACGCTGGACTCGGCGATCCTGATCCGCACCGCCGACATCGACGGCGGCGGCCGGATGCGCATCGGCGTCGGCGCCACCCTCGTGCGCCACTCGGACCCGCTGTCCGAGGTCGCCGAGACCCGGGCGAAGGCGGCCGGCCTGCTGGCGATGTTCGAGAAGTCGGGGCCGCGCCGCTTCGGCGACCACCCGGACGTACGGGAGGCCCTGAGCCGGCGCAATGCCACGATCGCCGGGTTCTGGCTGGACGACGACGCCTCCCGGGCCCGGCCGGTACCGCTGCTGGTGGGCCGCAAGGTGCTGGTGGTCGACGCGGAGGACACCTTCACCGCGATGATCGAGCACCAGCTGCGGGCCATGGAGGCCGACGTCACCGTCTGCCGGTTCGACGAGCCGTACAGCTTCGCCCCGTACGACCTGGTCGTGATGGGGCCGGGGCCGGGCGACCCGCGGGACGTGGACCACCCGAAGATCGCGCACCTGCGGTCAGCGGTGGACACCCTCCTGGCGGAGGGGCGGCCGTTCCTCGCGGTCTGCCTCAGCCACCAGGTGCTCAGCACGAAGCTGGGCTTCGCGCTCAAGCGCCGGGAGCAGCCCAACCAGGGCGTGCAGCGGGAGATCGAGCTGTTCGGGCGGCGCGAGCGCGTCGGCTTCTACAACACCTTCGCCGCGCAGAGCGCCTCGGACTCCGTCGAGGTGCCCGGGATCGGCACGGTCGAGGTGTGCCGGGAGCCGGGGACCCGGGAGGTGCACGCCCTGCGCGGGCCGGGCTTCCGCTCGATGCAGTTCCACGCCGAGTCGGTGCTCACCGAGGACGGCATCCGCATCGTCGCCGAGGCCCTGTCCGGGCTGCTCAGGGAGCAGGCCGTATGAAGGCGACGGTGGCCTGGTGGGACCTGAAGGGCTCGGGGCACAGCATCGCCTCGCTGCGGGCGTACCTGCGCGATGAGGCGGTCGACCGGTTCGCCTCGGTCGAGGGGCTGCGGCTGAAGTTCTGGATCGCGGACCCGGAGACGGAGCGCTGGGGCGCGGTGCTGCTGTGGGAGTCCGCGGAGGCGGCGGCGCGGCCGCTGGCCCCGCGGGCGGCCGAGCTGATCGGTCGGGCGCCGGTGCAGTACACGGTGTTCGACGTGGAGGCGACGGTCGAGGGCGTCCACACGCTGCCCGGGCTGCCCGCGCCCGGCCTGATCGGCGAGGAGCCGGCCGGGCGGGTGTGAACACGAGAACGCCTGCGGCCCCTCACGTCCCCTCGGGGGCGCGGGGGCCGTGGGCGTGCCGTCATGCCGCCTCTGCGGCCGTGCCCCTCGTGCTCCTCCCGCCTCTCATGTCCCTGTGGTCATCACCCGGTGCAGGACCTCCGTCATGGCGTCCAGCGTGCCGTGGAAATCGCTGTCCAGGTCCCGCAGATAGGTGTTCTGCGCCAGGATCGCGGCCGCCGGCCGGTCGGTCAGGGTGATGCTCAGGGTGAGCGTGAGACGGCCGTCCGCGTCCTCGCCGATCTCATTGCGTATCTCCGCGATGTCGGTGTCGTCCAGATGCCGGTAGGTAATGCGCCCGGCACTCTCCTGCGGGGTGACGCGTTGCAGGAACGTCAGCTCGCCGCGCCGGATTTCTCGTAGAAATCCATCCGCGTACCGTTCTTCGATCCGGCATTTCGTAATGGCCGGAACATATCCCGTGGGGAACTCCGCCTTGTGTAGCAGAGCCTGCCACAGACTCGCCCGTGTGGGAGCCGGACAACCCTCCTGAGCTGCGCCGACGACCAGCCGGGTCCACGAAAGCGTCAGCATTGATCTCCCTTTTCCGCCGCTGGGCCGGCGTGCAGCATCGGCCGGGAGAACGGCGGTGTCAAAGCCGGACGGGGCATTACGTCAGATGCCCCCAGGACCTGACGAAGTGACCGAAGTCCACTGCCTCACCGGCCCTTGTCTCTTGCAGGGTGACGGTTGGTTGGCGGCGTTCCACAGAGCGCCTTCCCGTTAAATCCGACGCGGAGAATCAGGAGAACGCTGATGTCTGAACGGTTCGACGGCCAGGTCGTCCTCGTCACCGGAGGAGGCGAAGGCATCGGCCGGGCAGCGGCGGTTGCCTTCGCCCGGCTCGGCGCACTGGTGGTGGTCGCGGGCCGCCACCCGGAGACGCTCGAAGGAACGGTCAAACTGATCCACGACGAGGGCGGACGGGCCGACAGCGTCGTCGCCGACGTGTCGGACACGACGGCCGGCCCCGGCACGGGCGCCGCCCACGTCGTCGCCGAGACCGTGCGCCGGCACGGCGCCCTGAACGTGGCCTTCAACAACACCACGGAACTGGGCCCCCACCAGTCCGTCGCGGACATCGACGAGACGGTCTGGGCCCACACCCTGACCGCCAACCTCACCGGCGTCTGGCTGTCCATGAAGCACGAGATCGCCCACATGGGGACGGCCGGCGGCGGCGTCATCGTCAACACGGCCAGCAACATCGGCTCCCAGGGCATGCTCCCCGGCCTCGGCGCCTACGCCGCCTCCACGGCCGCCGTCAGCGCCCTGACCCGGACCGCGGCCCGCGAGTACGTCGCCCAGTCCATCCGCATCAACGCCATCAGCCCCTGCCCCCTCGGCCGGGGAGCCAGCGTCGAGGAGATCGCGGACACCGTGGTCTGGCTCTGCTCCGACGCGGCCGCGTACATCGTCGGGCACGACCTCGTGCTCGACCGCAAGACCAGCGAGTAGAGCGGTGACCAGTCCCATGCAGAGAACCTCCCGTCCCTTCGGGCGCGCCCTCGCCACGGGTGAGGCCGGTGCCGCCAGTGCCGTCCGTGCCGTCGGCGATCCGGGCGAGCCCGGCTGGTCCAACCGGGACAGCGTGGCGGCCGACGCCGAGTGCGCCGTCCCCGACGTGGTGCTGCTCGCCACCGGCAGCGAGGTGCGCGTCGCCCTCGACGCCCGCGCCATCCTGGGCCGCGAGGGCATCGCCGCCCGGGTGGTGCCGGTGCCCGGCCCCGAGGGGCCGAGCGGCGTCCGCACCCGGGTGTCCGTGGAGGCCGGCTCCGCCCTCGGCTGGTACGAGCTGCTCGGCGACGCCGGGATCCCGGTCGGGCTCGACCAGTTCCGCGCGAGCGGCCCGTACACCGCGCTCTACGAGCAGCACGGCTTCTGCGCCGAGCGGGTCGCCGCCTCCGCCCGGGCCGGCCTGGCCCGCGCCGGACACCGGGAGATCGCGTGAACAGCGCCGTACTGACCGCCCGGATCCCGGGCTCCAAGAGCATCACCAACCGGGCGCTGCTGCTGGCCGCCGCGGCCGACGGGGTCTCGCTGCTGCGGGCCCCCCTGCTCAGCGAGGACACGGCGGCCTTCCGGGAGGCCCTGGCCGGCCTCGGCGCCCCCGTCGAGGCGGGCGACGACGGCTGGAAGGTCACCGGTATCGGGCGGGCCCCGGCCGCCGGCGCCGCCGTGTGGTGCGAGGACGCGGGCACTGCCGCCCGGTTCCTGCCGCCGTTCGCGGCGGCCGGCGCGGGCGCGTTCACCTTCGACGGCACCGGCCAGCTGCGCGCCCGGCCGCTGCGCCCCCTCGCCGAGGCGCTGGGCCGGCTCGGCGCGGACACCCGGGTCACCGAGCCCGTCGGCGGACTGCCGATGACGGTGGCCGCCCGGGGCCTGGCCGGCGGCGAGCTGACCGTGGACGCCTCGCTCAGCAGCCAGTACCTCACCGGGCTGCTGATGGCGGGACCGCTGATGAAGCAGCCGCTGACCGTACGGGGCGCGGGGCTGGTCAGCCGCCCGTACATCACCATGACCCAGGCGCTCATGCGCCACTTCGGGGCGTACGTCGACGAGTTCGAGGGCGGCGCCATCCAGGTGCTGCCCGGCGGCTACCGGGCCGCCGAGCTCGACGTCGAACCCGACGCCTCCACCGCCTCGTACTTCTTCGCGGCGGCCGCGGTCACCGGGACGAGCGTCACCGTGCCCGGGCTCGGCCGCGGCAGCGTCCAGGGCGACCTCGGCTTCGTGGAGGTGCTGCGCCGGGCGGGCGCCCGGGTGGAGATCGCCGACGGGGCGACCACCGTCACCGGCACCGGCCCGCTGCGCGGCGGCTTCACCGTCGACATGGGCGACATCTCCGACACCTTCATGACGCTCGCCGCGGTGGCCCCGCTCGCCGATGCGCCGATCACCGTGCACGGCATCGGCCACGCACGGCTGAAGGAGTCCGACCGGATCGCCGCGGTCGAGGAGAACCTGCGGGCCCTCGGGATCCGCACCGAGTCCGGACCGGACCGGCTCACCGTTCACCCGGGCCGCCCCACGGCGGCCCGGATCGCCTGCCGCCGGGACCACCGGATCGCCATGGCGTTCTCGGTACTGGGCCTGCGCGTCCCCGGCATCACGCTCGACGACCCGTCCTGTGTCGGCAAGACCTTCCCCGGCTTCCACGCCGAACTGGAACGGCTTTTCCCGGCCCACCACTTGAGCACCAACAGTCACTGACAACGAATAGGGATGTGAGACACCCATGGCCGACATACTCATCGCCGGCGGTGGCATCGGCGGCCTCGCCGCGGCGATCGGGCTCGCGAAGCGTGGACACCGGGTCACCGTCCTGGAGCGCAGGGACGTCTTCACGGAGGTCGGCGCCGGCATCCAGCTCGGTCCGAACGCCTTCCACGCGCTCGACCTGCTGGGCGTGGGCCAGGCGGTCCGCGACCGCGCCGTCTTCATCGACGAGCTGCGCTTCATGGACGGCACGACCGGCGAGAAGGTCGCCGCGATGCCGGTGAAGGAGAAGTACCGGGGCCGGTTCGGCAACCCGTACGCCGTCGTCCACCGCGTGGACGCCTACCTGCCGCTCCTCGAAGCCGCCCGCCGCCACCCCGGCGTCGAGCTGCTGGGCCGCCACCACGTGGTCGCGTACGAGCAGAAGGCGGGCGAGGTCAGCGCCGTCCTCGCCGACGGGCGGCGCATCACCGGTGACGCCCTCATCGGCGCGGACGGCCTGCACTCCGCGATCCGCGGGCAGATGGTCGGCGACGGGGCCCCGCGGGTCTCCGGCCACACCATCTACCGGTCGGTGATCCCGATGGAGGAGGTGCCCGAGGAGCTGCGGTGGAACACCGTCACCCTGTGGGCCGGACCGAAGTGGCACTTCGTCCACTACCCGATCGCGGGCGGCGAGCACTTCAACCTGGCCGCGACCCGTGACGACGGCGCGACGGAGGCCGTGGCGGGCGTGCCCGCCGAGCACGACCACGTGGTGAACTCCTTCCCCGAACTGTCCGGCGCGGCGCGGCGGCTGCTGGAGCTCGGCCGGGACTGGAAGTCCTGGGTGCTGTGCGACCGCGACCCGATCGACCGCTGGACCGAGGGCCGGGTGGCCCTGCTGGGCGACGCCGCGCACCCGATGCTCCAGTACGCCGCCCAGGGCGCCTGCCAGGCCATCGAGGACGCGGTGCTGCTGAGCGGGCTGCTGGACGGCTGCCCGGCGGACTTCGAGCAGCGGCTGGAGAAGTACAACGCGGCGCGGCGCGAGCGGACCGGTCAGGTGCAGCTGGTGGCGCGGGAGATGGGCCGTCAGCTGTACCACGCGGCGGGCGACGCGCGGGTCGAGCGCAACGCGATGCTGGCGTCGCTGTCGGACGACGACATGTACGACAAGGTGGCCTGGCTGCACGGCGCGTACGACTTCGGCTCCCCGTCCGCCCCCTGACCGCCGCCACCCCACCCCGACCCGCTCACGGGAGGGGGGCACGGCCCCTCCGTGCCCCCACCGTGCGGCGGGCCCTAGGGGAGGCTCTTGACATAGGCCTCGATGGCCGCGACCACGCGATCCCGGTCGGCGGCGGAGATGTCCTTGCCGGCCGTCAGCTGGAGGAAGAAGTAGGTGAGCGAGGCCGTGCAGACGTCGCGCTGTTCCACGTGGAGCAGGCAGACGAGGTCGCTCGTGACGGGGCGCTCGCCGAGGAAGCTCAGAACGTAGAGGATGCCTTTGACGTCGGTCGACCGGTCTTCGTGGACGGTTCCGAGGTAGAGACCGGGGACGCCGGTCGGAATGTTCACGGTGCCACCCGTGTCGGCCTCCTTGCAGGCGCTTCCCGAGACGTCCGCCGGCAGTTGTTTCAGCAGTTCGGGCGCCGTCCTGCCGAATTGTTTGCAGTCCGAGACGGCGCCGCTGAGTCCCCATTCCGTCAGGCCCACCCCGAACCCCTCAGCGATGGTGGGGTCGTCGCTCACGAGGACCTGCCGCCCGTTCGTCGGGTCGTACTGGGAGACGGCACATTTCCGGCCCGCTTCCGAGATCAGGTACGTCCCGGGGGCCGCCCGGTAGACCTCTGCCCCGGCCGGCAGCCGGACCTGGCGCGGCAGGCGCACCGAGGACGGTGGCGGCGATGCCGGCGAAGGCGGTACGGCGCTCGTGTCGCCCCAGGTGCACGCCGTGACCGGGGCTTCCTGGAGGGGGAGTTCGACGGGCTTGGCCTCGGGGAGGGTGGGAATCACCACCTTTTCCAGGACCGCGTTGAGTTCGGCGGCGTCCGCGGGGAACTGCGGTGCGGCGCTCCCGGTCGCCGAGGCCAGCCGGGTGAGTACCTCCTGCTCCGCCACCGGCACGCGGTAGCCGACGAAGCGGAACTCCAGTTGCAGGCCCAGGCGGTCCATCCGTTCGCGGACTTGTGCGTTCATCGCGGCCGGGTCGCCGCCGCAGCCGTCGGTGCCCCGGGTGGTCACCACGACGATGCGGTTGCGCTTGCTGCCGCGGAACGGATAGCGCCCGGCGAAGTCGTCGATCGCGGCCAGGAGTCCGCTGTTCAGGGTCGCCTTTCCGCCGGGGGTCAGGGCGTGTGCCGCGGCGCTGATCCGTTCGGCGTTCCCGGTTCCGCTTGCGACCAGCTCCTCGGTGTTGCCCCGGTCGCCGCAGCCGCCGCCGAAACGGCGCAGGGACAGCGCGTCGCGGTCCCCGGCGTTGCGGACCGCGGCGCCCAACGAGTCGGCGAGGGCGCCGAAGTCCCGTTGCGCACCGGACGGTCCGGGGTCGGAGGTGTCGACGAGGAACGCGGTGCGGTACTGCGGAGTGGACCGGACGACGTAGACGACGGTCGCCCCGATCGCGACCACGACCACCGCGAGAACCGCCAGGGTGATGCGCAGCCGGCGGCTGCGCGGCCGGACCGCCGGGGTCGTCATCGGGCCGCCGGGGCCTTGGCGCGCAGTGCGGCGAGTGCTTTGTTCATCGCGTCCACCTGGGTGTTGTAGTCGGTGGCGGCCTTCTCGAAGGCCTCGTGCCGGGCCCCCAGCGATGCCTTGGAGCGCGCGGCCTCCAGCAGGCGGTCGGCGGCGTCCAGCACGGTCCTCTGCTGCTCCCGCAGGCGCGACGCCCGGTCGCCGATGTCACGCGCCTCAGGGGTCTTCGTCCGTCCCCCGAGATCTTCGAACTCGGTTCCCACGTGCGGTTCCCTGGCCCGGTCGAGGTTCTGCCCGGCCTCCTTGAGCCGGCCTTCGCCGATCTCCTGTACGGCGGTGTTGATGCGGGTCACGGCCGGATTGAGGACGTCCACGATCTTCGTGGCGTTGCGCAGGACGGGTTCGGTGTTGGTCGACCATTCGAGGGCCGCGTCGAGGTCCGACGGGGTGTCGGCGAAGACCGGCTCGGCGGGGTTGGAGCCGGCGGTGGCGATCGACTTCAGCGTCTCGTTCTGGTCGTCGGGCACCTGGTAGCCGATCAGCCGGAACTCGATCGCCAGCCCGGCCGCGCGGATCCGGTCCGCGATCTCGCGCCGGACGAACCCGGTGTCGTCGTCGCACGCGTCCTTGCCGTGCCGGGTGACGACGACGATGCGGTTCACCTGCTTGGCGCGCTGGCCGGCGCCGAACGCGAGCCGGCCGGAGAAGTCGTCCACGGCCTGGACGATGCCCCGCAGCAGGGTGGCCTTGCCGCCCACCGGGGCCTGCCGTGCGGCGCGGACGATGTCCTGCCTGTTGTCGGTGCCGAAGTCCACCAGCTGAGCGGTGTTGCCGTCCGTGCCGCACTCACCGCCGAACCGGCGCAGGGCCAGGGCGTCGGCGTCGCCCGCGTTGCCCACCACGGTCCCGAGAGAGGCGGCGACGGCGGCCGCGTCCGCGGAGTCGGTGACGGCGGCCGCGTCCATGAGGAACTGCGTCTTGTACGTCGGCGCGTAGGACGGCAGCACCCAGTGCACCACCGCCCAGGTCCCGCCGCCGAGGACCGCCAGGACCACGAGGGCGATGAACGTGTTCCGGAGGGCGCGCGGGATGCGGATGCTGAGGACGCGCAGGTCGCGGCCGGCCTGGTAGACGCGGGCCGTTCCGGACGCGGTGGCGTTCTGCTGCACTCCGGGGTTCTCTGACGTGCCGGCCGAGTCCTTTTCGGGAGATCGCGTCATGCCGACATCGTCGGTCACAACACGTGATCACTTTAAGTGGTCGTCGGGTTTCTTTTCGTCACCGCTTCGGGGGGCGGGCGCAGGTGCGGCCTCCGATCCGGGAGGCCGGATCGGAGGCCGCGGCCGGTACGGGCCGCGGGTCAGACCGTGAGGACGATCTTGCCCGTCGTGTGCTGGGACTCGCCCAGCTCGTGGGCCTTGCGGACCTCCTGGAGCGGGAAGGTCTCCGCGATCAGGGGGCGGAGGCTGCCCGCGTCCGCGAGGGCCGCCAGCTCCGCCAGGACCACGTGGTCGGGGGCCACGTTGACCGTGATGGCGCGGACGCCCGCCGCGGTCGCCTTCACCGTGATCTCCTCGATCGCGAGGGGGTTCGTCACTCCGATGTAGAGGCCGCCGGGGCGCAGGGTGCGCAGCGAGCGGTCCTCGTAGTCGCCGCCGATCAGGTCGAGTACGACGTCCACGTCCTGCACGGCGGTGGCGAAATCCTGCACCGTGTAGTCGATCAGCTCGTCGGCGCCCAGCTCGCGCAGCAGCTCGTGCTTGGCCGCGCTGGCGGTGCCGATGACGTACGCGCCGCGGGACTTGGCGATCTGGACGGCCAGGTGGCCGACGCCGCCGGCCGCCGCGTGGATCAGCACCCGCTGGCCCGCCCGGATGTCCGCGCCGTCGACCAGCGCCTGCCAGGCCGTCGATCCGGCGAGCGGCAGGGCCGCGGAGGAGACGTGGTCGAGGCTGTCCGGCTTGCGCGCGAAGTGGCGCGCGGGCGCGGCGACGTACTCCGAATATCCGGCGGCCTCGTGGGGGAACGAGGGCAGGCCGAAGACCTCGTCGCCGACCTTGAAGCGGTTCTCGCCCGCCGCGACCGCCACGACGGTGCCCGAGACGTCCCAGCCGACGCCGAACGGCGGGGTCAGCCACAGCCCGTACGCCCGGATCTTCCAGTCGATGGGATTCACACCCGCGGCATGGGTCTTTACCAGAATTTTCGTGGAGCCGGGAATCGGGAGCGGGGAATCCGTCAGGTTCAGTACTTCAATTCCGCCGAGGGACTCCTGGCGGACGGTGCGCATGGTTTCTGTCATGCATTCGATGATCTCAATTCGCAAAGCCGAATCCCCGTCGATATCCGGCCATTCACGACCTGACAGACCGGCGTGGAATGGTTTTTGCGCCGAAGGCGGCTGTTCAATGCTGGGGTATATGACTCAGCTGCGATCACTTGGTTCGGCCGGCCCTGAGGTTTCCGCTCTCGGCCTCGGCCTGATGTCCATGTCCGACTTCTACGGCCCCGCCGACCGGGCCGAGGGTGTCGCCACCGCGCACGCCGCCATCGACGCCGGGATCACCCTCCTCGACACCGGCGACTTCTACGGCAGCGGCCACAACGAGCTCCTCCTGCGCGAGGTGCTGCAGAGCCACGACCGCGAGCAGCTCACCCTCAGCGTCAAGTTCGGCGTCCTGCGCGACCCGGCCGGCGGCATCCTCGGTGTCGACTGCCGTCCCGAGGCCGTGAAGAACTCGCTCGCCCAGACCCTCCAGCGGCTCGGCACCGACTACGTGGACGTGTACCGCCCGGCGCGCCTCGACCCGGCGGTGCCGATCGAGGAGACCATCGGCGCCATCAAGGAGATGGTGGACGCCGGCCACGTCCGGCACATCGGCCTGTCCGAGATCGGCGCGGAGACCCTGCGCCGCGCCTCCGCCGTGCACCCCATCTCCGACCTCCAGATCGAGTACTCGCTGCTCTCCCGCGCCATCGAGGACGAGATCCTGCCGACCGCGCGCGAGCTCGGCACCGCGATCACCGCGTACGGGGTGCTCGCCCGCGGCCTGCTGTCCGGCCGGTGGAACCACCAGCGCGCCACCGCCTCCGACGACGGCCGCAGCAGCTTCCCGCGGTTCAGCGGCGAGAACCTCGACCGCAACCTGCAGCTCGTCGCGGCCCTGGGCAAGGTGGCCGAGGCCAAGGGCGTCACCACCTCGCAGCTCGCGATCGGCTGGGCCATGGCGCAGGGCGTCGACATCGTGCCCGTCGTCGGCTCCCGCCGCCGCGACCAGCTCACCGAGGCGCTCGGTGCGCTCTCGCTCGAACTGACCGCCGAGGACGTCGCCGAGATCGAGCGGGCCGTCCCCGCCGAGGAGGTCGCCGGCACGCGCTTCGACGCCGAGGGCATGGCCATGCTCGACAGCGAGAAGAAGGGCTGAGCATGCGGCCCATCGGCAGCGCCGCCCAGTGGCAGGCCGACCGCCTCGACGTCGATGCGTACCTCGACCGCCTCGGCATCACCGGGCCGCTGGAGCCGGATGCGCAGACCCTGCGCCGGCTGCACCGGGCGCACGCCCTGACCATCCCGTTCGAGAACCTCGACATCCTGCTGGGGCGGGGCATCGACCTCGACATGGACGCCATGCAGGACAAGCTCCTGCGCAGCAGGCGCGGCGGCTACTGCTACGAGCACAACATGCTCTTCGCGGTCCTGCTGGAGCGGCTCGGGTACGAGGTCACGCGGCTCTACGCCCGTCCGCTCCTGGACGCCCCCAAGCCGCTGCCCCGTACGCACCTGGTGCTGAGCGTGGCCGTGGGCGGGGAGACGTACCTCGCCGACGTCGGCTTCGGCGACGAGGGCCCGCTGGAGCCGATCCAGGTCGAGGACGGGATCGTCTGCGACCAGGGCGGCTGGGTGTACCGGCTGGCCCGCGTGCCGGGCACCGACAAGGAGTGGGTGCTCTCCCTGAAGCGGGACGACGGCTGGTTCCCCCTGTACTGGTACGCGACGGAGGGGCACCACCACATCGACTGCGTGGTGGCGAACTACTTCATCTCCACGCATGCGAGCTCGCCGTTCACCGGCCGCGTCTTCCTGGAGCGGATCGCGGAGGACTGGCGGCTCAACCTCAACCACCGCAAGCTCACCCTGACCCGGGCCGACGGCGGCAGCGAGGTCCGGTACGTGGTGGACGGAGAGGTGCGCGAACTGCTGGCCAAGCAGTTCGAGATCGAGCTGACCGAGGAGGAGGCCGAGGTGGTGGTCGCCGCACTGCCGGCCCCCGAGCCTTCCTGAACCCCTGCACGGCCCCTGCGGGGCCCGTGGAGCGCCCCGCAGGGTGCGCACCGCGGGCCCCGTTCCGCGTGCGCACCGGAGTCCGTACGCACGGGCCGCGCGGGCGTCCGTACGCGGCGGAGGCGGCGCAGCAGTACGGGCCCGGCCGGGGGGTGGCCGGGCCCGTGCGGAGGGCGCCAGGGGGGGCGGAGCGCGGTGCGGGGGCGTGCGGGGGCGTGCGCGGGGGTCAGCGGGGCTGGACGGCGATGCGGGTGGCCTTGCCGGTGGAGGCGCCGCTGGTGACGAACGAGCCGTCCAGGTTGTTGATCGTGAAGGCGAAGTCGAAGTTCGCGGTGTTCTTGCCGGTCACCGTGATGTTCGCCTTGAAGGTGATGGTGGAGGCGGCCTTGCCGTCCGTGCCGATCAGGAAGGCGGTGTCGGTGTCGGAGTAGGTGCCGCAGCCGGTCAGGCGCCACTCGCCGTGCGAGGCGGTGGTGGTGTTGTTCGGCGAGGTGAAGTTGACGACGCCGGCGGTGGCGGTGGCGCTGCCGTAGTAGCTGCCGAGGAAGGTGTCGTGGGTGTTGTCGTCGACGACCTTCCAGCTGCCCGGCAGGGTGTAGCAGCCGCTGCCGCCCTCGACCGCGGCGTTCGCCGAACCCGTGACGGCGGTCGCGGTGGCGAGCGCGGCGATACCCGCGAAAACGGCCACCTTGATGCGGGTGCTCTTGCGCATGTGATTGTCTCCCATGAAATCGATGTGTATTCCTGCAATTCCTATGATGGCGCGGTGAATTCATGGGAGGTATGGACCAGATGTCGATCCGTCAGGTCGGCTCGATGTCGTCGGCATGGCAAAAAAGCCCCGGTGCCGCACGCGAATGTGTGCGGCACCGGGGCCTGATAGTGAAAGGAAAGGAAATCAGTCGATCTGCATGACGATGCGAACCGCCGGGTCGATGTCCGGCTGCTTCGGCATGGCGGCCGGGTCGATGACGATGCCGAAATTCTCCTCGTATGCGGCGCGCAGGGCGGCGTCGTCCGCCAGCTCGACGGTCACGGTGCCGTTCTCGTCCGTACGCGTCAGCTCCCGGCCGTTGACGGTGACCCGGCCGGCCTCGTTCTGGATCGAGCAGATGAGGTTGTGCAGGAACACCGAGTCGGGCGCCGTGCGGTACCACCACAGGGTCGGATGGAAGTCCCCGATGCGCACCGGCCGTTCGTCGAGCCGGTACTGGATGTTCCCGTTCAAGTGGACCTGGAGGAAGCCCTCCTCCGGCCGGGTCACCCGGTAATCGCCGTGCGGGTCCTTCTGGACCTCCGCCGAACCGGTCTGCAGCGGGAACCGGCTGTTCTTGCCGAAGCCCACGTCGACCAGCCAGTCCTGCTCCTCCAGGCGCACGCGCAGCGCCAGGTGGCACAGCGGGGCGCCGAACGCGCCGCCGAGGAAGACCTGGCCGGCGAGGATCTCCACGGAGAAGCCGAGCGCCTCCAGGAGATGCCCGAAGGCGGGGTTCAGCTCGTAGCACCCGCCGCCGCGCCGGCGGGTGACGATCTTCTTGTAGAGGAACTCCCGTTCGAGGCCCAGCTCGGCGCCTTCGACGTGGTAGTCGATGTTCTCGAAGGGCACCGACAGCACATGGCGCTCCTGGAGGTGCTGCAGGGCGTGGATGTCGGCCTTCTCGGGCCGGCGCGCGCCGATGCGCTCCAGGTACGCGTCCACCATCGCATCGCTGAGCATGGTCTTCGTCTTCTCCTCTGTCATCGGGACCACCCGGTCGGCGGGATGTTGTGGTTCACGCGGAACACGTTCTGCGGGTCGTACGCGTCCTTGACCGCGACGAGCCGGGCGTACGTCGTCTCGTCGTACGCCGAGCGCAGGTGCTCGGGGGTGCTCTCCAGGGCGCTGATGAAGCTGAGGAACGGGCCGCCGATCCGCCAGGGCTCCATCGTCTCGATGAGCCGCTCCTGGAACTCCCGTACGTCCTGGATGTGTTCGGGCCACACCGGCGCGCCCGCGAACAGGGTGTAGGCGGTCTCGCGGTGCGGGAGGGCGTTGGGGTGCTCCGGCTGCCGGCCGAGTGCGCCGCCCAGGTGGCGCAGCTCGATGCCGGGGCGGACCTCGTCCACCCCCTCCTTGATCAGCGGCAGCAGGGTGTCCACGGCGGCGTCGTCGAGCTCGCGGATCCGGGTGGAGCGTTCGAAGTAGACGAACGGCATGGTCGGGTCCATGTTGATCTCGGCGACCCGGGTGTACGGCATGTCCGCGACGGTGTCGAGGACGGCCGGGGCGATCTCCCGCAGCGGGCGGAGCAGTTCCTCGCCCTCCGCGACGGGCCCGTTGAAGGCGATCCGGATGTGCGCGAGGAAACGGCCGCGGACCGGCTCGGGCAGCACGTCGATGTCGGGGAAGCGCATCACGGCGATCGAGGACTGCATCGCGTCGGGGACGGCTTGCGTCCAGTCGCGCCAGGTGCGCAGGATCTCGTCGATGTGCTCGCCGGGCAGGAACAGGCCGCCGCCGTAGAGCCGGGCGACGGGGAAGAGGCCGATCTCGATGGAGGTGACCACGCCGAAGTTGCCCTTGCCGCCGCGCAGCGCCCAGAACAGGTCCGGGTGCTCCTCGGGGGACACGAGCCGCAGTTCGCCGTCCGCGGTCACCAGGTCGATGCTCTTGACGTGGTCGGCGGAGTAGCCGTACGAACGGCCGAGCGGGCCGAGGCCGCCGCCGAGGGTGTACGAGACGACGCCGACGCCGGGGGAGGCGCCGTTGAGCGGGGCCAGGCCGAAGGCCGCGGCCTCCTCGATGACCCGGCTCCACTGGACGCCGGGCTCGATGCGGGCGGTACGGGTGCGAGGGTCGATCCGTACGCCGCGCAGGTTGCGGGTGTTGATCAGCAGGGCGCCGTCGGCGAGCTGCGCGACACCGTGCCCGGTGGCCTGGACGGCGACGGCGATGCCGTGGCGCGCGGCGAAGCGCACGGAGGCGAGGATGTCGGCGGTGCCGTCGGCGAGGACCACGGCGGCGGGCCGGCTGTCCGCCAGGATCCGGTTGAAACCGACCTCCGTCTCCTCGTCGTACGCGTCGGTGCCCGGCAGCAGCAGCGGCCCGCGCAGCTCGACTGCGAGCGCGGCGAATTCGTCGGTGGTCACGGCGGTGGTGGTCACGGAGGAGGTTCCTTTCGCTGACGGGGTGCTCACCGGGAGGCCTTGCCGGCGGTGCGCAGGCTCGGGAGCGTGAGCGCGGTGAGCAGCACCACGACGCCGCCCAGCCAGGCCACGGTGATCAGCTCTACCTGGTCGACGACCAGACCGCCTACAAGCGCGCCGAGCGCGATGGCCAGGTTGAAGACGGACACCCACAGGGCGGAGGCGGCCTCCATCGCGTCGGGCGCGGACTTGAGCATCCAGGTCTGGAGGCTGACGGAGACACCGCCGAAGGCCAGGCCCCACAGGACCAGCAGGGCGATGCCGCCGGCCTGGCTCCTGCCGACGAGCGGGAAGAGCAGCATCGCGCCGGCCAGCGCGACGATGATGACGGCCATGGTGCGGCCCAGGTTCTTCGCGACGGCCGCACCGGCGACGAAGTTGCCGATGATGCCGGCCACGCCGAAGCCCAGCAGCAGGATGCTGATCAGGTCCTCGTCGATGCCGGAGACCTGCTGGAGCATCGGGCTGACGTACGTGTACGCGGCGAGGTGCCCGGTGACGATGAGGGCGGTCGCGATGATGCCGGAGCGGACGCCGCGGTTGGCGAACTGGCCGATCAGCTCGCGCACGCCGACGGGCCTGGTGGCGGGCAGCGAGGGCAGCAGGGTCAGCAGGGCGACGAGGACCGCGAAGGCCAGGACGCCGAGCGTGGCGAACGCGGTGCGCCAGCCGGCCAGACCGCCGATCAGGGTGCCGGTCGGCACGCCGAGGACGTTGGCGGCGGCGACCCCGCCGAAGATCAGCGCGGTGGCCCGGGGGATCGCCGCCGGCTGGACCAGCCGGAAGGCGAGGCCGCCCGCGATGGCCCAGAAGCCGCCGATGGTGATGCCGACCAGCACGCGCGAGGCGAGCAGGATCCCGAAGTCGGGCGCGAGCACGGTGACCAGGTTGGCGACCGCCATTACGGTCATCAGGCCGACGAGCAGGAAGCGGCGGTCCATGCGGCCGACGACCACGGGGATCAGCGGCGCGGACAGCGCGGCGACCAGGCCGGGCACGGTCACCATGAGGCCGGCGGTGCCCTCGGAGACGTGCAGGGCGCCGCCGACCGAGGTGAGCAGGCCGATGGGCAGCTGTTCGGCGGTGACGAGGGTGAAGATGCCGACGGCGACGGCGACGACGGCCAGCCAGCTCTTCAGGGAGGTGGGTTCCTCCGCGGCCGCCGGTGCGGCGACCTCGGCGGACGTTTCGAGTGTTGCCATGACAAGAACCTCATTCGTGTCTCTGGGGGCGGGAGCCGGCCTGCTGGGAGGCGGCAGGGCGGCCGCGGGGCAGCTCAGGTGCGCGGGACCCAGCCGGACTCGTCCCAGAACCGCAGCTGCCGCAGCTTCGAGGTGGTGGCGATCTCCGCGACCGGCTCACCGCCGAGGACCAGCGTGCTGGGGTGCTCGGGATCGAAGACCGGCCATGCGGGGGCACCGGCTCCGGTGGGCACGCCGTCGCGGGCGAAGGCGGCCACCAGGTCCATGAAGGTCTCGGAGACGGCGCGCTCGTGCGGTCCGTCGTGGAACAGCGGGGTGGCCTCGGGTACCGGGTAGGTGGCGGAGACCGCCGCGGGGTCGCCGTACGTCCCGAACAGGAACGGCGAGGTCGCCTCGTGCGGGGTGCCGTGGTGGGGGGCCCGTACGGGCTGTGCGAACTCCATGACGTACTGCGGCGAGCGGCCGTGCCGGGCGTGCCGCTCGGACAGCCGCACGATCTGGTGGCGGAACAGCGCGTCGCCCCAGATCTCCGTCCACAGCGACAGCGGGTCCGGCGCGAGCCCGTCGGCCTCGGCCGCCTCGCGGTACGCGGCGATGCAGGCGTCGACCAGCTCGTACGGGACCTTGTCCATCCCCTTCTCCAGTACGCCGCGCACGGCTTCGCGGAGCTCGGCCGCGTCGGCGGGGGGCGGGGTGGGGGTGGGCTGCGGCGGGCAGGGGCCGGTGTAGAACGAGCCCTCGGTACGGGTGTGGACGGCCAGGACCGGCATCTCGGGGGTGGGCAGTTCGTGGTCGAAGGCGCTCATCCAGCGGCCGTCGACGACCGGGCCGCGGAACTCGCGGCCGCTGCCGGCCCCGCGCTCGCCGGGCAGGCCGCCGAACAGCTCCTCCCAGGCGTCCATCAGGGCGGCCGCGGGAACCTCCCGCAGGCCGCGCACGCTCGTGCCGAGCCGGCCGGCGAGGGACTCGTACGCCCGGCGGGCATCGGCGGGGGACAGCGAGGTGGCCGGCTCCCAGACGTGGCAGGCGCTGATCGGGACGATGCGGCGGATGATGCCGCGCAGCTCGGGCAGGAGGGCGAGCTGCCAGCTGCTCGCGCCTCCGGCGGAGGTGCCGGCGACCGTGATGTTGCCGGGGTCGCCGCCGAAGGCCGCCGCGTTCTCGTGTACCCAGCGCAGCAGCGCCGCCTGGTCCTGGAGGCCCCAGTTGGCGAAGTCGCCGGTGTCCGGGTCGGTGAACTCCTCGTGCAGGCCGAAGCCGAGGGCGCCGAGGCGGTAGTTGAAGGTGACGACGACGAGGTCGCCGCGGTCGGCGAGGCGGGCGCCGTCGTAGACGGGCAGGCTGCCGGCGCCGACCATCCAGCCGCCGCCGTGGATGTAGACGAGCACCGGCTTGGCGGCGCCGGCCGCGGCGGGCGTCCAGACGTTCGCGTACAGGGAGTCCTCGGCGCTGCCCGGGATGATCGGCTGGAGCGACTCGGGGGCGAAGGCCGTCGCATCGCGCACCCCGCTCCAGGGGGCGGGCGGCCGGGGCGAGGCGAAGCGCAGGTCACCGACGGGCGGCGCGGCGTAGGGGATGCCGCGGAAGACGGACAGCCGTCCGGAGCGCTCCCCGGCGATCACGCCGGCGCCGGTGTGCGCGAGCACGGCTTCGGATTCGCCTGCGGTTTCCGGCGAAGGGCTGTGGGCGGCAGAGGTGGCCATTGCCGTGGGTTCTCCATCGTCGTCGACGGGCGGTCAGTCACGCCGACTCCACGGTGCCCATTCGAACCGAATGTGCCGCGTCGGATGACTCTGGACCATCCGATGCTGGTAACCGCGCGAGAACCCGGCAACAAGTGGCACGGCACTTTGTCAGGTGCCGCATTGTCCGTCAGATCGATTCGGGGACGACCGGTGGCCGTGTATTTTCATTCGGCGTACGCTGCCGGGTTCGAATCGTCAAGGAGAATGCGATGCTGGACGACGCAGGAGTGGCCGAATACCTCGACCGGATCGGCGCTAAAAGGCCCGAGCGCGCCGATCTCGCGGGTCTGCGCCACCTTCAGGAGCGGCATGTCCTCTCGGTGCCCTTCGAAAACATCGACTACCACCTCGACCGCGAGATCCACCTCGGCGAGCAGGTCGTCGACAAGATCGTGCGCCGGCGCCGCGGAGGTGGCTGCTACGAGGTGAACTCGGCCTTCGCGGTCCTCCTGGAGGCCCTCGGGTACCGGGTGGAGATCCTGCCCGGCCGGGTCTACCGGCCGGACGGACTGGGGCCGGCGATGTGCCATCTCGCCCTGCGCGTGACCCTCGACGAGCCGTGGCTGGTCGATGCCGGATTCGGCCGCAACAGCCGCCGTCCGCTCCGCTTCACCACCTCTGACGTGCAGCGGGACCCGCACGGGGAGTACCGGGTCGAGGCGGCCGGGGCCGGCGGGTTCGACGTTTCCCTGGACGGGAACCCGCTGTACCGGATCGACGACCGGCCCTGCCGACTCGACGACTTCGGGCCCACCCTGTGGTGGTGGCGCAGCAGCCCCGACTCGCCGTTCCTCCAGGAGCTGTTCTGCTCGCTGCCGCTCGCGGACGGCCGGGTCACGCTGAAGGGGAAGCGCCTGGTCAGGATCGAGGCAGGGGTGCGCACGATCGAGAAGGCGGAGAGCGACGCGGATGTCCTGGCGGCCTACCACACCCACTTCGGAATGGTGCTCGACGAACTCCCGCAAGGCGGTGGCGCAAACCGGACCGTCGGGATCCAGCTGACCTGACACAGACAGTTGACGGACTCATCCGAATAACGTGGACCGGCTCCCGGGGCCCGGCGCACGATGCGAAGAGTACGGCGTTACCCCGTACCCGGAAGGAGCATTGTGTCCATCGTTGATCCCTTGCTGGAATTCCCGCTCGACACCCGGCCGGACCCCGACGAATTCCTGCGCGCCGCCCTGCGGTGGCATTTCTCCCCGGAAACGGGTTCGCCGTTCTGGCTGGAACGCGCAGGAACTCTCGGGTTCGATCCGCTGACCGACGTCAACGGATTCGCGGACCTGAACAAGTTCCCCAACCTCGCGAACGAACTGCGCCACGTACGGGCCGAGGACCTCATACCCCGCGGCTACGGGGAGCACCCCGAGGTCGTGGGCGTCTACGAGAGCGGCGGCACCACCGGCGCCCCCAAGCGCATAGTCCTGCTCCGGGAGTGGCTGGACCGGCTGCTCGCCTGGAGCAGTGCCCAGCTGGACCGCCACGGCGTCCCGCAGAACGTGAACTGGCTGGTCGTCGCCCCCACCGGGCCCCACATGGTCGGTGACGTGATCAAGCGGCAGACCGCCTTCCGCGGCGGCCTCGCCTTCACCGTCGACCTCGACCCGCGCTGGGTCAAGAAGCTCATCTCCGACGGCAAGGGCGCCGAGGCCGGCGCGTACGCCGAGCACATCGTCGACCAGGTCGCCTTCCTGCTCCAGACCCAGGACATCGGCGTCCTGATGTGCACGCCGCCGGTCCTGGAGCGCCTGGCCCGCCGCGACGACCTCGCCAAGCTCATCGACGAGAAGGTGAAGGCGATCAACTGGGTCGGCACGCAGATGGACGCCGACACCCGCTACCTGTACCGCACCGAGGTCTTCCCGAAGGCCCACCTGTACAGCGGCTACGGCTCGACGATGATCCTCGGCAACGCCAGCGAGCGCCCGGGCCTGTCCGACGACGACCCGTGCATCTACGACCCGTTCTCCCCCCACATGATCTTCGACGTGGTCGACCCCGCGACGCGCGAGACCGTCCCGTACGGCGAGCGCGGCCAGGTCGTCATGCACCACATCAGCAAGAGCCTGTTCATGCCCAACAACCTGGAGCGCGACCACGCGACCCGCGTGCCCGCTCCCGAGGGCGTCTGGCAGCTCGGGGATTCCGTGGCGGACATCGCGCCGGTCCAGGAGTTCGACAACGAGACCGTCATCGAAGGGGTCTATTAATGAGTGCCGGCCTGATCACGCTGGACGCGCTCGGGCCCGCCGGACCGTTCCGCGCGCGCAAGCGCACGACCGTCACCGACGTGACGGGCGCGCCGGTGGCCGAACTCAGCCTGGTCCCGAAGCTGTTCGTGACCCGTGCGATGGACGCCCTGCGCAAGGCCGACCCGATGCCGGCCGCCGAGCGGACGGCGGCGCTGGCCCGCGCCGGGAAGATCTTCGCCGAGGAGACGATCGACGGGCTGTCCTTCGCCGAGTACGAGCGCACGGTCGCCCGGGTCTCCGGTGTGCCCATCGGGGTCGTCCAGGCCGCGGCCGCCGCCATCATCGAGGCGACCGAGCAGTCGCGGTTCGCCGCGTACCAGGCGCAGCCGGCCGGCGCCGTGGACGACTGGCGCGCCGAGCAGACCCGCAGCGGCAGCGCCGTGTGGACCCGGCGCGGCGACGTGTTCGCCGTGCACGCCGCGGGCAACCACCCCGGCCCGCACTCGCTGTGGGTCGAGGCCCTCGCCCTCGGCTACCGCGTCGCGGTGCGGCCCTCGCGCCGCGAGCCGTTCACCCCGCACCGGCTGATCTCGGCGCTGCGGGCCGCGGGCTTCGCGGGCGACCAGATCGTGCTGCTGCCCACGGACTACGAGGCGGCGGACGAGATCCTGCGCAGCGCCGACTACGGCCTCGTGTACGGCGGCGACGACGTGGTGCGCAAGTACGCGGGCACCACCGTGCTGCCGCAGGGCCCCGGCCGTTCCAAGATGCTGGTCCCGGCCGGTGTCGACTGGCGCGACCACCTCGACACCATCGTGGACTCCATCAGCCACCAGGGCGGGGTGGCCTGCATCAACGCCACCACCGTGCTCGTCGACGGCGACCCGGCGCCGCTCGCGCAGGCCATCGCCGAGCGCCTGGCGACGATCCCCAGCCTGCCGCCGGAGGACGAGAAGGCCGTCCTCGCGGTGCAGCCGGTGGAGGGGGCGCGCGCGATCGAGAAGTTCCTGCTCGCCAAGGCGGCCGGGACCACGGCGCACCTCGGCGGCGACGGCATCGTCGAGGAGCTCGGCGACGGCAGCGCCGTACTGCGCCCGGCCGTGCACCAGCTGGAGCGGCCGGACGCCGAGCAGGCCGGCATCGAACTGCCCTTCCCCTGCGTGTGGGTGGCCCCCTGGTCGCCCGCCGACGGCATCGGGCCGCTGCGCAACTCGCTGGTGCTGACAGCGTTCACCGAGGACGAGGCGCTGATCGACGCCCTGCTCCAGGAGCCCACCATCAGCAACGTCTACCTGGGCGACCACCCGACCTACTGGATCAGGCCGGGCGTTCCGCACGACGGCTACCTCGGCGAGTTCCTGATGCGGACCAAGACCGTCATCCGCGACTGACCACCTGACGGGTCCGGGCCTCGGCCCGGACCCGCTTGCGCACCACCAGACGTGTGGGCACAGCCTTCCCGCCTTCCCTGTCTCCCCGTCCCCCAGTCACCCGTCACCCACAAAGGAGCGTTCTTGTCATGTCCATGAATGGAACGGCCGGTTCCAGACCTTCGAGACCTCCGCGGCTCCCGTCGCTGACCGGACTCCGCTTCCCCGCCGCCCTCCTGGTCTTCCTCTTCCACGCCTCCCTCGGCGTCCCGTGGATCCGCCTCTTCGCCGAAGACAGCGCCAACGACGCGTTCGCCAGGTGGGCCTCGCAGGCGGGTGCCCTCGGCGTCACGTTCTTCTTCGTGCTCAGCGGCTTCGTGCTGACCTGGTCGGCCCGCGACCAGGACACGATGCGGGCCTTCTGGCGCCGCCGCTTCGTCAAGATCTACCCGAACTACGTGATCACCTGGGCGCTCGCGCTGCTCACCTTCGCGGCCGTCATGACCAAGCCCTGGCAGGCCGTGGTCAACCTGCTCATGGTGCAGGTGTGGGTGCCCGACTTCGCCACCAACTTCAGCGTCGACCCGCCCAGCTGGTCCCTCGGCGCCGAGGCGATCTTCTACCTCGCCTTCCCGGTACTGTTCCTGCTCATCAAGAAGATCGACCCCGCACGGCTGAAGTACTGGATCGGCGGCGTCGTCGCCGCCGTCTTCCTGACGCCGACGCTGACCTACGCGGTCATCCCGGGCGGCGGCATGCAGATGCCCGGCGCTGACGGCACCTCGACCGTGCAGTACTGGTTCGCGTACGTCCTGCCGCCGGTCCGGCTGCTCGACTTCGCCCTCGGCATCCTCGTCGCCCGCGCCGTGACGGCGGGCCGCTGGCGCAACATCGGCACGGTCTGGTCGGCGGCGCTGCTGGCCGCGAGCTACGTGCTCGCGATGAACGTGGAGCACCTGTACGCACAGCGCGCGGTCACCCTCATCCCGATCGTGCTGCTGATCGCGGCCGTCGCCACGCGCGACGCGGAGAACAAGCCGACGCCGTTCAACAACCGGTTCATGATCTGGCTCGGCGAGATCTCCTTCGCCTTCTACCTGCTCCACTACATCGTCCTGGCCTACTCCCGGAAACTGCTCGGCGACGGGCTCTACTCGACGCCGGCCGGCATCGCACTGATCGCCGCCCAGATCGTCGTCGCCGTGCTGCTGTCCTGGGCCCTGTACGCCTGGGTCGAGGCGCCGATCACCCGCCGCTTCTCCAGCTCGCGCAAGGCCAGGGCCGCGAAGGCCGCGGAAGCCGGGGCCGCCGTGCGCGACACCGGCTCGTCCGACTCCGAGGGCCGCACCCTGGAGACCGTCTGACCGTTCCTCATCAGTGAGCAGGAGTGGGTCTTGGACCCATTCCTGGTTACTGCGGGCATCCCGAACGGTTTTGGATGTCCTGGTCGCCCGCGTT